>NZ_JACEFC010000004.1:0-76291 GCF_014180715.1 Nocardioides stalactiti | reverse complement strand
CCCACGCCGCCACCGTGCTGCCGTTCGACGCCGCGCTCGGCCAGCCGGAGGGCTTCGGCCGCCGGATCGCCCGCAACGTCAACCACCTGCTCATCGACGAGTCCCACGTGGCCGCGGTCGCCGACCCGGCCGGTGGTGCCTACGCCGTGGAGGCGCTCACCGCCGACCTGGCCGCGGCCGGCTGGGCGGCGTTCCAGCAGCTCGAGCAGGAGTGGGAGGCCGGCCACGACCTGTCGCCGTTCCGCGATCGGATCGCGACCACCGTCGCCGCTCGTGAGAAGGAGATCGCGCGCCGCAAGCGCCCGTTGACCGGCCTCACCGAGTTCCCGAACCTCGCCGAGGAGCTCCCGGCCCGCGACGCCGACCCGTTCAACGACCGGGTGGCGCGCTACGGCGCTTCCTTCGAGGCCCTGCGCGACGAGCCGGCAGCACAGCCCGTCTTCCTGGCCACGCTCGGCAGCATCGCCCAGCACACGGCCCGCGCGACGTTCGCGACCAACCTGTTCGCCGCCGGCGGCATCGCGGTCGAGGCTGCCGGTGCGACGTCGGGCGTCGACGAGCTCGTCGCGGCGTACGGCGGCCAGCAGGTCGTCTGCCTGGCCGGCACCGACGCCACCTACGGCGAGTGGGGCGGGGCCGCCGTCGAGGCGCTCCGCGCCGCGGGCGCCCAGCACGTCATCATCGCCGGCAAGCCCGACGCCGTCTCCGCGGACGTCGACGACGCCGCGGCGATGGGTGTCGACGCGCTCGCCTTCCTGACCGCCACGAGGGAGAAGCTCGCATGACCATCCCCGCCAGCTTCAAGGACCTGCCGCTCGCCGGCGCCGCGGCCGCCGTGCAGGCGCCGACCGGCGAGGGCTGGCTCAGCCCCGAGGGCATCGAGATCAAGCCGTCGTACGACGCCAGCGACCTCGCGGGCCTCGACGCGCTCGACACCTACCCGGGGCTCAGCCCGTTCCTCCGCGGGCCCTACCCGACGATGTACACGAGCCAGCCGTGGACGATCCGGCAGTACGCCGGCTTCTCGACCGCCGAGGAGTCCAACGCCTTCTACCGCCGCAACCTCGCGGCCGGCCAGAAGGGCCTCTCCGTCGCGTTCGACCTGGCGACCCACCGGGGCTACGACTCCGACCACCCGCGCGTCCGCGGTGACGTCGGTATGGCGGGCGTGGCGATCGACTCGATCTACGACACCCGCACGCTGTTCGACGGCATCCCGCTGGACCAGATGAGCGTCTCGATGACGATGAACGGTGCCGTGCTCCCGGTGCTGGCCCTCTACATCGCTGCGGCCGAGGAGCAGGGGGTGAAGCCGGAGCAGCTCGCGGGGACCATCCAGAACGACATCCTCAAGGAGTTCATGGTCCGCAACACCTACATCTACCCGCCGACGCCGTCGATGCGGATCATCTCCGACATCTTCGCGTTCACCAGCCAGCGGATGCCGCGGTTCAACTCGATCTCCATCTCCGGCTACCACATGCAGGAGGCCGGGGCGACCGCCGACCTCGAGCTCGCCTACACGCTGGCCGACGGGGTGGAGTACATCCGGGCCGGTCTCGAGAGCGGCCTGACGATCGACCAGTTCGCGCCGCGGCTGTCCTTCTTCTGGGCGATCGGCATGAACTTCTACATGGAGGTCGCCAAGATGCGCGCGGCCCGGGCGCTGTGGAGCCGGCTGGTGCGCCAGTTCGACCCGCAGAACCCGAAGTCGTTGTCGCTGCGCACGCACAGCCAGACCTCCGGCTGGAGCCTCACCGCCCAGGACGTCTTCAACAACGTCGGCCGGACGGCGATCGAGGCGATGGCCGCGACCCAGGGCCACACCCAGTCGCTCCACACCAACGCCCTCGACGAGGCGATCGCGCTGCCGACGGACTTCTCCGCCCGCATCGCCCGCAACACCCAGCTGCTGCTGCAGCAGGAGAGCGGTACGACGTACTCGATCGACCCGTGGGCCGGCTCGTACTACGTCGAGAAGCTCACCCACGACCTCGCCGAGAAGGCGTGGGCGCACATCCAGGAGGCCGAGGCCGCCGGTGGCATGGCCGCCGCGATCGAGCAGGGCATCCCGAAGATGCGCATCGAGGAGGCCGCGGCCCGCACCCAGGCGCGGATCGACTCCGGCGCCCAGAAGGTCATCGGCGTCAACACCTTCCGGCTGCCGGCCGAGGACCCGCTCGAGGTGCTCAAGGTCGACAACGACGACGTCTACCGCCAGCAGATGGCCAAGCTGGAGCGGCTCCGCGCCGAGCGCGACCAGGGCGACGTCGACGCCGCCCTCGAGGCGCTCACCAAGAGCGCGGACACCGGCGACGGCAACCTGCTCGAGCTCGCCGTCGGCGCGGCCCGGGTCAAGGCGACCGTCGGCGAGATCTCCGACGCGCTGGAGAAGGTCTACGGCCGGCACCAGGCGGTGATCCGTACCATCTCGGGCGTGTACAAGTCCGAGGTCGGCGACACCAACGAAGCCGCCGCCGCTGTCCTCCAGGCCACCGCGAAGTTCGAGGAGGACGAGGGCCGGCGCCCCCGCATCCTCGTCGCCAAGATGGGCCAGGACGGCCACGACCGCGGCCAGAAGGTCGTCGTCTCGGCGTTCGCGGACCTCGGCTTCAACGTCGACGTCGGGCCGTTGTTCTCCACGCCGGAGGAGGTCGCCCAGCAGGCGGTCGACGCGGACGTCCACATCGTCGGCGTCTCGTCGCTCGCGGCCGGTCACCTGACGCTGCTGCCGGCGCTGAAGAAGGCGCTCGAGGAGCAGGGCCGCGGCGACATCATGGTCGTCATCGGCGGCGTCATCCCGCCCGACGACGTCCCGACGCTCAAGGAGATGGGCGCGTCCGCGGTGTTCCTGCCGGGCACGGTCATCGCCGAGTCGGCGCTGGAGCTGCTCGAGGACCTCTCCGCGCAGCTCGGTCACTGACCCCGGACGCGTCCCGGCGTCGGCGTCAGTCCGCGAGGATCGCGGCCACGACCCGATCGGGCGCCTCGAGCGGCGGCCAGTGGGCCACGTCGTGGAGGGCCGTGAACGGCGCCTCGGGCAGCCGTTCGCGGATCCGCTCGGCCATGTGTGCGCCCGACACCGGGTCGAGCATGCCCCAGCAGAAGGCGAGCGGGACGTCGGTGGCCTCCAGGACGCCGGTCCAGCGCTCGGCGTGCTGCTGACGGTCCGTGATGTAGCGGATCAGCAGGTGCGCGTTGAGCTGCCCGGAATCGCGCTCCAGGCCCGCCCAGATCGCGGCCGCATCCGCAGCGAGGTCGTAGCCCTCGGGGAAGGTCGGGGTGAGCGAGCCGGCGATCAGCTCCTCGTTGATGATCGCGCTGATCTGGGGCCCCTGCTCGGGGTCGAGCAGCATCGTCTGCACCGGCTCGGGACGGTGCAGGTCGGGGTAGAGGCCGCCGTTGAGGAAGTCGACCCGCGTGATGTCGACGTCCAACGCTCCCTCGGCGCGACGGGCGAGGAGCTCCTGACAGACCGAGACCCCGTAGTCGTGTGCCACCACCCGGGTGCTGGTGACGCCGTGGTGCGCCCACACCGCCTCGACGAGGTCGGCCTGCTCGTGGATGGAGTAGGCGTGGTCGTGCGGCTTGTCCGAGGCGCCGTACCCCAGGAAGTCCGGCATCAGCAGGTCGTACGACGACGCCAGCGCCGGCGCCACCTTCGCCCAGTCGTGCGAGGAGCTGGGGAAGCCGTGCAGCAACGTCATCGGGGAGCCCGCGCCCGTGCGTCGGACGAAGACGGTGCGCGACGCACCACCGACGGAGAGCTCCACCCGCGTGCCGTCCGCCCACCACTGCTCGATCGTCATGCGGGGAGTCTCGCCGGTGCGGAGCGATGCCGCCAGAGGGGAGGCGCGTCAGTAGCCTTGCCTGCGTGGTGACGGGATCCGATCAGGTCGACACGCTCGCCGAGGGCGTCCTCGCCGGGCACCGGGCCAGTGTGTCCCGGGCGATCACGATGGTCGAGTCCCGCAAGCCGGCCCATCGCGAGCTGGCCCGTGAGCTGCTCGCTCGGCTCACCCCGCACGCGGGCGGTGCCGTCCGGGTCGGCATCTCCGGAGTCCCGGGGGTCGGCAAGTCGACCACGATCGAGGCGCTCGGCACCCACCTCACCGCCGACGGGCACAAGGTGGCGGTGCTCGCGGTCGACCCGTCGTCGGTCCGCACCGGTGGGTCGGTGCTGGGCGACAAGACCCGGATGGCCCAGCTGTCCACGGACCCGAACGCCTACATCCGCCCGTCGCCTTCCGAGGGGACGCTCGGGGGAGTGGCGCGGGCGACCGCGCAGGCGATGACCGTCGTCGAGGCAGCCGGCTACGACGTCGTGCTCATCGAGACGGTCGGCGTCGGCCAGTCGGAGGTCACCGTCGCCGGGATGGTCGACACCTTCCTGTTCCTGACCATCGCCCGTACCGGCGACCAGCTCCAGGGCATCAAGAAGGGCATCCTGGAGATCGCCGACGTCATCGCCGTCAACAAGGCCGACGACGGCGACCAGGAGATCGCCGCGCGGGCAGCGGCCCGCGAGCTGTCGGGCGCGCTGCGGCTGGTCCGCGGCACCGCGGCCGCGCCGCCCGTGCTCACCTACTCCGGCCTGCACCGCAAGGGGCTCGACGTCGTCTGGCACGAGGTGCTCCAGCACCGCGACCGGCTCGGCACGGACGGGCTGGCCCGCAAGCGCGCCGAGCAGCAGCTCGACTTCACCTGGGCGCTGGTCCGTGACGAGCTCGACCAGCGGCTGCGTCACTCCGCCGGGGTCAGGGCGGTCCAGGCGGACGTCCGCGCCGCCGTGCTGGCCGGCGACCTGACCGCACCGCTGGCGGCCGACCGGATCCTCGAGGCCTACGACCGCGACCAGGCCGCGGCGGGGGACTAGGCTCGATCCGATGTCCACTGCCGAGTCGGTCGAGAGCCTGATCAACCATGTCGTCGAGAAGCACCTCGACGATCTGGTCGAACTGCGCCGCGACCTGCACCGGCACCCGGAGCTGTCGTGGGAGGAGCGTCGTACGACGGACCGGGTGGTCGAGATCCTCGAGCACGCCGGGTGGCGGGTGACCCTCTCCCAGCGCAGCGGCGCGATCGCCGAGATCGGCGAGGGCGACCGGGTGGTCGCGCTGCGCGCCGACCTCGACGCGCTGCCCGTCCAGGACGTCACGAACGACCCGTGGTCGAGCACGGTGCCCGGCGTCGCCCACGCCTGCGGCCACGACCTGCACACGACCGCCCTCGTCGGGGCCGCCCACGCGATCGCCGAGCTCCACGACCGAGGCCTGCTCGGTGGCCGAGTCCGGCTGCTGTTCCAGCCCGCCGAGGAGGTCATGCCGGGCGGCGCGGTCCACCTGGTCAACCACGGCGCGCTCGAGGACGTCGACCGGATCTTCGCGCTCCACGCCGAGCCCGCGGTCGACGTCGGCACCGTCGGGGTCCGCACCGGGCCGATCACGAGCGCCGCCGACCGGATCGAGGTCCGGCTCGAGGGCAACGGCGGCCACACCTCGCGGCCCCACCTGACCGGCGACCTCACCTTCGCGCTCGCCAAGATCACCAGCGAGCTGCCCGCGGTCCTGAGTCGGCGGATGGACCCCCGCGCGGGCGTCAGCGTCGTCTGGGGCGTGCTCCGGGCGGGATCGGCGCCCAACGTCATCCCCGACCAGGGCATCGCGTCGGGCACCGTCCGGATCCTCGACTCGGTCGCCTGGGCCGGCGTGGAGGCCGTGGTGCGGGAGGCCGTCCTCGACATCGTGCGGCCCTACGGCGTGACGGCCGTCGTCGACTACCTCCAGGGCGTCCCGCCCGTGGTCAACGACGCCGAGTGCATCCGTCTGGTCTCCGCGTCGGTCGACGCGGTCCTCGGGCCGCACCACCGCACCGAGGTCCCGCAGAGCCTCGGCGGCGAGGACTTCGGCTGGTACCTGGCCAGCATCCCGGGCGCGATGTTCCGTCTCGGGACCCGCACGCCGGGCGGCGCGACGTACGACCTGCACCAGGGTGACCTGCGGATCGACGAGGCAGCGGTGGGCATCGGGGCGCGCGTGATGGCGGCCGTGGCCGCCCGAAGTGTTATCACCGCTCGATAACAACCTCAGAAATTTCCGTTGCAACACCCCACGCGAGCGAAACTCGCCGTTAGGGTGCATCGGAATGCCCCGTCTGGGGCGTGACGAGGACCCAATCCAGGAGGACGCCGTGATGAAGACGGCTCGAATCGCTGCGGTCGCGACCATCGCAGCACTCGCCCTGACGGCCTGCGGAGACCGCGAGGACGACGGCGACAACGACACTCCCAAGGCGAGCGACTCGCCTTCGGTGACCGAGGAGACTTCCCCGACCGAAGCCGCTGAGCAGTTCCCCGACTTCAAGGCGTGCATGGTCTCCGACTCCGGTGGCTTCGACGACAAGTCGTTCAACCAGACGTCGCACGACGGCATGGAGGCCGCCGCGGCCAACTACGGCGTCCAGACCTCCGAGGCGGAGTCGACCGACCCGTCGCAGTTCGCCGACAACATCCAGTCGCTCGTCGACGAGGGCTGCAACCAGATCACCACGGTGGGCTTCCTGCTCGGTGACGCGACCGAGGCCGCGGCCAAGAAGGCCAAGGACGTCGACTTCGCGATCGTCGACTTCGGCTACGAGGCGCCCCCGGCCAACCTCAAGGGGCTCAACTTCAACACGGCCGAGCCGGCGTTCCTCGCGGGCTACCTGGCCGCTGCCAAGTCCGAGACGGGCGTGGTCGGCACCTTCGGTGGTCTGAACATCCCGACGGTGACGATCTTCATGACCGGCTTCGTCCAGGGTGTCGACTACTACAACGAGGAGAACGGCGCCGAGGTCCAAGTCCTGGGCTGGGACATCGAGAAGGCCGACGGTTCGTTCACCAACGACTTCGAGGACAAGACCGCCGGCCAGTCCCTGGCCGAGGAGATGATCGCTCAGGGTGCTGACGTGATCTTCCCGGTCGCCGGTCCCGCGGGTCTCGGTGGCCTCCAGGCCGCCCAGGACGCTGAGGCGTTTGCCGTCTGGGTCGACACCGACGGCTGCATCTCGGCCGCCGAGTACTGCGACTCGCTGCTGACCTCGGTCGTCAAGGGCATGGACGTCGCCGTGGAGCAGGCCATCCTCGACTCCGCCAGCGGCACGTTCTCCAACGAGGTCTACACCGGCACGCTCGAGAACGGCGGCGTCAGCATCGCGCCGTACGGCCCGAACGCCGACGTGGACGACGAGCTCGCGGCGAAGATCGAGGAGCTCAAGGCAGCGATCATCGCCGGTGAGATCACCGTCGGCTGATTCGCCACCTCTGCTGGACAGCTGAACGGACAGGTCGGGGTGGAGTCCTCCACCCCGACCTGTCTGCCGCATTTTCGGTAAGTTGCGAGCGTTCCATGACCAACGACGGACAGGGGACCCCATGCGCCTCGAGATCAAGGGCCTGACCAAGAAGTTCGGCTCGTTCACCGCCAACGACGGCATCGACCTGGTGATCGAGCCGGGCGAGATCCACTGCCTGCTCGGTGAGAACGGTGCCGGCAAGTCGACCTTGATGAACATGCTCTACGGCCTGCTCACGCCGACGTCCGGGGAGATCCTGCTCGACGGCAAGCCGGTCAGCTTCGGCGGCCCGGGCGACGCCCTCGCCGCCGGCATCGGCATGGTCCACCAGCACTTCATGCTGGTCCCTGTCTTCACCGTGGCCGAGAACGTCATGCTCGGCCACGAGCAGACCTACGGCGGCGGCGTGCTCAACCGGCGCGCGGCCCGCAAGCAGGTCCGTGAGCTCTCCGACCGCTACGGCCTGAAGGTCGACCCGGACGCCTACGTCGAGGACATCCCGGTCGGCGTGCAGCAGCGCGTCGAGATCCTCAAGGCCCTCGCCAGCCACGCGCAGGTCCTCATCCTCGACGAGCCGACTGCGGTCCTGACACCGCAGGAGATCGACGAGCTGATGGGCATCATGCGCGAGCTCAAGGCGCAGGGCACCTCGATCATCTTCATCACCCACAAGCTCCGCGAGGTCAAGGCGATCGGCGACAAGATCAGCGTGATCCGTCGCGGCAAGGTCGTCGGCACCGCCGAGCCGTCGGCCAGCGAGGCCGAGCTCGCCGAGATGATGGTCGGCCGTAGCGTCTCGCTCGTCGTCAGCAAGGACCACGCGGAGGTCGGCGCGCCCGTCCTCAAGGCCGAGGGCATCACCGTCATCGACCCCCGCGGGCACGTGGTCGTCAAGGACGTCTCGTTCGAGGCGCGCGGCGGGGAGATCCTCGGTATCGCCGGGGTCCAGGGCAACGGCCAGACCGAGCTCATCAAGTCGCTGCTCGGCCTCATCAAGCCCGACGCCGGCCGGATCGAGCTCGCCGGCAGGGACATCAGCAAGCACGGCCCGCGCCAGAGTCTCGAGGAAGGGATCGGCTACGTCCCCGAGGACCGCTCCCACGACGGTTACGTCGGCTCGTTCAGCGTGCGGGAGAACCTGGTCCTCGACCTCTACCGCTCCGACGAGTTCTCCCGCGGACCCGCGCTGCGCCTCGACGCCATCTCCGCCAACGCGAAGGCACGCATCGAGGAGTTCGACATCCGCACCGAGAACGCCGAGACCCCGGTCGCGGCCCTCTCGGGCGGCAACCAGCAGAAGGTCGTCGTCGCCCGTGAGTTCTCGCGGCCGCTCAAGGTGCTCATCGCCTCGCAGCCGACCCGTGGCGTCGACGTCGGCTCCATCGAGTTCATCCACAAGCGGATCGTCGCCGAGCGCGACCGCGGCACCGCCGTGATCATCGTGTCGACCGAGCTCGAGGAGATCTATGCACTCGCCGACCGGATCGCAGTGATGTACGACGGACGCATCGTCGCCACCGTGCCACCTGACATCCCGCGTGCCGATCTGGGCCTGCTGATGGCGGGTGCGACCCCCGGAGGATCGACCGACGGATCGGAGGTCGCCTCGTGACCGCGATGTCGCCGGCCCCCGAGGCCATCACCCCCGACCCGGAGGAGGGGCCGGCCAAGGGCCGCGACCTGCGCTCCTGGTTGCCCACCGTCCGCGACACCCTGGTCGCGATCCTGCTGGCGCTCGCCGTCGGTGCGTTCCTCATCGCGATCTCCGACGACGAGGTCATCGAGGCGCTCGACAACCTGTTCTCCTACCCGGGCTCGTTCTTCATCTACGCCGGCGACGTGGTCCGGCACTCCGCGGGTGCGGTCTGGGACGCCTACAGCGCGCTGGTCCGGGGCGCCGTCGGATCGGGCTCGGCGCTGCAGCGCACGCTCGAGCGGTCCGCTCCGCTCATCTGCGCCGGCCTCGGCGTGACGATCGCGTTCCGGGCCGGCCTCTTCAACATCGGTGCGACCGGCCAGATGCTCGTGGGCGCTCTCGCCGCCGGCTACGTGGGCTTCACCTACGACCTGCCGCCGGGCATCCACCTCCTGGCCGCCATCGGCGCCGGCGTCCTGGCCTCGGCGGTCTGGGGCGGCATCGTCGGCGTCCTCAAGGCCCAGACCGGTGCCCACGAGGTGATCACCACGATCATGCTCAACCAGATCGGCCGGTTCACCGTCCTCTACTTCCTCGCCAAGGAGTCCTTCCAGCGTGAGGGCAGCGACAACCTGCTGAGCCCGCCGGTGGCCGACAGTGCGACGTATCCCACGATCGCCGGCCTCCACATCGGCATCCCGCTGGCTCTCGTCGCCGCACTCGGCGTCTGGTGGCTGCTCGAGCGCAGCAAGCTCGGCTTCGAGATGCGCGCCGTGGGCGCCAACCCGGAGGCTTCCCGCACGGCCGGCATGAGCATCGCCAAGGTCTACATCGCGACGATGGCGATCGCCGGCCTGCTGTCCGGCCTCGCCATCACGATGACGCTCCTGGGCCTCCAGCAGTCGGTGACCGACCAGGTCGTCGGCTCGGTGGGCTTCGACGCCATCACCGTCGCGTTGCTGGGTCGGGCGACCCCGCTCGGCACGGTCCTCGCCGGGCTGCTGTTCGGCGCGCTGTCGGCCGGCGGCCTCGGGATGCAGACCTCCGCCGGCGTGCCGCCCGAGCTGATCCAGGTCGTGCAGGCGCTGATCGTGCTCTTCGTCGCCGCGCCCGCCCTCATCCGCGGCCTCGGCAGGATCAAGCGGAGGAAGAAGCCCGCCGCACCGGCCGTGGCCGAGCCGAAGGGAGCGACCGCATGACCGACGTCATCGAGACTCCGGCCGCGGCCGCGCCCGTGGAACCGCAGGTCCGCGACCGCGCCGACGTACGCCGTCAGATCAAGCTCGTCGTGGTCCTCGGGCTGGTGCTGCTCGCCGAGGTCTGGTTCAAGCTCGAGATCGACGACCCCACCGTCGCCCACCTCTTCAAGGGTCCGCGGACCAAGGACAACCCCCCGGTCGAGTTCGACGGCACCGTGATCTCGTGGGTCGCTGTGGCGCTGACCGCGGTCGCCCTGCTGCTCGCTCTGGTCAACCGGTTCCCGCGCGGCTGGGTCGGCGTCCTCGTCGCGGTC
Organism: Nocardioides stalactiti; assembly: GCF_014180715.1. Classification (GTDB taxonomy): domain Bacteria; phylum Actinomycetota; class Actinomycetes; order Propionibacteriales; family Nocardioidaceae; genus Nocardioides; species Nocardioides stalactiti. Next base: position 65,810 of record NZ_JACEFC010000004.1, on the reverse strand, counting down.
GCCGTGGGCCTCGGCTTCTACGGCGCGTTCCTCATGTGGGCCTACGCCGACCCGAGCGGCGCGTTCGCGCCCGCGATGACCAATCCGATCCCGGGCACGATCCGGATCGCCACCGCGCTCGTCTTCGGCGCGCTCGCGGGCGTGCTCTGCGAGCGGGCCGGCGTCGTCAACATCGCGATCGAGGGTCAGTTCATCGCCGGTGCGTTCTTCGGCTCGGTGTTCTCGAGCTTCGCGATCGCCTCCATCGCGGCGATCCCGCTCTTCTGGTGCCCGGTGTTCGGGCTGCTCGGCGGCGTCCTGGCCGGCATGGGCGTGGCCGCGATGCTCGCCTTCTTCTCGCTGCGCTACCACGTCGACCAGGTGGTCGTCGGAGTCGTGCTGGTGGCCTTCGGCTACGGCATCACCTCGTTCCTGCTCGGCCAGATCCCCGACGACCGCAACGACCAGTTCAACAACCCAGGACTGCTCGAGCCGGTCGAGATCCCGGTCCTGCACGAGATCCCCTACATCGGGGAGGCGCTCTTCGGGCAGACGCTGCTCGTCTATCTCGCCTACGTCTCGGTGCCGGCCGTCTGGTTCCTGCTGTTCCAGACCCGCTGGGGACTGCGGGTCCGCTCGGTCGGCGAGCACCCGAAGGCCGCGGACACGGTCGGGATCGACCCCAACCGGACCCGCTGGCAGGCGGTGCTGCTCGGCGGGGTGTTCGCGGGCCTCGGCGGAGCGTCGTTCACGCTCAGCACGGGTGCGTTCGACAAGGAGATGACCGCCGGGCTCGGCTTCATCTCGCTCGCCGCGGTGATCATGGGTCGTTGGCACCCGGTGTACGCCGCGATGGCGGCGCTCATGTTCGGGTTCCTGCGCAACCTGCGCGACCAGCTGAGCATCCTCGACGAGAAGGTCCCCGGCGACCTGCTCGCGGCGCTGCCCTACCTCGCAACGATCATCGCGGTCGCCGGCTTCGTGGGCCGGGTGCGGGCGCCGGCTGCCGACGGCCAGCCGTACCAGAAGTCGGATTGATGGGCCCCTCGTGACGGGCGTCGACTGGGCGGCGCTCCAGCAGGCAGCCACCGACGTCGCCGCTCGGGCCTACGCGCCGTACTCGGGGTTCCACGTCGGGGCCGCGGGGCTCGCCGACGACGGGCGGCTGCTCGTCGGCTGCAACGTCGAGAACGCCGGCTACGGCGTGACGCTGTGCGCCGAGTGCGGGCTGGTCTCCCAGCTGCACGCGACCGGGGGTGGGCGGCTGACCCACTTCGTCTGCGTCAACGGCGACGGTGAGGTGATCATGCCGTGCGGCCGCTGCCGACAGATCCTCTACGAGGCCGGCGGGCCGGACCTCGAGCTGCAGACACCCGAAGGCGTGCGCACGATGGACCAGGTCCTCCCCCTCGCCTTCGGTCCCGACGACCTCACCTGACCCCCTGATCACGCCGAGAGGAACTCCGTGAGCCCCCAGCCCCACGACGCCGTCGAGGTGATCAGCGCCAAGCGCGACGGCGGCGCCCTGAGCAGCAGCCAGATCGAGTGGGTGCTCGACGCCTACACGAAGGGCGTGGTGGCCGACGAGCAGATGTCGGCGCTCGCGATGGCGATCCTCCTCAACGGCATGGACCGCCGCGAGATCGGCGACTGGACCGCCGCGATGATCGCGTCGGGGGAGCGGATGGACTTCTCCGCCCTGTCGCGCCCGACGGCGGACAAGCACTCCACGGGCGGCGTCGGCGACAAGATCACGCTCCCCCTCGCGCCGCTCGTCGCGGCCTGCGGGGTGGCGGTGCCGCAGCTGTCGGGTCGCGGGCTCGGCCACACCGGCGGCACGCTCGACAAGCTCGAGTCGATCCCCGGCTGGCGGGCGGCGCTCTCCAACGAGGAGATGATGGCGCAGCTGGAGTCGGTCGGCGCGGTCATCTGCGCGGCCGGCGACGGGCTGGCCCCGGCCGACAAGAAGCTCTACGCACTGCGCGACGTCACCGGCACGGTCGAGGCGATCCCGCTCATCGCGTCGTCGATCATGAGCAAGAAGATCGCCGAGGGGACCGGGGCACTGGTGCTCGACGTGAAGGTCGGCACGGGCGCGTTCATGAAGGACGTCGACCGGGCCCGCGAGCTCGCCGAGGTGATGGTCGCGCTCGGCACCGACGCGGGGGTCCGCACGGTCGCCCTGCTCACCGACATGAGCGTGCCGCTGGGACTGACGGCCGGCAACGCGATCGAGGTCACCGAGTCCGTCGAGGTGCTCGCCGGTGGCGGGCCCGCCGACGTCGTCGAGCTGACGCTCGCCCTGGCCCGCGAGATGCTCGCCGCGGCCGGCCGGACCGACGTCGACCCGGCCGACAAGCTGGCTGACGGCTCGGCGATGGACGCCTGGAAGGCGATGATCCGCGCGCAGGGCGGCGACCCCGACGCGACGCTGCCGGTCGCGCGGGAGTCGCACGTCGTCGCGGCCGGCTCGAGCGGGGTGCTGACCCGGCTCGACGCCCTCTCCGTCGGCATCGCCGCGTGGCGCCTGGGCGCCGGCCGGGAGCGCAAGGAGGACCCGGTGCAGGCCGGTGCCGGCATCGTCTGGCACGCCCGCCCCGGTGACGAGGTCACCGCAGGCGCCCCGCTCTTCACGCTCCTCACCGACACCCCCGCGCGGTTCGACCGGGCGCTGGCCGCCCTCGAGGGGGGCTACGACATCGCCGCCCCCGGCACGTCGTACGAGCCCGGCCCGATCGTCATCGACCGGGTCAGCTGAGGATCACCGATGTCGTTGCTGGCCGAAGTCCTCGTCGTCACCGGAGTCGCGCTGGACCTCGTCGGCGCCGGCGTGCTGTCCCACGCCCACAACGCCGAGTCCATCGTCGAGCTGCGCGAGGAGATCGCCGAGGACAGCGACGAGGAGGGCTCGGCGCTCGGCGAGGACGACGCCATCTCCACCCACGCCAAGCTGCTCGCCGAGAAGCGGGTCGGGTTCGTGCTGCTGACCGTCGGGCTGGCCATCTACCTGACGGGCCTCGTGCTGAAGAGCACCGAGGGCACGGCGACGATGGCCCCGATCGCGATCGGCGTCGTCCTCCTCGGCCTGGCGACGAGCGTCGCCTTCACCAAGGTCGGTGGCCGTCGCATCCGTGAGCGGGCCCTGGAGGCCCGCCGCAACAACGACCCGGACGAGCTCCCCGAGCAGTAGCCCTCAGGGGAGCGGGATGCGGACGGGGCCGGCGCCGAGGACCGGGTCGTAGCGCATGAGGGCGTGGTTGTGGGCGACGAGCTCGTCGTCGAGCTCGCGGCCGGCGCTGTCATAGACCTTGCGGCGCAGCACGTTGCGGCGGGTGTGGACGCCGGGGGCGTCGTTGGTGATGAGGTGGGCGGCCTCGTAGACCAGGTAGTGGCGGGTCGGGGCGACGTCGGAGGTCCAGGCGCCCTCGAGGTCGGTGTCGCCCACCCCGACCGAGAGCCGGTACGACGCGGCGGTGCGGTTCTCGACCTGGAGGTCGAGGGACGGCCAGGCGCAGGTGGCACCGCTGGCGAACGGGACCGTGCGACCGGCGTCGGGGAAGACGTCGTAGCTGTGGCGCCACCGCTCGACCACGGTGAGCTCGGTGTGCAGCGTCATCCAGTGGAGCAGGTTGGTGAGCTGGCACAGGCCGCCGCCCACTCCGGCCTGGAGCCGGCCGTCGACCAGCACGACCCCGGGCAGGTAGCCGCGCCGCGCCGACGGGTTGCCGACGTGGCGCCAGAAGGACAGCCGCTGGCCCGGGCGCAGTACCAGCCCGTCGAGCGTCGCGGTCGCCAACCGGAGGTTGACGACCTTGTTGCGCTGGAGCTGCGGGTCGACGCCGGCGAGCGCGCGCAGCATGACCGAGCGGTGCTCGGCGACCGGGCGCGGGCACGCGTCCTCCGGCAGCCGTTCGAGCGCGAGCGACGCCCCGCACGTGCGCCACTGCCAGGACCGCCGTGCGCGCCGGTAGGCGGGCCCGAGGCGCTCGGCGACAGGATCCGGCAGTGCGTCGCGCAGGCGCTCAGCGAGGTTGGTGGTGTCCATCAACCGTGTGACGCCTGACGGCGCCCCACGGTTGCCTCGGACGAGCCCTCAGTTGGGGAGCAGCAGGACGACGGTCTCGGCGACGCACGCCGGCCGGTCCTGGCCCTCGATCTCGATCGTGTGCTGGACGGTCAGCTGCTTGCCGGTCGGCAGGTCCGTGACGCTGGCGATCGTCACGTGGACCCGGATCCGCGAGCCGACGAGGAGCGGCGCGGGGAAGCGGACCTTGTTGACGCCGTAGTTGAGCTTGGCGCCGGGGGTGGCCAGCTTGAACACCTGGCTGCCGAGCCACGGCACCAGCGCCAGGGTCAGGTAGCCGTGCGCGATGGTCCCGCCGAACGGGCCCTCCTTGGCGCGCTCGATGTCGACGTGGATCCACTGGTGGTCACCGGTGGCGTCGGCGAACTGGTTCACCCGCCGCTGGTCGATGGTGATCCACTCGCTGCTGCCGATCTGCTCGCCAGCGGCGGCCTCCAGCTCCTCGAACGTCTCGAAGACCCGCATCCGTCGACTCCTTCTGCGCTATTTGACCCGATGGAAGAATGCTGGGCATGGAACCTACACGCGTCCCGACGCTCGAGGACCTGACGTCCGCGCCCAAGGTCCTCCTGCACGACCACCTCGACGGTGGTCTACGGCCGGAGACGATCGTGGAGCTCGCTGCCGAGGCCGGTCACCAGCTGCCCTCCGACGACGCGACCGCGCTCGGCGCGTGGTTCGCCGAGTCAGCCGACTCGGGCTCGCTGGTGCGCTACCTCGAGACGTTCGAGCACACCGTCGGCGTGATGCAGACCGAGGCTGCGCTCACCCGGGTGGCGCGTGAGTGCGTCGAGGACCTGGCTGCCGACGGCGTCGTCTACGCCGAGATCCGCTACGCCCCCGAGCTCCACGTCCAGCGCGGGCTCGAGCTCGACCAGGTCGTCGGCGCCGTGGAGGAGGGCTTCCGTCAGGGTGTCGAGGCGAGCGGCGACCGGATCGTCGTACGACAGCTCCTCACGGCGATGCGCCAGGCGGCGCCGTCGCTGGAGATCGCCGAGCTCGCGATCAAGAACCGCGACCGCGGCGTCGCCGGGTTCGACATCGCCGGCCCCGAGGCTGGCTTCCCGCCCACCCGGTTCCTCGACGCCTTCGACTACGTGCGCCAGGAGAACGGCCACGCGACCTGTCACGCCGGCGAGGCCTTCGGGCTGCCGTCGATCTGGGAGGCCGTGCAGTGGTGCGGCGCCGACCGGCTGGGCCACGGTGTCCGGATCATCGACGACATCACCGTCGAGGCCGACGGGACCGCGCGGCTCGGCAAGCTCGCCTCCTACGTGCGCGACAAGCGGATCCCGCTCGAGATGTGCCCGTCGTCCAACCTCCAGACCGGCGCAGCGGCATCGATCGCCGAGCACCCGATCGGCCTGCTCGCCGACCTGCGGTTCCGGGTCACCGTCAACACCGACAACCGGCTGATGAGCGGCACCTCGATGACGAAGGAGCACCAGCTGCTCTGCGAGGCGTTCGGCTGGGGCCTGCCCAAGGTCGAGTGGCTGACCGTCAACGCGATGAAGTCGGCCTTCCTGCCCTACGACGAGCGCTACCGGCTGATCATGGAGGTCATCAAGCCCTGGTACGCCGACCGGCGCTGAGCAGCGCTCAGACGACGAACCAGAGGTGGCTCCACCCGGCCACCCCGACCCGGTGGGAGGCCCACTGGTCGCGCGGCACGGTGCCGAGCGCGCCGCGGGCGGGGTCGAACAGGCGGACCGCCTCGCCGCCGTCGGCGACCGCGAAGGCGAGCACCACGTGTCGCGGCAGCCACCGGTTGCCGACGTAGACCCCGACGGGACGGGTGCGGACCTGCTCGGCCAGCACGTCGAAGCCGAGCGCCGGCCGCGGTCGCGCGTTGACCGTGGCGATCCGCTGGTCGGTGAGCGCGGTCAGGGTGCCGGCAAGCGCCCACGGGGGAGTGCCGAGCCGCCGCGGCCACGGCATCTGGAAGCGGTCGCGGGCGCTGCGGGAGGACGTCAGCCGCCGGTGGGCCCGGCCGATCGTCGCGGTGACGTCGTCGGGCCGCCACGACGGCTCGACGAGCATCCGGGCGACGACGGCGCTGGTCGCTCCGCAGGAGACGGCGTCCGGCTGCTTCAGGTCGGCCGGACGCAGGTCAGCGGGCCAGTCCACGGTCGTCCGGGTCGTGGTGGGGGCTCGGCCGGCCGGCGGTGATCTCGGCGAACGCCCGGTCCCCGGTGGCGACCCGACAACCGACGGCGGTGGCACGTCGTACGACGTCACGCTGGGCGCGGGCCAGCGCCCAGCCCCGCCGCAGCAGGACGAGCGGCGGCTTGCGGTGCTCGCGCAGGTCGCGGTGGAGGCGACGCCAGAAGGTGACGGCCGGGTGCTGGGTCACGCAGTAGGCGGCCTCGAGGACGCCGGCGGACCGGCACGCCTCGACGACGTCAGGCGCGAAGATCCCTTCCGCGCAGAAGACGGCGGCGCCGCCGAGGTCGAGCCGCTGGGCTCCGGTCCGCCGGCTCTCGGAGATCGAGTAGACCGGCACGTCGGTGGCCCCGGTCCGGCACAGCGCGAGCAGCGCCGCCTCGGCGTCGTCGCAGTGCCACGTGCCGGGGTGGTCCCAGTCGACGAGCCCGGCGTTGGCACCGTCCTCGATCCGCGGCAGGCCCGACTCGTCGCCGTCGCGGTAGAAGTCGTCGAGCCGCAGCGTCGGCCAGCCGTACCGCTGCTCGAGCCGCTCCGCGAGCCGCGACTTGCCGGACCCGGACGGGCCGGCAAGGACGATCACCTTCGCCACTAGACGCCGATCGGGTGCCAGACGGTCTTGGTCTCCAGGAAGTCGGTCATCGTCGACAGGGTGGGAGCGTCGTGCCAGTCGGGCTCGGCGGCCGGGGCTCGGCGGACCCGCTTGAGGTTGTCCGCGGCCGCGACCTCGAGCGCGGTGGTGGCGTCGGTGTCACCGGCGAGGCCGACCAGGTCGATCGCGTTGACGTCCATGTGGGCGGCCAGCCAGGGGCCGAGCGACGCGGCGTCACCGGTGAGCAGGTTGACCACGCCGCCGGGGACGTCGGAGGTCGCCAGCACCTCGGCGAAGGTGACCGCCGGGAGCGGCCGGGAGTACGACGTCACGACGACCGCCGTGTTGCCGGACACGATGACCGGCGCGACCACGCTGACCAGCCCGAGCAGCGACGACGACTGCGGCGCGAGCACGCCGATGACGCCGGACGGCTCGGGGGCCGAGTGGTTGAAGAACGGGCCGGCGACCGGGTTGGCGTTGCCGACGACCTGGGCGATCTTGTCGGCCCACCCGGCGTACCAGACCAGCCGGTCGATCGCCTCGTCGACCTGGCGCCCGGCGGCCGCGGCGGTGCCGCCCTCGGACTGCTGGATGGCCTGGACGAACTGCGGCTTGCGGTCCTCCATGACCTCGGCGATCCGATAGAGGATCTGGCCGCGGTTGAAGGCCGTGCGGCCCGACCAGCCGCCGAAGGCCTTGCGGGCGGCGACGACCGCGTCACGGACGTCCTTGCGCGACGCCAGGGCGGCGTTGGCCACGAACTTCCCCTTGCTGTCCTGGACCTCGTAGGAGTGGCCCGACTCCGAGCGGGGGAAGGCCCCGCCGATGTAGAGCTTGTAGGTCTTGCGCACGTCGATCCGAGCCATCAGGCACCTGCCTTCGTGTCGGCCTTCAGATAGGCGGACAGGCCCTGCCGGCCGCCCTCGCGGCCGTAGCCGGACTCCTTGTAGCCGCCGAACGGACTGGCCGGGTCGAACTTGTTGAACGTGTTGGCCCACACGACGCCCGCCCGGAGCTGGTCGGCCATGTGCAGGATCCGGGAGCCCTTCTCGGTCCAGACCCCCGCGGAGAGGCCGTAGGGCGTGTTGTTGGCCTTCTCGACCGCCTCGCTGGGCGTGCGGAACGTCAGGACCGACAGGACCGGGCCGAAGATCTCGTCGCGGGCGATCCGGTGGGCCTGGGAGACGCCGGTGAAGACCGTCGGCGGGAACCAGAAGCCTGCGCTGGGCAGCTCGCACGGCGGCGACCAACGCTCGGCGCCCTCGTCCTCGCCGATCTCGGCGAGGGCGCGGATCCGGGCCAGCTGCTCGGCGGAGTTGATGGCACCGATGTCGGTGTTCTTGTCGAGCGGGTCGCCGACGCGCAGCGTGCCCATCCGGCGCTTGAGCTTGGCCATCACCTCGTCGGCGACCGACTCCTGGAGGAGCAGGCGCGAGCCGGCGCAGCACACGTGGCCCTGGTTGAAGAAGATGCCGCTGACGATGCCCTCGACGGCCTGGTCGAGGGCGGCGTCGTCGAACACGATGTTGGCGGCCTTGCCGCCGAGCTCGAGGGTGGCCTTCTTGTCGGTGCCGGCGATCGCCCGGGCGATGGCCTTGCCGACGTCGGTGGAGCCGGTGAACGCGACCTTGTCGACGTCGGGGTGGGACACCACGGCCTGTCCGGTCGCGCCGGCGCCGGTGACGATGTTGACGACGCCCGGCGGGAGGTCGGCCTGCTGGCAGATCTCGGCGAACAGCAGCGCCGTCAGCGGCGTGGTCTCGGCGGGCTTGAGGACGACGGTGTTGCCGCACGCGAGGGCCGGCGCGACCTTCCACGCGAGCATGAGCAGCGGGAAGTTCCACGGGATGACCTGCGCGGCGACACCCAGCGGCTGCGGGTTCGGCCCGAGGCCGGCGTACTCCAGCTTGTCGGCCCAGCCGGCGTAGTAGAAGAAGTGCGCGGCGACGACGGGGACGTCGACGTCGCGGCTCTCCTTGATCGGCTTGCCGTTGTCGATGGACTCCAGGACGGCCAGCTCGCGGCTGCGCTCCTGGATGATCCGCGCGATCCGGTAGAGGTACTTGGACCGCTCCTTGCCGGGCATCCGCGACCAGGTGCGGAAGGCCTTGCGGGCGGCCTTGACCGCCTTGTCGACGTCGGCGTCGTCGGCCTCGGCGATCTCGGCGAGGGTCTCCTCGGTCGCCGGGTTGATCGACTTGAAGGCCGATCCGTGGCCGTCGACGAACTCGCCGTCGATGAACAGGCCGTACGACGGCTTGATGTCGACGATCGAGCGGGACTCGGGGGCGGGTGCGTACTCGAAGACGTTCGGGTCGTTGGCCATGGCTCAGTCCAAGGTGAAGTAGTCGGGACCGCTGTAGCGGCCGGTGGCGAGCTTGGTGCGCTGCATGAGGAGCTCGTTGAGGAGGGTGGAGGCACCGAACCGGAACCAGTCCGGGGTCAGCCAGTCGGTGCCGGCGACCTCGTTGACCATCACGAGGTACTTGATGGCGTCCTTGGCGGTGCGGATGCCGCCGGCCGGCTTGACGCCGATCTGGACGCCGGTGGCCTCACGGAAGTCGCGGACCGCCTCGAGCATGATGAGGGTGACCGGGAGGGTGGCCGCGGGCTGGACCTTGCCCGTCGAGGTCTTGATGAAGTCGCCTCCGGCGAGCATCGAGAGCCACGACGCGCGTCGTACGTTGTCGTAGGTCTGGAGCTCACCTGTCTCCATGATCACCTTGAGGTGGGCGTGGGTGCCGTCGGGCCGCTGGCAGGCCTCGCGCACCGCCACGATCTCCTCGAAGACCTGGAGGTAGTGACCGGCGAGGAACGCGCCCCGGTCGATCACCATGTCGATCTCGTCGGCACCGGCCTCGACGGCGTCGCGGGTGTCGGCGAGCTTGATGTCCATCGCCGCGCGGCCGCTCGGGAAGGCGGTCGCCACGGCGGCCACGTTGACCCGGTCACCGACGACGCTCTTCACCTCGCCGACCATGTCGCCGTAGACGCAGACCGCGGCGACCGACGGGCAGGTCGGGTCGGACGGGTCGGGCCGCAGCGCCTTGTTGGCGAGCGCCCGGACCTTGCCGGGGGTGTCCTGGCCCTCCAGGGTCGTCAGGTCGACCATCCGGATCGCCAGGTCCAGGGCGTGCGCCTTGGCCGTGGTCTTGATCGAGCGGGTGCCGAGCTGCGCGGCCCGCGCCTCGGCGCCGACCTGGTCGACGCCGGGAAGTCCGTGGAGGAAGCGTCGCAGCGAGGTCTCGCTGGCGGTGACGTCGGCGTACGCCGACAGCCCCGGTGACGACCCCTGGTTCCGGCCCTGATTCGGTTCCGTGGAGACAGTGGGTGGCATTGACCCAGCATAGGGTCGTGGCGTCGCCAGACGGCAACCGTCGGAGGGAACCTCCAGGCGGAACCCTTGAAGGAGAAATGTGGCTGGGCAGGAGATCGAGCGGTTCAGTGCCGTGGGCAGCCGGATCATCGGCGGTCTCGGGTTGGCCGTCGTGGTGCTGGTCGCGCTGTTGGGGGTCACCGGAGCGGGCGGCGACTACCACCCGGCGGTCTATCCGGTGTGCGGTCTGCTGGGGCTGTTGTTCTGGGCGACGATGATCCGGCCGCGGGTCGTCGTCAACGGCGACGACCTCCACCTCCACGGATCCTTCAGCGACGTCACCGTGCCCCTCGCGGCGGTCGAGGACGTCGTCGTCCGGCAGTGGCTGTCGGTGCAGGTCGGCGGCCAGAGCTTCACGACGGTCGGTGTCAGCCGCTCCCACCGGCAGGGGGTCCGCGACGACCGCAAGGGCGACGCGACGTTCGACAAGTCCTACGGCGCCATCGTCGAGGCCCGTCTCCGCAGCCTCGCGGTGTCCGCCCGCGACCGCCAGGGCGTCCGACCCGACTCCGCCGAGCAGGCGGCCCTGGCCGAGCAGGTACGGCGCACTCCCGCCCGTGTCGAGCTCGCGCTGCTCGCCGTGCTCGGCGTCGCGCTCGCGGTGACCCTGGCCCTCTGACGCGTTACCGCCCGGTCCCGCCGAGACCGAGCAGGGAAAAGCGTGCGCATGGCGGTGCCTCTCAGCGGTGGGTGCGCGCGGCCGGCGGGGTGGCCCCGGTGCAGCTGGCGGCCGCCGGGTCGATCGCGTCGCGCTGGGCGGGGTAGTCGTTGTCGGCGCCGCAGTCGATCTTGACGTCCTTCTGGCCGTCGTTCGCGACCAGCAGGTCGGTGCCGCCGAGGCCCAGCAGGGTGTCCTTGCCGGTCTTGCCCTCGATGACGTTGTTCTCGTTGTTGCCGGTGAGGGTGTCGTCGCTGACGGTGCCGATCAGGTTCTCCACCGAGTTCGTGATCGTGTCGCGGTCGCCGGCGGGCCCGTCGAACTTGTTGCCGTCGTCGCCGGAGCCGGCGCCGATCGAGGCGGTGACGAACTGGTGGGTGCCCAGGTAGGTCATCGTGTCGACGCCCTGACCGCCGACGATGAAGTCCGCGCCCCAGTCGCCGCGAAGCGTGTCGTCGTCCTCGCCTCCGGCGACGCTGTCGTCGCCCCGGCCACCGTCGAGGTTGTCCTCGCCCTCCCGGCCGCGCACGATGTCGTCACCCGTCCCACCGATGACGATGTCGTCGTCCTCGCCGCCCTCGACGGTGTCGTTGCCGCTGCCGCCGTTGACGTTGTCCTCGTCGTCGCCGCCCTTGAGGACGTCGTCGCCGCTGTTGCCGGTGATGGTGTCCTGGCCCAGCCCGCCCGCCAGACGGTCGTCGCCGGGGCCGCCGACGAGGTCGTTGTCGTACGAGCTCCCGGTCAGGTCGTCGTCGCCGTTGCCGCCGTACAGGTGCTCGACGTCCTTGCCGATGCTGTCGCGGGCGCCGATCGGGCCGTCCTCGGCCGAGCCGTCGTCGCCGACCCCGCCGGTCAGGTTGGCGGTCACGGCCGCCTCGTGCTCCTCGTAGGAGACGACGTCGTCCCCGGCTCCGCCGCAGATGACGTCGGCGCCGCCGCGGCCGTCGATGTAGTCGTCGTCGCCGAGCCCTGCGATCACGTCCGGGCCGGGCGTGCCGTAGAGCACGTCCGGCCCGTCCGTGCCGCTGATCGTCGCGGGGAGTCCCTGGCACTCGACGTACGTCGGGCCCCAGCTCGGGTCCTCGTCGTCGGCGGCGTTGGTGGTCAGCCGGGTCGCGGCACCCCCCGTGGGAGCGACCCGGTAGATCTCGCGGTTGCCGTCGCGCATCGAGGTGAACACGATCGCGGTGCCGTCGGGCGAGAAGGCGGGGTGGTCGTCGTACGCCGGGTTGTTGGTGAGCCGGGTCTGTCCGGTGCCGGTCGAGGACATCCGATAGATCTCCACGCCGCCACCGGCGTCCCGGGTGCTGCTGAAGGCGATGAGCCCCCCGTCGCCGGCGACACCGGGGTTGAGGTCGAAGGCGCCGTTGTTGGTGAGACGGACGACGTTGGTCCCGTCGGCGTCCATCCGGTAGATCTCGTCGAGGCCGTTGCGGGAGCTGCTGAACACGATGCTCTGGCCATCGGGGGTGTAGGTCGCGCTCTCGTCGTCGAACGTCCCGTTGTTGGTCAGCCGCACCGTCGACCCGTAGCCGTCGGCGCGCATCCGGTAGACGTCCTCGTTGCCGCCGCGCATGCTCGTGAAGAGCAGGTGCTGGCCGTCCGGCGACCACGACGCCTCGGTGTCGGCCGCGTCGTTGTACGTGAGCTGGGTCTGGTTGCTGCCGTCGGCGTCCATCACCCAGATCTCGTCGTCGCCGTCGCGGTTGCTGGTGAACGCGATCCGCTGGCCGTCGGGGGAGAAGGACGGCTGTCGGTCGGATGCTCCCGGGTCACCCGGGGTGAAGGTGAGCCGGGTCTGGTTGGTGCCGCCCGCATCCATCACGTAGATCTCGGCGTCGCCGTCCCGGTCGGAGACGAACGCGATCTGGCCGTTGGTGCCCGGGTTCACCGCGGCCTGGGGTGCCCGGGCCGGCGCCGGAGCCGCCGCGGACGGTGGGCCGACCGGCAGGAAGAACGCGGTGGACAGCAGAGCAGTGGACAGGACCGTCGTACGACGCATCAGGAAACCCCCGGGAGCGGTGGGAACAGCAGTGGAAAGGGTGCTCGACCGAGATTCGAGTGCTTTGAAACTGTCACATACGAGGGATCTCGGGCATCGGGGAATCCCCTCTGTTCCCGAGCGAGCACCCTCAGGCGCTCGCCCCCGTGCAGCTGGCGGCTGCCGGGTCGACCGTGTCGCGCTGGGCCGGGAAGTCGTTGTCGGCCCCACAGTCGATCTTGGTGTCCTTGACGCCGTCGTTCGCGACGAGGAGGTCGGTGCCGGCAAGGCCGAGCAGGGTGTCCGCGCCGGGGCCACCGGTCAGGGTGTTGGCGGCGCCGCTGCCGGTCAGAGTGTCGGCCCCGCTCCCACCGATCAGGTTCTCTACCGACCCGCGGATCGTGTCGCGCTCCCCGTCAGGCCCGTCGAGCGAGCTGCCGTCGTCACCGGCCCCGGCGCCGATCGAGGCCAGGACGGTGCCGGTCCGGGTGGTGTAGTCGACGGTGTCGACGCCCGCGCCGCCGACGAGGTCGTCGCCCCCGTTGCCGCCCTCGAGGAAGTCGCCGTCCTCGCCGCCGACGAGCCGGTCGTCGCCGAACCCGCCCGTGAGGGCGTCGGGACCCTCGCCGCCGCGCAGCACGTCGTCGCTGCTGCCGCCCTCGAAGTAGTCCCCGCCCTCGTCGCCCCGCATGACGTCCTCCCCGGTGCCGCCGTACAGGACATCGAGGCCCGGTCCGCCGATGACGTGGTCGTCGCCCTCGACGCCGGACACGAGGTTGGCGCCGCTGTTGCCCAGCAGCACGTCGTCGCCGGTGCCGCCGTACAGGTTCTCGACGTCCTTCCCGATGGAGTCCCTCGCACCCAGCGGGCCGTCCTCGTCGGAGCCGTCGTCGCCGGTGCCGCCGGTCAGGTCGGCGGTCACGGGGGCGTCGTGGTCGTCGTAGACCATCGAGTCGATCCCGGCGCCGCCGCAGATGACGTCGGCACCGTCGGCACCGCGGATCACGTCTTCGCCGCCGAGGCCGGCGATCACGTCGGGCCCGGGCGTGCCGTAGAGGTGGTCGGGGCCGGCCGTGCCGGTGATGGTCGCGGCCAGTCCCTGGCACTCGGTGTAGGCCGGCCCCCACGACGGGAAGGTGTCGACGCCGCTGGTGAACGTCACCTGGGTCTGCCCGGTGCCGCTCGCCAGGGCGCGGAAGATCTCAGTGTCGCCGTCCCGGTTGCTGGTGAACGCGATCCGGCTGCCGTCGGGGGACCAGGTCGGCTGGGACTCGGTGGCGGGGTTGTTGGTCAGCCGGACGAGGCTGCTTCCGTCGGTGAGCATCGAGTAGATCTCGAAGTTGCCGTCACGTCCGCTGGCGAAGAGGATCCGCTGACCATCGGGCGAGTACGACGGGTTGACGTCGTGGGCGAGCACGTTCGTCAGCCGGGTCGGGCCCGACCCGTCGGTGCCCATCGTGTAGATGTCGCCGCTGCCGTCGCGGTAGGACGTGAACACCACGCGCTTCCCGTCCGGGGAGAAGGACGGCTCGTCGTCGGGGGAGGCATGGAACGTCAGGCGACGCTGGTTGGTCCCGTCGACGTTCATCCGGTAGACCTCCCGGTTGCCGTCGCGGTTGCTCATGAACACGATCTGCCGGCCGTCGGGGGAGAAGGACGGCATCGAGTCCTCGGCGTTGCCGTAGGTCAGCTGGGTCTCCTCCGAGCCGTCGGCGCGCATCAGGTAGATGTCGTTGTTGCCCTCGCGGTTGCTGGTGAAGACGATCCAGTCGCCGTCGGGCGAGTACGACGGGTCGATCTCGCTCGGGGCAGGGTCACCGATGCTGGTGAAGGTGAGCCGGGTGTCGCCGGTGCCGTCGGACTCCATCGTGTAGATCTCGTAATTGCCGTCGCGGTTGCTGGTGAACGCGATCCGACCGTTCACGCCGGGCGTCACCGCCCGGGTCGGCGATGCTTCCGTCGACGGGGCCGGTGCGGCCTCCGAGGTGGTCGCACCGAGCGGCACGATAAACGCGCTGCCGATCAGCGCTGCGGTGAGGACGGTGGAACGACGCATCGTGGGAACCCCTGGGAGCTGGAGCGGAGGTGAGGGTCCAGCGTGTCAGCGGGGGCACCTCCGTCGCATCCGAGGTTCCCCTACAACCCCGCAGCGGCTGCGATGTCCGTCTTCATCGCGGCGAGGGTCGCCGCCGCGCTCGCCCGAGCAGCGACCACGTCGCCGTCGACGACCGGGACGACCGCCTCCAGGTAGCACTTCACCTTCGGCTCGGTGCCGCTCGGACGGACGATGACCCGCGCGCCCTCGGCCAGGTAGTAGCGCAGTCCGTCGGTCGGGGGCAGCCCGCCGACGCCCTCGGTCAGGTCCTCGGCGCGCTCGACGGCCAGGCCGGCCAGGGTGGCCGGCGGCGTCTCCCGCAGCCGGGCCATCGCGGCGCCGATCTCGGCCAGGTCGGTGAAGCGCACGGACAGCTGGTCGGTGGCGTGCAGGCCGTGCTCGATCGCGATGTCGTCGAGCAGGTCCTCCAGGGTCCGACCGGCCGCCTTGGCCTCCGCGGCGAGCTCACAGAGCAGCAGGAGGGCCGAGACGCCGTCCTTGTCGGCGACGTGTTCGGGGTCGACGCAGTAGCCGAGCGCCTCCTCGTAGCCGAACGCGAGCCCGGGGAGCCGGCCGATCCACTTGAAGCCGGTCAGTGTCTCGGCGTACTCCTGGCCGTGGGCGGCGGCCTGCTTGCCGAGCAGGGAGGAGCTCACGATCGAGGTGGCGTAGGTCCCCTGGCGACCGCGCCGGAGCAGGTGGGAGGCGAGCAGCGCCCCGACCTCGTCGCCGCGGAGCATCCGCCAGCCGTCGCGCCCCGGTACGGCGGCGGCGCACCGGTCGGCGTCGGGGTCGTTGGCGACGACCAGGTCGGCGTCGGTCTCGCGGGCGAGCGCCATCGCCAGGTCCATGGCGCCGGGCTCCTCGGGATTGGGGAAGGTCACCGTCGGGAAGTCGGCGTCGGGCTGCTCCTGGGCGGCGACCACCTGAGGCGAGGAGAAGCCTGCGGTCTCGAGCACCTGCACGACCGACGTCCCGCCGACGCCGTGCAACGGCGTGTAGACCGTCGCGAGATCACGCGGCCCGTCGGCCGCGAGCGCGGCGACGGTGTCGAGGTAGGTGTCGACCACCTCGTCGCCGAGGACCCGGCCCTTGGTGGTCTCGATCGGCACGCGGGCGACGGACGCCATCGAGCCGACCGCCTCGATCCGGGCAGCGATCTCGGCGTCCGCGGGCGGCACGATCTGGCTGCCGTCGCCGAGATAGACCTTGTAGCCGTTGTCCTGCGGCGGGTTGTGGCTCGCGGTCACCATCACCCCGGCGACGCACCCGAGCTCACGGATCGCGAAGGCGAGGAGCGGCGTCGGCAGCGGACGGGGGAGGAGCAGCGGGGTGAGCCCGGCGCCCGCCATCACCTCGGCGGTGTCCTGGGCGAAGACGTCGGAGTTGTGGCGCGCGTCGTAGCCGATGACCACGGTGCTGCCCGGCCCGGCCCCGTTGTCGCGCAGGTAGGCGGCCAGCCCGGCGGCCGCCCGGATGACGACGATGCGGTTCATCCGGTTGGGGCCGGCCCCGAGCGCGCCGCGGAGGCCCGCCGTACCGAACTCCAGGGTGCCGCGGAACCGATCGGCGAGATCGGCGTCCGCCTCGAGGTCTCCGCCCGCCTCGACCCGGGCGACCAGGACGGCGAGCTCGGACTGCGTCGCCGCGTCCGGGTCCTCGGCCATCCAGGCGCGGGCGCGCGTGAGCAGGACGTCGACGTCGGGTGTGCTCATGGAGGCACGGTAGCGTCGTGCTTGTCAGGTCGGTCGTCCCAGTTCCGTCGAAACCCAGCGGGATCCCTATTTCCGACCTAACGTGCCGGGTGAGGTGAGCACGATGTCCAGACGCGGCCCGAAGACCGCTGTCCTTTGCTGGTTGCCGGTGATCTCCGTGGTCGCCGCGCTGTTCGTCATGCCGTCGAGCAGCACGGGGGCCGAGCGCGCCGCGCCCGCGCTCAACGTCACGCCGGGCGCCGGTTCGTACGGGGGCCAGTCGATCGTCTTCTCCGGCGACATCGGCTCCGGTCCCCAGAAGGTGAAGCTCCAGCGCACCGGCAAGCTGGGATCGCCGTGGGCTGACGTCCCCGACCCCCGTCCGGGACCCAACAAGGGCGAGACGGCGACGTTCTCGACCGCCGCGGACGGTTCCTTCCGGTTCACCTTCCCCGCGCCGGCGATGAACGAGGTCTACTTCCGCGTCGCTGCCGTCCGGGGCGCCGCGGCCACCGAGGCTCACCTCTTCAAGAGCAAGCACCAGGACGCCGAGGTCGACCTCCAGGAGACGATCACCGTCGACGTCCCGCTGCCGCGCGGGATCGCGGTCCGCGGCGAGGCCTACCGGCTCCGCGTCGACACCGTGAGCGGCGCCCGGGGCGAGACGAAGCCGGCGCTCCCCGGTCGCAAGGTCACCCTCGAGCAGCGGGACGGCGGCTTCAACTGGCAGTTCGTGGTGTCCGGCAACCTGCTCGCCGACGGCACGTTCCGGTTCGACCCCCGGACGCCGGGTGCTCTCGGCACCGATGTCTATCGCGTGGTGCTGGAGAACTGGGTCAAGAACGGCGACACCGTCGGCTGGATGCCGTCCCTCCCGTACTACCTCAAGGTCGTCGACCGGCCGCAGCCCGTCCGGGCGCTCGACGCGACGCCCGCCGGCGACGGCTACTCCAACCTGCTGACCTGGAACGTGCCGGCCGACCCGACCGGTGACCGCAGCAACGTGGTCATCGCCCGCACGTCCGGGAGCGGTGCGCCCGCACCGACGGCTGCGAAGCCGGCGAACATCGTCGCGACGCTGTCGGGTGCGGCGACCCAGTACAACGACACCTCGGTCTTTCCGGGCAGCACCTACAAGTACGCCGTCTACACCCGCACCAGCGACGGGGTGTACTCCTTGATCTCCGACGCCCAACGCGTGACCGAGCTGATGCCCAACCCGAAGCGGGGTGAGGTCCGATGAAGCGCCTGTCGCTCAGCGTCGCGACCCGGGTCGTCGCGCTCGTCACCGCGCTCGTGGTCGGTCCGGCCACGCTGGCCCCCGGCACCGCCGAGGCCCCGTCCGCGGAGTCCGCAACGGTCGCCCGCGCCGGCGACGGCACGACCGCCGCCCAGACCTACGACTGGGGCGTCATGCTCTGGGACTTCGCCTGGGAGTTCGGCGAGTCCCTCGACAGTCCGCCCTACCGCGGCTCCGACATCGGCGCCGGCAAGTGGATCGACCACAGCACCGGCACCGGCCGCGCCGTGAAGTACGGCGGCGGCATCGAGTTCCACACCGGTCGCTACAAGACCGGCAGCGAGGACCCGGACTTCGGCAACACGACCCTGACGCTGGAGGAGCAGCCGCAGAACCGCGGCCGCTGGGAGCTGCGGGAGCGCAGCCAGGAGCTCGAGACCAAGTACGGCAGCTTCACCTTCGCCGCCGAGCTCATCCCCGCCGATCCGGCCGACTGCGGCAAGTGGGCGATCACCATCGGCCGCAGCGAGATCGGCAGCGGCAACATCACCGTCGGCGTGACCGCCGGGGCGACCTCGTGGACCAAGACCCTCACCGGCTACGGCCGCGGTGACACGGACGGCCGCCTCTACGGCGTCCAGATCACCCGCCGACGGATCACCTGGTTCGTCAACGGCAAGGCGGTGGCCTCGTTGGGTGACACCGCAGCCGTGCCGAAGGTGCCGATGACCGTCCGGATGAGTGTCGTCGGCAAGGGGACCACCAACCTCAACGCCTCGGTCGCCAAGATCGACTGGGTGCGGGCCTACGACCTGACCCGCGGCACCCGGCCGCCGGCCGGCGCCAAGCTGACCAAGGGCTCGACCACCCCCGGCTGCTAGTGCGGGCGTCGTACTCGTTCTCGGCCTCGTGGGTGACCCCGGCGCCGATGGCCGACGTCGCCGCTGCGGTGGTCGACCTCGAGCACTACCCGCAGTGGTGGCCGCAGGTGCGCGCGGTCGCGAAGATGGGGCCGGACACGGCGCGGGTGCTGTGCCGCTCCGCGCTGCCCTACACGCTCGACCTGGTGCTCGACGCCGTCTCCCGCGAGGCGCCGGTGCTGGAGGTCGCGGTGAGCGGTGACCTCGACGGCTGGGTGCGCTGGACGTTGAGCCCGGCCGAGGGCGGGACCCGCACGGAGTTCGCGCAGGAGGTCGCGGTCGGCGGAGCGTTGGCGGCCGCCTCGGTCGTCGGGCGCCCGCTGCTGCGCTGGAACCACGACCGGATGATGCGAGGCTGCGAGCACGGCCTCCGGGAGCGCCTGGCAGGCTGACCCGGTGCCCGCCCCCGCGACCGTGCGCGACCTGCTGCTCGCCCACGCCACCAGCCAGGCCCCCGGCCTGGCGTTCGAGGACCGGACCTGGACCTGGCAGGAGTACGTCGCCGAGGCGGCAGCCCGTGCCCACGTCCTGGCCGCGATGCTCGCCCCGGAGCGACCGCCGCACGTCGGCGTGCTGATGGGCAACTCCGCAGAGATGGCGATGCTCATCGCCGCCGGCGCCGTCGGTGGCCACGTCACGGCGGGGATCAACGCCACCCGCCGCGGCGCTGCGCTCGCCGCCGACATCCGCAAGGCCGACTGCCAGGTGGTCCTCACCGACGCGGAGCACGCGCCGCTCCTCGCCGACCTCGACCTCGACGGGATCCCGGTGGTCGACACCGGGAGCGCGGGCTGGGCCGAGCAGGTGCTGGCCGCGCCGCGCACGACCGACGGCTTCCCGAGCACGAGCGAGGCCGACACGTTCATGCTCATCTTCACGTCGGGGACCAGCGGCGACCCGAAGGCGGTGCGTCTCACGCACCGGATGCCGGTCTTCGCGGGGACCATGCTGGTCGACCGCTTCGGGCTGACCGGCGACGACGTCTGCTACTGCTCGATGCCGCTGTTCCACAGCAACGCGATCGCCGCCGGCCTGGCGCCCGCCGCGGCGGCCGGCGCGACCCTGGCGCTCGCACGGCGCTTCAGCGCCAGCGGCTTCCTCGCCGACGTGCGGCGCTTCGGCGCGACGTACCTCAACTACGTCGGCAAGCCGCTGGCCTACGTCCTGGCCACGCCCGAGCAGCCCGACGACGCGGACAACCCGCTGCGGGTCGCGTTCGGCAACGAGGCGTCCGACCGCGACATCGCCGAGTTCGGACGCCGCTTCGCGTGCACCGTGGCCGACGGCTTCGGCTCGACGGAGAACGCCGTCGTCGTGACCCGGGTGCCCGAGACGCCGCCGGGATCCATCGGGCGGCCGGCCGACGGCGTCGCGGTCTTCGACCGCGAGACGGGTCAGGAGTGCCCGCGCGCGGTCGTCGACGACACCGGCCGGGTGACCAACCTCGATGCGTGCGTCGGCGAGCTCGTCAACACGACCGGCGCCGGCTTCTTCGCGGGCTACTACAACGACGACGAGGCGACCCAGGAGCGGATGGCCGGCGGCATGTACTGGTCGGGCGACCTCGCCTACCGGGACGCCGAGGGCTTCGTCCACCTCGCCGGCCGGACCTCGGACTGGCTGCGCGTCGACGGGGAGAACCTCGCCGCTGCGCCGATCGAGCGGCTCCTGCTGCGCCATGAGGCGATCAGTCAGGTGGCCGTGTACGGCGTGCCCGACCCGCAGGTGGGCGACCAGGTGATGGCCGCCCTCGTCCTCCGCGACGGGGCGTCGCTGACGCCGGTCGAGCTGGAGGCGTTCCTCGCCGCGCAGCCCGACCTGTCGCCCAAGGGCTGGCCGCGCGTCGTGCGGATCGCGGGCGCGTTGCCGAGCACGGCGACCAACAAGGTCCTCAAGCGCGAGCTGGTCGCCGAGGGCGTCGCGACGACCGATCCGATCTGGATTCGCGAGGACCGAGGCAGCCAGTTCCGAGAACGTCCCGGGAACCCTTCGGTTCTCGACTAATTTCAAGACGTGACGCGGACACGGACACTGATCGCGGCGGCCGTGATCGTGGCCGTCGCGGTGGTGACGAGCGCGCTCGCGAGCGCCCGTGACCCGAGCGCGTCCCTGTCGGACCGGACGACCGCTGCCCCCGGGGCACCCAACATCGTCCTCATCCTCACCGACGACATGCGCGCCGACGAGCTGCGCTACCTGCCCCAGACCCGCAAGCTCCTGGTCGAGGAGGGCGTCCGCTTCAGCAACGCGATCTCCCCGCACCCGATGTGCTGCCCGGCCCGCGCCGAGCTGGTCTCGGGGCAGTACGGCCAGAACAACGGGGTCAAGCACAACACCGGCTCGTGGGGCGGCATCAAGGCGCTGAACGACGTGGACGGCAACGTCGGCTGGTGGCTCCAGGTCGCCGGATACCAGACGTCGTACCACGGCAAGTACCTCAACGGGTACGAGAACATGCGGCCGCGGGTGGAGCCGCGGGGATGGTCGATCTGGGACGCGCAGATCCGCGGGATCTACTCCTACCTGCACGCCCGGTTCGCCGACGGCGACCGGGTGCACGGGGAGTACGTCACGACCACGATGACCGACCGGTCCGGGGACGCCATCGACCGTTTCTCGGACCGCTCGGCACCGTTCTTCACCGTCATCAACCACATCGCACCCCACGTGACGCTCTCCCAGCCGCACCTCCCGCGCTGGGAGAAGAAGTACGGGGACGTGGCCCGCGACCTGCGTCCGCCGTCGTTCGACGCCCCCTCGTTCAACGAGGGCGACGTCAGCGACCTGCCGCCGGGCCTCCAGTTCCGCAAGGCCAACCGGACCCGGATCGAGAACCTCTTCCGCGCCCGGGTCCGCTCCCTGCGGTCGGTGGACGACGCCGTCGCGGCCCTCGTCGAGCAGCTCGACGATGCCGGCGAGCTCGACAACACCTACCTGGTGTTCACCTCCGACAACGGCTACGCGCTCGGGGAGCACCGGGTGTCGGGCAAGAACTACCTGTACGACGAGATCCTGGACGTGCCGCTCGTGATCCGGGGCCCCGGGTTCGAGGCGGGCACCGTCGACGAGACGCCCGTGACCCTCGTGGACCTGGTGGCGACGTTCGTCGACTGGGCGGGCGCGGCACCCGGTCACCCGATCGACGGCATCAGCATCGAGCGGCTGCGCGACAAGCGGCGGGCCGAGCGCGACACGATCCTCGTCCAGACCGGGGACACGGTCGCGGACAGCACCCCCGGGTGGGACTACCGCGGCGTCACGACCAGCCGCTACCTGTTCGGCTACCGCGCCGGCAACCCGCGCAACGGCATCCTCTTCGACCGGCAGCGCGACCCCTGGGCGCTCACCAACCGGTTCCGCGACCCGGAGTACAGCGTGGTCCGCGAGGAGCTGGCCCGACGGACGAAGATCCTGGCCCGCTGCGCCGGCGACGACTGCAACCGGGTCTTCGGCCGGCTGCCTCCCCTCGACGGGAACTAGATCTTCGGGACGATCCGGGTGAGCAGCTCGCCCATCCGGGTGGCGGCCGAACGGCCGGCCTCGAGCACCTCGGCGTGGTCGAGCGGCTCGCCGCTCATGCCGGCGGCCAGGTTGGTCACCAGGCTGATGCCGAGGATCTCCATGCCGGCCTCGCGGGCGGCGATGGCCTCGAGGGTGGTGCTCATGCCGGCGAGGTGACCGCCGATCGCGCGCACCATGCCGATCTCGGCGGGCGTCTCGTAGTGCGGCCCGGGGAACTGGACGTAGACGCCCTCGTCGAGGGTCGGGTCGACCTCGCGGCAGGCCGCCCGCAGCCGGGCGGAGTAGAGATCGGTGAGGTCGACGAAGTTCGCGCCGACGATGGGGGACTGGCCGGTCAGGTTGATGTGGTCGCTGATGAGCACGGGCGTGCCCGGCGTCCACGTCTCCTTGAGCCCGCCGCAGCCGTTGGTGAGCACGATCGCGCGGCAGCCGGCCGCGGCCGCCGTACGGACGCCGTGGACGACGGCTGCGACGCCCTTGCCCTCGTAGTAGTGGGTGCGACTGAGGAACACCAGCGCCTGCTGGTCACCGACCCGCACCGAGCGGATCTTGCCGGAGTGGCCGGCGACGGCCGCGGCGCTGAAGCCGGGCAGGTCGGTGGTCTCGATCTCGGCCGTCGTCTCGCCGAGCATCTCGGCTGCGGGGAGCCAGCCGGAGCCGAGCACCAGCGCGAGGTCGTGCCGGGCGACACCGGTGAGTTCGGCGAGCCGGGCGGCCGCCTGCTGGGCGAGTTCGTAGGGCGTGGGGTCGGTCACCCGGACACCCTATGCGCTCACCACTCGGCGATCAGGGCCTCGGTCACGTAGCCGTGGCGGACCCGCTGCGGGTGGTTGCCGACCTGGCGGTAGGCGAGCTCCTCGCCGGTGTTGGTGTCGAGCACCGCGACGGCGTCGGACTCGCTGAGCGAGATCCAGCAGGTGTCGCCGAGGCCCTCGGTCGTCCAGTACGGCTTGCCGTAGTCGTGACCGGTCGTGCGCTCGTCGTAGTAGCGCGGACGGCCTGTCCGCACGTTGACCAGGGCGGCGTAGTCGTCCATGGTCCCGGCGACGCAGAGGGTCGTCCCCTTCGCGTTGATCGACAGGCCGTGGTGCGCGGAGTCGTTGACGTAGAGGTCGCGCGGCATGGTCGGCACCCGGTTCTCCAGGTTGACGATCCCGAGCACCCGGCCGGTGGTCGGCTCCGGCTCGCCCTCGAGGGTGTAGTCGGTGGTGCCGTTGAGGTCGGGAGCCTGGGTGTCGAACTTGACGTAGCCGTGGAAGAACGAGACCTGGAAGTAGACGTAGCGGGAGCCGGGCGCGATCGCCATCGGGCGGACGGCGCTGCTCATGTGCGGGAAGCCGGCCTCCTCGAGCTCGTGGCCGATCTCCCACCGCTTGAGGATCTTGAAGTCGCCCGTGCGCACGATCTGGAACCAGCGGTCGCCCTTGACCGGGTCGCCGATCGGGTCGAAGAGCGCGTCGAGCGCCTCGGTGCCGTCGCCGGGCGTGTAGACGCGACCGATCGAGGCGTGGAAGATCTGGGCGCCGAACTTGGTGTAGTTGCTCTCGTGCGGGGTCTCGCCCGAGGGGAAGGTGCGGATCCGGTCGCCCATCTTGAGGACGCGGCCGCCGGCGAGGGTCTGGTCGACCATCGCGTACTCGATGACCTGGCGCGAGGTGGAGTCGGAGACGAGCAGCCGCAGGCCGTTGGGGGACAGGCCCATGTGGTCGGTGCGGAAGCCGTCCATCTGCTGCTCGCGCACGATCGCCCCGGGGAGCCCCAGGGTGGCCTTGCGGATGTCGATCCAGACCACGTCGGCGAAGCTCGGCCGCGACACGGCCAGGAACCTGCCGTCGCGGGTGGTGAACATGTCGTCGACGTACTGGTCGTGGCCCTCGCCGGGACCGACCCGGATCGCGAGGAAGAGCGCGAGGCTCAGCGGGTTGGCCAGGATCGTGTTCATCTCCTGGCGCTTGTCGGGGATGAGGTTCACCCCGCGTCGGAGGACGTCGAAGCTGTGGGCGTCGACGACGCTCGCGGTGCCGTCCCAGTTGTTGCCGACCCACATCACGTCGCGCAGTCCTTCGGCGCTCGGCGCGACCGCGCCGGGGAGCGGGGCGAGGTCCGCCGCCGTCAGCGGGGCGGGGGTC
Source organism: Nocardioides stalactiti (assembly GCF_014180715.1). Classification (GTDB taxonomy): domain Bacteria; phylum Actinomycetota; class Actinomycetes; order Propionibacteriales; family Nocardioidaceae; genus Nocardioides; species Nocardioides stalactiti. Next base: position 41,374 of record NZ_JACEFC010000004.1, on the reverse strand, counting down.
GGCGCCGCGGGCGCGACCGAGGTCGGCACGACGAAGGCGGCGATCGCGGCTGCAGCAGCGCAGCCGGCCGTGACGAGACGGGTGGCAAGACGTGGGCTCACCCTTGGTCAACGCACGTGACCCTCGCGGGTCACGCAGTCCAGGTCAACTGACCTACAGTCCGGTGGAGCGGCACGGCCGGGAGCGCAGGCCGGCGACGTAGTCGTCCGGTGCGTCGGCCGCCTCGGCGGCGTTGGCGAGCACGCCGAGGTACGACGCCGACGGCAGGCCGCCCTCGTGGGCGTCGAGCACGTAGGTCCACGCGACGACCGACCCGGTGAGGGTCGCGATCCGGACCTTGGTGCGTCGATAGAGCCCCGAGTCGGCGGACTCCCACTGGTCGAGGGCCTGCTCGTCCTGCGGGCTGACGTCGTACAGCGCCACGTAGACCTGCTCGAACGGGTCCTGGACGATCGTCGCGAGCGACCCGTCCCAGCCGTGCTCCTCGCCGCCGAAGGTGAGTCGCCAGCCGGTGAGCCAGCCGGTCGTCTGGAGCGGGGAGTGGGGGCAACGCTCGCTCATCCGGGCAGGGTCCAGGTTGGTCCCGTAGGCGGCGTACGTGGTCACGAGGAGGAAGGCTAGTCCCCAGCTGTGGCCCCTAGCGGGAGGCACGGCCCCGGACACTAGGCTGGCGTCCGTGACCACGCACTTCGATGTCCTCGTCCTCGGTGCCGGCCCTGGTGGCTACGTCGCCGCCATCCGCGCGTCCCAGCTCGGCAAGTCCGTGGCTGTCATCGAGAAGAAGTACTGGGGCGGCGTGTGTCTCAACGTCGGGTGCATCCCGTCCAAGGCGCTGCTCAAGAACGCCGAGCTGGCGCACACGCTCCAGCACGAGAAGGCGAAGTACGGCATCGAGGGCGACGCGACGATGGCGTTCGGCCCGACGCACGCGCGGTCGCGCCAGGTGAGTGCCGGCATCGTCAAGGGCGTCCACTACCTGATGAAGAAGAACAAGATCACCGAGATCGACGGCTGGGGCACCCTCACCGGCCCGAAGGCGGTCGACGTCGAGGCGGACGACGGCTCGGTCACGTCCTACACGTGCGACAACCTGATCGTCGCCGCCGGCGCGCAGGTCCGGCTCGTCCCCGGCGTGACGCTCAGCGACAACGTCGTGACCTACGAGGAGCAGATCCTCGACGAGAACCTCCCCGGCTCGATGATCATCGGCGGCTCCGGCGCGATCGGTGTCGAGTTCGCCTACGTGCTCAAGAACTTCGGTGTCGACGTGACGATCGTCGAGTTCCTCGACCGGATCGTGCCGACCGAGGACGCCGACGTCTCCAAGGAGCTCCTCAAGCACTACAAGAAGCTGGGCGTCAAGATCCTCACCTCGACCGCGGTGAAGTCCGTCGAGGACACCGGGTCCGGGGTCAAGGTCACCGTCGCCCCGGCGGCCGGCGGCGAGGAGCAGGTGCTCGAGGCCGACAAGTTCCTGGCCGCGTTCGGCTTCGCCCCGCGGGTCGAGGGCTACGGGCTCGAGGCCGCCGGCGTGCAGCTCACCGACCGCGGCGCCATCGCGATCGACGAGTACTGCCGGACCAACGTCGACGGCGTCTTCGCCATCGGCGACGTCACCGGCAAGATGATGCTCGCGCACGTCGCCGAGGCGATGGGGATCGTCGCGGCCGAGACCCTCGCCGGTGCCGAGACGATGCCGGTCGAGTACGACTTCGTCCCGCGCGCGACGTACTGCTCGCCGCAGATCGGCTCCTTCGGCTACAGCGAGCAGCAGGCCAAGGACAAGGGCTACGACGTCAAGACGGCCTCGTTCCCGTTCTCCGCCAACGGCAAGGCGCAGGGCCTCGGCGAGGCCGTCGGCTTCGTCAAGATCGTCGCCGACGCCGAGCACAACGAGATCCTCGGCGCCCACATGATCGGCCCCGACGTCACCGAGCTCCTGCCCGCGCTCACGCTGGCCCAGAAGTGGGACCTGACCGCCGACGAGGTCGGCCGCAACGTGTTCGCCCACCCGACCCTCACCGAAGCGGTCAAGGAAGCCATCCACGGCATCGCCGGCCACATGATCAACCTCTGATCGCAGGCTGACCACCATGTCGACCCCAGCGTCCCGCGTCGTCATCATCGGCGGTGGGCCGGGCGGCTACGAGTCGGCGCTCGTCGCCGCCCAGCTCGGCGCCGAGGTGGTCGTCGTCGACACCGACGGGCTCGGCGGCTCGGCGGTCCTCACCGACTGCGTGCCGAGCAAGACGCTCATCGCGACCGCGGAGGCGATGACCGAGTACGCGGCGGCGGGGGAGCTGGGGATCCTCAGCGACGCACCGACCGTCGACCTCGCGAAGGTCAACGCCCGGGTCAAGGCCCTGGCGCTCGAGCAGTCCGACGACATCGCGCGGCGGCTCGAGGAGGCCGGCGTCCGCGTCGTCCGTGGCCGCGGGCGGCTCGCGGGCACCGGCACGGTGGTCGCCGACCTGCTCGACGGCGGCTCCGAGACGATCGAGGCCGACGCCGTGCTGGTCGCCACCGGCGCCGCTCCCCGCACCCTGCCGACGGCGATGCCCGACGGCGACCGGATCCTCACCTGGGAGCAGGTCTACGACCTCCAGGAGACGCCCGAGTCGATGATCGTCGTCGGCTCCGGCGTGACCGGCGCCGAGTTCGCCAGCGCCTACCTCGCCCTCGGCATCCCCGTCACCCTGGTCTCCTCGCGCGACCGGGTGCTGCCCGGTGAGGATGCCGACGCCGCCCAGGTCCTGGAGGACGTCCTGACCCGCCGCGGCATGAACGTGCTGTCGCAGTCGCGGATGGACTCGGTGACCCGCGACGGCGACGTCGTGACCGTCCGGCTCACCGACGGCCGCGAGGTCCAGGGCACGCACTGCATCCTGGCTCTCGGCTCGATCCCCAACACGGCCGGGATCGGCCTGGAGGAGGCCGGCGTCATCACCGACGACGGCGGCTTCATCAAGGTCGACCGGGTCTCACGGACCTCGGCGCGCGGTGTGTACGCGGCCGGCGACTGCACCGGCGTCCTCATGCTCGCGTCCGTCGCGGCGATGCAGGGCCGGATCGCGATGTGGCACTTCCTCGGCGACGCGGTCGCGCCTTTGGACCTCAAGCAGGTCTCGTCCAACGTCTTCACCGCTCCCGAGATCGCCACCGTCGGCTGGTCGCAGCGCGCGATCGACGCGGGCGAGATCGTCGCCGAGACCGTGCTGCTGCCGCTGCGCGGCAACGCCCGGGCCAAGATGCAGGGCGTCACCGACGGCTTCGTGAAGCTCTTCTGCCGACCCGGCACCGGGATCGTCGTCGGCGGGGTCGTCGTCGGCCCTCGTGCCAGCGAGCTCATCCACCCGGTCTCGCTGGCGGTCGCGGAGTCGATCACCGCCGACCAGCTCGCGCAGGCCTTCACGGTCTATCCGTCCATGAGTGGCTCAGTGGCGGAGGCTGCGCGGCGGCTCCATCACTTCTGATGGGAGGATGAGCATCATGCGCGTGCATCTCGGTTGTGACCACGCTGGCCTCGAGCTCAAGAGCCACCTCACCGGTTGGCTCACCGAGCACGGATACGAGCCGGTCGACCACGGGCCCTTCGTCTACGACGCGATCGACGACTACCCGGTGTTCTGCCTCCGCGCCGCCGAGGGCGTCCTCGCCGACCGCGAGGCCGGCCTCGACAGCCTCGGCGTGGTGATCGGCGGCTCCGGCAACGGCGAGCAGATCGCGGCCAACAAGGTCAAGGGCATCCGCGCGGCGCTGGCCTGGTCGGAGGACACCGCCTCCCTGGCCCGCGAGCACAACGACGCCTGGGTCGTCGCCGTCGGCGGTCGGATGCACACGCTCGAGGAGATGACGCGCCTGGTCGAGGTCTTCCTCACCACCCCGTTCCCCGGCGACGAGCGCCACGTGCGTCGGATCGGCCAGATGGCGTCGTACGAGACGACCGGCGAGCTGCCGGCGCTGCCTGCCTCTGCCCAGTCCGCCCAGTCGGCCCCTGTGGCCGATGCCTGAGGGCCACACCCTCCACCGGCTCGCTCGGGAGCTGACCGATGTCTTCGGCGGTCGCCAGGTCCGCGTGAGCAGCCCGCAGGGTCGCTTCGCCGACTCCGCCGCCCGGCTCGACGGCGCCGTGCTCGAGGGCGCCGAGGCGTGGGGCAAGCACCTGTTTGCCGACCTCGGGGCGGACCGGTTCGTCCACGTCCATCTCGGGCTCTACGGGACCTTCCTCGTCCACGACCTCGCCGGCAGCGGGCTCGCGGAGGTCCCCCCGCCGGTCGGTGAGGTCCGGATGCGTCTCGTCCGGGCCGACGGCACGGCGTACGGCGACCTGCGCGGCCCCACGACCTGCGCGCTGGTGACGACGGCCGAGCGTGACGCCGTGGTCGCCCGCACCGGCCCCGACCCGCTCCGCGCCGACGCCGACCCCGAGCGGGCGTGGGCGCGGATCGGCCGCAGCGCCTCGCCGATCGGGACCCTCCTCATGGACCAGGCCGTGCTCGCGGGCGTCGGCAACGTGTATCGGGCCGAGATCCTTTTCCGGCACCGGATCCACCCGTTGCGCCCCGGTCGGACCCTGCGAGTGGGACAGTGGCGGGCGATGTGGGAGGACCTGGTGGGACTGATGGCGGACGGCGTCCGCTCCGGCACCATCGACACCGTCCGTCCGGAGCACACCCCGGACGCGATGGGCCGACCGCCGCGCAAGGACGACCACGGAGGAGAGGTCTACGTGTACCGCCGTACGGGACAGCCCTGCCACGTGTGCGGGCGCGCGGTCCGGACCGAGGTGCTCGGTGGTCGCAACCTGTTCTGGTGCAGCCGCTGCCAGCCGTCGTTCCGGTCGCGGGCCGCCGCATGAGCCGGGGGAGGGGCCTGGCGTCGATCAACGTCGAGGTGCGCGTCATGGTCGGCCTGGTCGTGCTGGCGCTCGGGATCGTGGGCGGCATCGCCGCCTACCCGATGGAGGTGCCGTTCACGGCGCTCGCCGGTCCGTTGGTCCTCGGCGCGCTGCTCCTCGGGCCCCGGCTGCTCGTGTGGCTGCTCGGGTTCCTCATCGTGCTGCTGATCATCGCCCAGTCGCTCCAGCCCACGAGCACGCCGCGGCTCGTCGCCGCGATGGCCATCATGATCGGGCTCTGCGTGATCTCCCTCGTGATCAACGTCCGGCGTACGTCGCTCGGCATCGGGGTGCGCAGCGGCGAGTCGATGCTCGTCGACCTCCGTGACCGGATCCTCGCCCAGGCCTCGATCCCGCGGCTGCCCGACAGCTGGCTGGTCGAGTCGGCGCTCTCGTCGGCCGGCGGGTCGCCGTTCGCCGGGGACTTCGTCGTGGCGACCCTGCGTGAGGAGGGTCGGCGCCTCGAGGTGGCGGTCGTCGACGTCTCCGGCAAGGGCGAGGCGGCCGGGACCCGGGCGCTCCAGCTCTCCGGCGCGATGGGCGGCCTCATCGGGGCCCTGCCCGCTGCCGACTTCCTTCCGGCGGCCAACGACTACCTGCTCCAGCGCGACTGGGAGGAGGGGTTCGCGACCGCGGTGCACCTCTCCCTCGACCTGGAGACGGGCGACTACGAGCTGCGCAGCGCGGGCCATCCGCCGCCGGCCCACCGCTCCGCCGGCTCCGGCCGCTGGATCGTCGTCCGCACCGAGGGCACCGTCCTCGGGATCGTCCCCGGCGTCGCCTACGACCCCGTCCGCGGCCGGCTCGGGTCCGGTGACGTGCTGCTCCTCTACACCGACGGCATGGTCGAGGAGCCGCGGCGCGACATCGAGCTCGGCATCGACGAGATGCTGGGGGTCGCCGAGAACCTGTTCCGTCGATCGTTCGACGGGCTCGCGGAGCGGCTGGCGGCCAAGGTCGGCTCGCGTGACGACGATCGCGCGCTGCTGCTGGTCCACCGCAGGTAGCCCGCGTCCACGGGGGCCTCTCGGTTGGGGCCGGTGCGTCGCCGTGTGGCACCATGACACCCGCGTTTCCACGCGCGCGGATGTAGCTCAATGGTAGAGCCCCAGTCTTCCAAACTGGCTACGCGGGTTCGATTCCCGTCATCCGCTCCAAGGAGCTTCCGGCGACCCCCTCAGGGACGCCGTCGGGTGCCTCTTGGCGGGGCGTAGCGTAGTGGCTAGCGCGCCTGCTTTGGGAGCAGGAGATCGCAGGTTCGAGTCCTGTCGCCCCGACGCACCACCACATTCATTGAAGGAGAACAGCCTGTGAAGAGCGCCGTCGAGACCTTGAGCCCGACCAGGGCCAAGCTGACCGTCGAGGTGCCCTTCGAGGAGCTCAAGCCGAGCCTCGACGCGGCGTACCAGAAGATCGCGAAGCAGATCAACATCCCCGGCTTCCGCAAGGGAAAGGTTCCGCCGCAGATCATCGAGCGGCAGTTCCCGGGTGCTGCTCGTGAGGAGGCCCTGAACGAGATCCTCGGCACCTCGTACATCCAGGCCCTCCAGGAGAACGACCTGGTGCCGCTCGCGCAGCCCGAGGTCGAGGTCGTCAAGTACGACGACGACGGCCCGCTGGAGTTCACCGCCGAGGTGGACATCAAGCCGGAGATCGCCCTCCCCGAGACCGACGGCCTCGAGGCTGAGGTCGAGGACTTCGCCGTCACCGACGAGGACGTCACCGAGCAGGTCGACGCGCTCCGTGCGCGCTTCGGCACCCTCATCGACGTCGAGCGGGCCGCGCAGGACGGCGACTTCGTCGTCCTCGACCTCAAGGCGACCCGGGACGGCGAGGTCGTCGACGGCGCCGAGATCACCGGCTTCTCCTACCAGGTCGGCCGCGGCGGCATGATCGACGGCCTCGACGAGGCGCTCGTCGGCCTCACCGCCGGTGAGGACAAGACCTTCACCTCCCAGCTCGTCAACGGCGACCTGGTGGGCGAGGACGTCGAGGTCGCGGTGTCGGTCAGCCAGGTCCAGGAGCAGGAGCTCCCCGACCTCGACGACGACTTCGCCCAGATGGCCTCGGAGTTCGACACCTTCGCCGAGCTCCAGGACGACGTCCGCGAGCGGCTCACCCGCGGCAAGCGGCTCGAGCAGGCTGCTGCGGCGCGGGACGCCGTGCTCGAGGCGCTGCTGGAGAAGGTCGAGATCCCGCTCCCGGAGACCCTGGTCACCGAGGAGCTCAACGCCCGGCGCCAGAGCGTCGAGCAGCAGCTGGCCTACGCCGGCATCACCCTCGACAAGTACCTCGAGGACGAGGAGCAGACCCAGGAGGAGTTCGAGGCCGACCTCGAGCGCCGGGTCCGTGACTCGGTCGCCGCGCAGTTCATCCTCGACGAGATCGCCGACAAGGGCGAGATCGGCGTGGACCAGGGCGAGCTGACCCAGCACATGGTGCGTCGTGCCCAGCAGTCCGGCCAGGACCCGCAGGAGTTCGTCAACCACATGCTCGAGCACAACCACGTGCCCGAGATGGTGCAGGAGATCCGTCGCGGCAAGGCGCTCGCCCAGCTCGTCGAGGGCGCGGTCGTCAAGGACGGCTCCGGCAACGTGGTCGAGCTCAAGAACCTCCGCCCCGACGGCACCATCGGTGAGCCCGAGGCTGAGGCCGAGGCCGAGGCTGCCGAGGAGACTCCCGCGCACGACTGATCCGCAACGAACGCTGAGTTACCCCTCCGATAGCCCCTCAGTGCACAACTGTGCACTGAGGGGCTATCGTGCTTCCATGCACACTGCGACCGCTGCAGCGCCCGGCGCCACCCTCGCCGACGCACTCTCGCTCCTCGCCGCCGTCACCGACGAGCTGGTCGTGGGGACCGCCCGCGACACCCACGACGCCGTCTCGCGCCGGATCCACGGGCTCGCCCGGCGCGGGCTGGGCGACGCCGCCGCTCCCGTCGAGACCCTCCACCGCGGCATCGCCGGCGCCGTGTACGGCGGGATCGGCCTGGCCCTGCGGGGGAGCAGCAAGGGGCTCGACAGGCTCGCCGACGCCGGCGTCGGCGGTCCGAGCCTGGAGGACGGCGCCCGCGGGCGGTTCGTCCGCTCGGCGGTCAACGGCCTCATCGGCGACGAGCTCCTGCGCGATCGCCCCCAGCTGGCCCTGCCGATGACCGTCCGGGCCGACGGTCGCGACGTCGCGGTCACGTCGACCGACCTCTGCTCGGCGTACCCCGGGGCGACCGGCCGGATCGTGGTGTTCCTCCACGGCCTGTGCGAGAACGAGTCCTACTTCAACCTGCACCGCGACCGCACCGGTACGACGTACGGCGAGGCGCTGGCTGAGATGGGGTGGACCCCCGTCTACCTCCGGGCCAACACCGGCCTCCCGATCCGCGAGAACGGCGTCACGCTGGCCGGGCTGCTGCGCGACGTCGCGGCGTCCTGGCCGGTCGAGGTGGAGCGGATCGCCCTGGTCGGCCACTCGATGGGCGGCCTCATCATGCGCGCCGCGCTCAACGTCCTCGCGCTCGACGGCGAGGCGGACGGTCAGGGCTGGGCCGCTCGGGTGACCGACGTCGTCACCCTGGGCGCCCCCCACACCGGCGCCCCGATCGCCTGGGGCATCGGGCACGGCGCACGGTTCCTCCAGCTGCTCCCGGAGACCTCGGCGTTCGGCCGGATCCTCGACAAGCGCTCGGTCGGCGTCCGTGACCTCGTCGACGGCTACGTCGACGAGCTCCCCCCGCTCAAAGAGGCGCGCTACCGGCTGGTGGCGGCCACGGTCACCGCCTCGGCCCGGCACCCGGTCGGCAACGTGGTCGGCGACTACCTGGTCCGTCCCGCCTCGGCGGTAGGCCGCGACAAGCGCGGCACCGAGCTCTTCCCCGACGCCGAGACCCTCCACGTCGGCCGGACCGACCACTTCGGGATCCTCAACCACCCCGAGGTGCTCGCGGCCCTGCGGCGCTGGCTCGCCTGACCTCGCTCCGCGTCAGGAAAACCTGACGGAAATTCCCGATTCTCCGGTCAGGAGGGCCTCGGTTTGCCTACCGTGTGCGGACTCTCGGGATCAGGTGGGCCGGGCGGTGAGACACCTCGCCCGGCCGTGACTGCCGCGGGGGCGCTGACGTGCGCCCGCGTCCCGAGAGACATGGGGTTGGTGCGCCGTGCGCAAGCTGCTTCCGTTCATCCTGCTGTGCGGAGCACTGGCGGGCGTCGCGCCGGCCACCCCGGTCCGTGCTGCTGCGGCCGCGCCCGCCAGCGACGGACTGCTCCTCGTGGGGGGCTCCTTCACGGTCGACGGCATCGCCCGCCAGAGCCTGGCAACGACGGCCGTCGATGGCCGCTTCCCCGCCCTCGTCGGCGAGAGCTCGCCGCTCCCGGCGGGTCCCGAGGCGACCTTCGCTCCCGACGGCACGACCTTCGCGACCCTCGGCTCGACGGCGGCCGGCCGGACCGAGGTCGTCGTACGCCGCACGCTCACCAACGAGGTCGTCCGCCGGGTGACGCTGCTGGCCCGTTTCACCGACGCCGCCTCGCCGCGGTTCTCTCCCGACGGGACCCGCGTGGCGCTCGCCGTGACCGAGCAGCCCAACCCCGACAAGGGCCAGTCGGAGCTCTGCGGGGCCCTCATCTCGATGCGGCTCGCGACCTCCGCCACCACGGTGCTGCGCGGCGGGCAGGCCGCCTGCCACACCTTCGAGGCCCCGATCTTCGACTGGTCCTCCGCCACGGTGACCGCGCCGGACGGGCGGTTCGTCTGGCCTGAGGACGCCGAGGGCACGGGGCAGCGGTTCCTCCGGGTGTGGCGGCCGGGGGCCGCGGTGGAGACCCTGGACGTGACCGTCGGCTCAGGGCTGGCCGCGGGGCACCCGCGCTGGTCGCCGGACGCGTCCAAGATCGCGATGGTCATGGGTGGCGGGGGCCAGGCCGGTCACCTCTACGTCGTCGATGCGGGCACCGGCGCGATGAAGCGCCTGGTCGGCCCCAAGCCGGAGGACTACACCAACGAGGCTGCGATGGCGCGGACGCCGGAGTTCTCCCCGGACGGCAGCCGGATCGCCTACGTCTACGGCTCCTTCCTCAACGCGAACGCGTGGAGCGTCCGCACCGTCCCGGTGGGCGGAGGGACCGTGCAGACCCTCTTCACCTCCCGGCCGGACGCGACCATCAGCAGCCTGCGCGGATGGCAGCCCGTGGCGGCGCCGGTCACGGGGCCGCCGCCGAGCCTGGCCGGCCTGTCGCTCCAGCCCGACGACCGTCGGATCCGGCTGTCGTGGACGGCACCGACCGTCGCTGACTACTACCGACTGGTCGTGTTCCGCTCCACGACCGGCTTCACCTCGACCGCCCGGGCCACCAGTACGCAGCAGGTCGTCTACAGCGGACGTGGGTCCGGCCACCTCGACTTCGGGACCTACCCGCTGGGCTACGGGCCGGACGGGTGGTACTACGGCTATGTCTACGGGGGCGAGCGCAAGCCGCTCAAGAACGGGACGACGTACTACTACTCGGCCTTCGTCGTCGACACGGCGGGCGAGGTCTCGGCTGCGGCTCACGCGAGCGCGACGCCCGGCGTCCTCGGGGCGGAGTCGCCCCCGGGAGCGGCCGGGCAGATCCGCTACATCAGGAACACCGGATCAGAGCCCGAGACCGCCGAGATCTGGTCGATGAACGCCGACGGGACCCGTGCCCGCCGGCTCCGTCAGGGCAGTCACCAGGTGCTGTCGCCGGACGGCACCCAGATGCTCTACGTCAACCCGGCCGGCCTCTACCGGGCCGCCGCCGACGGGAGCAACCCCGTCCGGCTCGCCGTCCACGGGTACGGCGGCAACGCCGCGCGGATCTACTGGCCGACCTGGTCCCCGGACTCCTCGACCGTGGCGTTCGTGCGGTCCTTCCAGGCAGCGACCTGTGGCGGCTTCTTCTGCTTCGAGGAGAGTGTGTTCACCGTCCCCGCTGCTGGCGGGGCCCAGGACCTGGTGGTCGGGACGGGCGAGCTGCCTGCCCAGGACTACGGGCGGCGCACGTTCGCCTATCTGACCTGGGGCCCGGCCCTCGACGGGTATCCGCAGGGGCGGCTGGCGTTCACCGAGACCTACCACTGCCCGTCGTCCGACCTCCCACGCGCGAACAACTGCTCCGGGACGCTCCACCTCATCAACCCCGACGGCAGCGAGCAGGCCTATGTCGGGATCTACGGGGTCACGGGTCAGGCGTTCGAGGTCTTCTTCGACGCGCCCTCGTGGTCCCCGGACGGCAAGTACCTGGCCTTCCAGCACACCGACCAGCAGGGCGATCAGTCCGACACGGGCATCCGGGTGGTCAAGGTCGACGGCACCGAGCAGCGGGTGCTCGTCGACAGTGCCGCGGTCGACGAGAGCGCGCCGTCCTGGAGTGCCGACGGCCAGCGGATCGTCTACGTGCGCTACGACCGGGCCACGCTGCTGGGCGACATCTGGGACATCGCGGTCGACCGGACCGGGGCGCGCAACCTGACCCGGACGCCGGCGGTCAACGAGGGCAGCCCGCAGGCCACGTCCGTCCCGAACCTGATGGGGGGCTGACCGCAGGTTCCCGGACGTGCCACCATCGGTCCGTGACTGAACCACGTGCGGACCGCGAGCTGCGGGCGGAAGCGATCGTCCAGGCGTCTCCCGAGCGGGTCTGGGAGCTCCTCACCGACTTCGCCAACATGACGAGGTGGAGCCCGGAGACCATGAAGATGGTCCCGCTCAAGGGCGGCGGCCTGCGGGTGGGTCAGTGGTACCTCGGCATCAACAAGCGCAAGGGCGTCGTGTGGCCGACCCGGTCGGTCGTCGCCGCCGTCGAGCCGCGGCACAAGCTCGTGTGGGACACCAAGTCCAGCGGCGCGCAGTGGATCTGGGAGCTCGAGCCGGTCGACGCCGGTGCGAGCACCCGGGTCATCCACCGGCGTCCGGTGCCCAAGGGCAACACCCTGACGAGCAAGGCCTTCGCGCCCGTGTTCCTCGGCGGCAACATCGGTCACGCGGACGAGCTCGAGCAGGGCATGGCGCGCACCGTCGCCGGCCTCAAGGCTGCCGCCGAGTCCTGAGCCTCGCCTCCAGGCCGGTGATCATCGCGGCCAGCCCGAAGTCGAACGTCGCGTCGGCCTGGGCGGCCGCGTCGGGTCCCTCGAACGAGCGGTCCAGCACCGAGGCGAGGGCCAGGTACTCCAGCGACCGCACCAACGGGAGCACCTCCTCCTCGGCCCACCCCGCCTCCCGCAGCACGACGAAGCAGCGCTCGTAGGCCTCGACCACCCCGGAAGAGTCCTGCGGGATCGTCGCGATCAGCGGGACGAAGTCCGGGTGTCCCGCGAGCGTACGGCGGTAGGCGCGGGTCAGCCGGTCGCAGGCGACGGTCCAGGGCCGCTCGTCGATGCCGGTGAGGTCGATCTCGGCGACCAGCAGGTCGAGCATCCCCGCGATGATGTCGGCCCGGCCGCTCACGTGGTTGTAGAGCGAGGGGCCCTTGACGCCCAGCTCGGCCGCGATCCGGTTGGTCGACAACGCGTCCGCGCCGTGGGTGTCGACCAGGCGCAGCGCGGTCGTGAAGATCGCCTCGCGGGTGAGCGGGGTGCTCGGTCGGGCCACGCCCTGCCTCCTGCTGTCGGGTTGCCGGGATCTTGCCGTTCCAGACTAGAGCCTCTAGTCTAACGAAACTAGAACCTCTAGTTTCAGGATGGTGAGACCGTGTCGGACGTCGACGTGCAGGTCGTCGTGGTGGGCGCCGGGTTGTCCGGCCTGGTCGCCGCGCGCCGGCTCCAGCAGGAGGGCGTCGACGTCGTCGTCCTCGAGAGTGCTGACCGGGTCGGTGGGCGCTCGATGAGCGTGACCACTGCGCTGGGCTCGCGGCTCGACCTCGGCGGGCAATGGATCGGTCACGACCACCACCGGGTCAAGTTGCTGGCGGCCGAGCTCGGGCTCACCGAGTTCCGGATGCGGACGCCGGCCGCGCCCGCGTTGCGCCACGGGCCGCGACGTCTGCCTTACCTCGCCCCCTCCTCGCTCCTGGCCGTGCTCGTGCTGGCGGTGGCTGCCCTGCTCGGGTGGCGCGGCGCGCCGCGCCGCTGGACCAGCCTCTCGGTGGACCGTGCGCTCCGGCGGGTGCCGTGCCGTCGTACCCGTCGGTTGCTGGAGGTCATCGCGCTCATCTCCTGGACCGCCGACCTCGACCGGGTCTCGGTCTTCACCGCCGCCCAGATGATCCGCGCGCAGGGCGGGGTCCGGACGATGCTGTCGACCAAGGGCGGTGCCCAGGAAGGGCTCCTCGTCGAGGGGGCGGGGTCGCTGGCCGAGCGGATCGCCGCCGATCTCGGGCACCGCGTCCACCTGGGCGAACCGGTCCTCGCGCTCGACCGCGACGAGACCGGCGTGACGGTGCGAACCCCCGCGCGGACGCTGCGGGCGGTCAAGGTGGTCGTGTCCGTCCCGCCGCCGATCGCGCACCGCATCGAGCACCAGCCTCCGCTGCCCGAGGACCGGGTCCGGGCTGAGAAGCAGACGTTCATGGGGTCGGTCTACAAGGCGATCGCCGTGTATCCGGACCCGTGGTGGCGCGCCCGCGGCGACGCCGAGCTGATCGACCTGGGCGACCCCGGATGCGCGGTCTTCGACTCCAGCCCGCCCGACGGCCCCGGCCACCTGTGCTTCCTCGTCGGCGGCGCAGAGGCGCGGTCCCTCGACGCGCTGACCGAGGCCGAGCGGCGCGCGCTGCTCCTCGGCGCTGCTGCGGCACACCTCGGGGCGGACGCCCTGGAGCCGGCGGGCTGGCACGAGAAGGCGTGGCACGTCGACGAGCACGTCGGTGGCGGCTACCTCGCGCTGCCGGACCTCGGCGCCGGCCGTGAGGTGTGGCCGCCGCCGTCGGCCGCCCTCGGTCACCTGCACTGGGCGGGGACCGAGTCGGCGGTCGACCACCCCGGATATCTCGACGGCGCGATCGAGGCGGGGGAGCGGGCGGCGGGGGAGGTCCTCGGCGACCTGCGCTGAGCGCCTCGCGGGCGTCGTACGGGCTAAATCCGCTGTCGGCGAACAGGGCCCGAGATCCCGTGGATCCGGGCCCTCCTGCGGCTAATCTCGCCACGTGACCCAGATTCCCAGCGGCCCCGCGATGAACGGCCCCACGATGAACGGCGCGGCCGGGCTCAGCTTCCTCGACGACAACATCTACAGCCGGCTGCTCAAGGAGCGGATCGTCTTCCTCGGCTCCGAGGTGCGCGACCAGAACGCCAACGCGATCTGCGCCCAGCTGCTGCTCCTGTCGGCGGAGGACCCGGAGGCGGACATCTTCCTCCACATCAACAGCCCGGGTGGCTCCGTCGACGCGGGCATGGCGATCTACGACACCATGAACTACATCCCCAACGACGTCGCGACCGTCGGCATGGGCCTGGCGGCGTCGATGGGCCAGTTCCTCCTCTGCGCCGGCACCAAGGGCAAGCGCTACGCCCTCCCGCACGCGCGGATCATGATGCACCAGCCCTCGTCCGGCATGGGTGGCTCCGCCTCCGACATCAAGATCCAGGCGCAGCAGTCGCTGCACATCAAGAAGGTGCTGCTGGAGCTCATCTCCGAGCACACCGGCCAGACCGTCGACCAGGTCACCAACGACGCCGACCGCGACCGCTGGTTCACCGCGAGCGAGGCCAAGGACTACGGCCTCGTCGACCACGTCATCACCAGCGCCCGCGAGGCCGCCGACCAGGGCCGTCCGGCCCGCGTGAAGGACTGAGCATGAACTACTACATCCCGCAGTGGGAAGAGCGCACGTCCTACGGCTTCCGCCGGATCGACCCCTACGCCAAGCTCTTCGAGGACCGCATCATCTACCTCGGCACGCCGATCTCCGACGACGTCGCCAACGCGGTCATCGCCCAGCTCCTGTGCCTGCAGTCGATGAACCCCGACCAGGACATCAGCATCTACATCAACAGCCCCGGTGGCTCGTTCACGGCGCTGACGGCGATCTACGACACGATCCAGTTCATCAAGCCCGACGTGCAGACCGTCTGCATCGGTCAGGCCGCCTCCGCGGCCGCGGTCCTGCTCGCCGCCGGCACCAACGGGAAGCGCCTGGCGCTGCCCAACAGCCGGATCCTCATCCACCAGCCCTACACCGAGGGCACGTTCGGCCAGACCTCCGACATCGAGATCCAGGCCAACGAGATCATCCGGATGCGTGAGCTGCTCGAGAAGATGATCAGCGACCACTCCGGCCGGTCGATCGAGGAGGTCAGCCGCGACATCGAGCGCGACAAGATCCTCACCTCCGCGCAGGCGGTCGAATACGGTCTGATCGACTCGGTCCTGGCCTCGCTCAAGGGCACACCCGCGCTCACGTAGCCCACAATGACCAGTCCGACACGACCCTCGTGTCCCCTCCCCTCGGAGGGGCGCCAGGGAGTACGGTCGGGGGGAGTTCGAATGACTGTGAGGAGTACCGCCCGTGGCACGCATCGGTGACGGAGGTGACCTGCTCAAGTGTTCTTTCTGCGGAAAGAGCCAGAAGCAGGTGAAGAAGCTGATCGCCGGACCGGGCGTCTACATCTGCGACGAGTGCATCGACCTCTGCAACGAGATCATCGAGGAAGAGCTCAACGAGGGCACCGAGGTCGGTCTCGACGAGCTGCCGAAGCCGAAGGAGATCTTCGACTTCCTCAACTCCTACGTCATCGGGCAGGAGCAGGCGAAGAAGTCCCTCGCCGTCGCGGTCTACAACCACTACAAGCGCGTCCAGGCGGGAGTGCAGCCGGTCTCCGGCAAGCACAGCAAGGACGAGGTCGTCGAGGTGGCGAAGTCCAACATCCTCGTCATCGGCCCGACCGGCTGCGGCAAGACCTACCTGGCCCAGACGCTGGCGCGGATGCTCAACGTCCCGTTCGCGATCGCGGACGCCACGGCGCTGACCGAGGCCGGCTACGTCGGTGAGGACGTCGAGAACATCCTGCTCAAGCTGATCCAGGCGGCTGACTACGACGTCAAGAAGGCCGAGACCGGGATCATCTACATCGACGAGATCGACAAGGTGGCCCGCAAGGCCGAGAACCCGTCGATCACCCGCGACGTCTCCGGTGAGGGCGTCCAGCAGGCGCTGCTGAAGATCATCGAGGGCACGACCGCCTCGGTGCCGCCGCAGGGCGGCCGCAAGCACCCGCACCAGGAGTTCATCCAGATCGACACCACGAACATCCTGTTCGTCGTCGGTGGTGCCTTCGCCGGGCTCGAGCACATCATCGAGCAGCGCGTCGGCAAGAAGACCCTGGGCTTCACCGCGGAGGTGCGCGGCAAGGAGGAGAAGGACGCCGAGGACCTGCTCCAGCTGGTGCGTCCCGAGGACCTGACGAAGTTCGGCCTGATCCCCGAGTTCATCGGCCGCCTGCCGCTCATCGCCAGCGTCTCCAAGCTCGACCAGGCCGCGCTCGTCCAGATCCTCACCGAGCCGCGCAACGCCCTGGTCAAGCAGTACCGCAAGCTCTTCGAGCTCGACGGCGTCGAGCTCGAGTTCACCGACGACGCCATCCAGGGCATCGCCGACAAGGCCCTGGAGCGCGGCACCGGCGCCCGCGGCCTCCGCGCCATCATCGAGGAGGTCCTCCTCTACGTGATGTACGACGTCCCCTCACGTGGCGACGTCGAGAAGGTCATCGTCACCCGCGAGACCGTCGACGACGACGAACCGCCGACGCTGGTCCTGCGCGAGAGCAAGAAGAAGAAGTCCGCCTGATCCTGCTCCTCCGCTTGTGCGGTGCTGGACCGGCAGATCCTGCGGGCTGAGCACCGCACAACTGCGTCAGCGGCAGCGCGGGCAGGTCGTCGGTTGGCCGGTCCACCCGTTTCGCTGTAGGACAGCAGCGACTCGCCGCGCCGTGGCGCAGGGCTCTCCGAACACCAGCCCGTAGGTGACGCGACCGGTGACCGCGCCAGCCACCGCGAGCTCGGCGAGGTCGCGCCGCGCATCGGCATCCCGTGCCTCGGCGGTCTCCGTGTGCGATCGTCCGTCGAGCTCGACGATCGTGCCGAAGGATTCGTAGCGGACGTCCTGGTGGGTACGGCGTCCGGTGGCAGTGCTCGGCCGCTGTCGGGTCCCGCGAGGCAGGCCGTGCGCCCGTTCGACGCGGTGGAGGTAGCCCCGCTCGAGGACCGAGCAGGCACTCGATCGGAGGTCGTCGACCAGCGCCTCGATGAGCCGACGGTGGGGAACTCGTGAGCGCTGCTCCAGCGCCCGGGCGACCCGTTCGACACTCGTACGGCGGAAGCAGGCGCGGGTCAGGACGGCGAAGGCCGCAGCGACGTCGTCGTCGGCGAGCCGAGCGATCACCGTGTCGATCACGGCCTCTGCCGTGCGCACCTGCGGTGGGCGGGCGTGCCATTCCACCCGGCCGGTGAAGTCCGTCGTGCGATGGATCTGCGTGCCCGGTAGCGGGTCAATGTTCCGCTGGCGATCCACGGCCAGGTGCACCACGGTCGACGGCTCCCCGAGAGCCGACTCCCGCGCGAGTGCCGCCGGCCAACGCGCGAGCACCGCCGCCCACGCCCGCTGACGCAGCGTCAGCGGGCCGTTGTGGTCGACGTACACGCCCGGGTGGAGCGGGACGAGCTCCCGACGCCGCAGCATCCGATCGATGTCGTCGTCCCCGCCGCCCGCCTCGAGCACCTGGCTCCGTCGTACGACCCCTGCCTGGCCTCTCTGGATCCGCGCCAGCGCACGCACGTCGAGCATGACCCTACGGTCACGCGCCACCGCGCCACCGCGCCACCCCGCTGGCGGCCTGTCCACAGGCTTGTGCGGTGCTGCACCGGCAGATCCTGCGGGCTGAGCACCGCAGAGGCACCCGTCCGGCGCGGTCGGCCACGCGAGGGTGGGGTCGGGCCGTAGGGTTTCCGCGTGAGGGGATCGTTCACTGCGCTGGCCGCGTGCCTGGTGCTGGGGCTGGCAGCCACGGGCTGCGAGGACGACGCGTCCGAGAAGGACGGTGACGCGGCCCGGGTGATCGGGGAGGGCGACCAGTACGTCGCCTTCGGTGACTCCTACACCGCGGCGCCCGGGACCGGGCCGTTCTCGCGCGACGACAACTGCGCGCAGACGACCGTGAACTATCCGCACCAGATCGCCGAGGAGCTCGGCCTCGAGCTCCAGGACCACAGCTGCAACGGGGCGACCACGGAGGACGTGGTCGGCGCCCAGACGACGCCCCGCGGCCTGGAGATCCAGGGCCCTCAGATCGACGGTGTCGACGAGGACACGGACCTGGTCACGTTCCGGCTCGGGGCCAACGACTTCGGGCTCATCGCGCGGATCTTCGGCTGCGCGGCGGCCTACGCGAAGGGCAACCTCGGCGACTCGCCCGATCCCTGCACGACCCTCGACGCGAGCTCGCCCCAGGGGCCGGCTGCTGAGCGGTTCGACGACCTGGCGCGCAACGTCGAGGGGGCGCTCCAGGCGATCAGAGACCGCGCCCCCAACGCAGAGGTCATCGTGATCGGCTACCCGCAGATCGTGCCGCCGTCGGGCTCCTGCGATCAGCTTCCGCTCGCGCCCGGCGACGAGGCGTGGGCGCGGGGGATCGTCGAGGGATTCAACGACGCGCTCCAGGCGGGCGCCGACGCGATCGGCGCGACGTACGTCGACATGTTCGAGCCGAGCGCAGGCCACGACACGTGCGCGGAGGATCCGTGGATGGCGGGCCTGACCGTCGTGGGCGGCGGCGCCGTGGTCTTCCACCCGTACGCCGCCGAGGGCGAGGCCGTCGCGGCCCGGGTGCTCGAGGAGCTCGGCTCCTAGGTCGTCAGGCGCCCGCGGCCTCGACGAGCGCGGCGGTCGCCATCAGCGTCCACTCGCGGTGCTGGTCGCGACGCTCGCGGGGGTCCTCGGTGATCGGTGCCCCCATCGCGCCCGAGCGGTGCTGCTGGGTGGCGAGGAAGGTGACGGCGTCGCGGACGAGCCGGCGCGGCAGGTGGGGGAGCCGGACCATCCCGCGGACGGCCACGGCGAACCACGCCAGGTCGTAGGTCTCGGCGGCGGTCAGTGCGCCCGCGACCAGCTCGTTGCCGGCGACCTCCTGGTCCGCGCCGGACAGGGTCGGCTGTGACCCGCGGCTGACGAGGTCGGCGGCGAGGAGCCGGCCGCGGTCGCGGTCGGAGAGGTCGGTCGCGAGCGGGCGCAGGCCGACCGGAGGGGCGGCGGGCGCCGGTGCGTCGGCGAGGACCGCCTCGAGCGTCTCGTCGTGGACTCCCAGCCGGGCGGCCAGCGTGGCGACGGTGACGGCGATGTCGCGGGTCGCGTGGCCGACGAGCGCGCCGTACCCGGGTGAGATCGCAGCGTCGGCCAGCAGCACCCGCGCGGAGGCGGGGCAGCCGGCGGCGATCCGCGCCCGGGCGCTCCACGCCAGGGTCCGCAGGTCGCCGGCGCCGTGCTCGGAGAGCCAGTGCGACGCGGCGGCGAGGACGTCGGCCGGCACCCGTACGGGAGCGGGTGTCGACGGGGTGGCCGGAGCTTCGAGGCAGGCGAGGCAGGTGCCCAGCTCCTCGGCCAGGTCCGTGTCCTGACGCGCCCTGGCCAGGGCCAGGCAGCCGAGCAGCAGGTCGACGACCTGCTCGGTCGTGACCCCCACGGGCCAGTCACCCGGACGCCGCCCGAGGTCGGTGAGGGTGACGACGGCGCGGATGATGCCGCGGGTGTCGCTGACGCTCAGCTCCCAGGTGTTGGGGGAGCCGAGGAGCAAGGTCAACGGCAGTGCCTGGTCGACGCACTCGGTCACGTCGCTCACCTCCTTGCCACCGGGAGCAGTGGCTTCTGCTAGGAGGAGGCGCGAGCGACGGGCCGTGATACCGGAAGTTTCGTCCGGGCCGCCCACGCAGACGACGAAACGCTCGGGGGCACCCTGTCTGCGTAAGGGGGAGATGTCTCCGAGCGCTTCGTCGGTACCAGGTGTATCGCAGCGGCGGGCGCGTGACAACGATGCTTGAAACGGCAACGACGCTCACCTTCGTGCCCCCCGGTCCGATGGGAGACCTATGGAGATCCCGCCGGCGCCGCCGCCCGTGCGGGACGTCTATGGCCGGATGCGGCGGCTGTCCGAGGCGATCGACGATCCCGACAGCTCGGCGGGGCAGCGCTGGGGGTGGACGAAGGAGTACGTCGAGCTGTCGGGCGAGCTCGCGGGACAGGTCGGGGCGCGGGACGCGGCAGGGGCGGAGCTCCTCGACCGGGTGACGCGACGGCAGGACCCGCCCGACGGTCACACGCCGCGGGTCGGGCCGCGCCCCGACGACGGCCGCACCGACCTCTACCTCTGACGGGAGGCAGGCCGGTGGGAGGTAGCACCTCGTAGCACCTGGTGCTACCGTGCTGGACATGAGTGCGGTCTCCGAGATCAGTCAGCGCGACCTGAGGCTGCGGTCGAAGGAGATCATGGACGCCGTCGAAGACGGGATCTCCTTCACCGTGACGCGGGCGGGACGCCAGATCGGAGAGCTGATTCCGCTGCGAGGTCGCCAGCGGTTCGTGACGCGCATCGACTTCGTCATCGGGTCCCGGGCAGCGCCCGCGATCGACCTCGAGCAGTTCCGAGCCGAGCAGCACGAGGCCTACGACGAGGACGTCGATCCCTTTGGCCGGTGACGTCGCGGCCGGGGAGACGCCGCGCCAGGGGCTGCTCGACACCAACATCCTGATCCTCCGCCGCGGTATCGCGGAGCAGTCGCTGCCGGAGGAGATGGCGATCAGCGCTGTGTCCTTGGCCGAGCTGTCGGCCGGTGTGCACCTGGTCGACGGCGATGACGTCGCAGCGAGGGCTGAGCGTGCACGACGGATCGAGGTGCTGCAACGGATCGAGCACGAGTTCGAGCCGATCCCGTTCGATGCCGATGCCGCGCGACTCTTCGGTCGGATCAACGCTGCCGTGCTCGCCGCAGGACGCACTCCACGACGTCGGGTCGCGGACCTGATGATCGCTGCGGTCGCCGCTGCCAACGACCTGCCCCTCTTCACCACCAACCCGGACGACTTCGTGGGTCTGGGCGAGATCGTCGAGGTCGTCGACGTTCCGCGTCCGCGCTGAGGACCAGCGATCGTCCTGGCGCAGTGGACGCGCCGGGTCACATGGTGACGCTGGCCATCGCGATCGCGAGGACGACGAGCGCCAGCGTGACGAGTGACACCGCGATGATGTAGGTGCGGTGCACGCGGATCCCGTTGCCCTGGCGATGACCCTGGGTGATCTCGTCGGGGCCGGCGCCCGCGTGGGAGGCGAGCTCCTCGTCGGTGAGCAGGTGCTTGCGTCGAGCGGGGGTGTGTACGTCGTTCGTGTTCATGGTGAGTCCTCACCGGGTGGGTGTCGGGTGGTGCTGCCACCAGTGGTTCGTCACCGACCCGTCCTCGGCTCGGACCGACCATTGACAAGATAAAGACCGATCGGTTTCTATGTAGCCATGACCTTCGACGTCGTCATCAACAACGGGCTCCTCTTCGACGGCACCGGCTCTGCGCCGCAGGTCGCCAACGTCGGCATCCTCGACGGCCGGGTCGCGGCGATCAGCACGGCGCCGCTCGACGAGGCCGGCTGCCCGCGGGTCGTCGACGCCGCCGGCCAGTGGGTCATGCCGGGCATGGTCGACATCCACACCCACTACGACGTCGAGGTGCTCAACGATCCGGGGCTCGTGGAGTCGGTGCGGCACGGCGTGACGACGATCCTCGTGGGCTCGTGCTCGCTGTCGACCGTCCACGTCGACCCGACCGATGCCGGTGACCTCTTCGGACGCGTCGAGGCGATCCCGCGGGCCCACGTCATCGACGCGGTCGACCGGGCGAAGACCTGGTCGAGCGCGGGGGAGTACGTCGCCGCGCTCGAGGACCTGCCGCTCGGCCCCAACGTCGCCGCCTTCATCGGCCACTCCGACCTGCGCGCCGCCGCGATGGGCCTGGACCGCGCGACCCAGGACGGTGTCCGCGCGTCCGCCGCCGAGCGCGACACGATGGAGAAGTGGCTGACCGAGGCCCTCGACGCGGGCTTCGTCGGCATGTCGGCGCAGCAGCTGATGTTCGACAAGCTCGACGGTGAGACCTGCCGCTCGCGCACCCTGCCGTCGACGTACGCCGGTGCTCGCGAGCGCCGCCGCCTCAACGCGATCCTGCGCAAGCGCCGCCGGGTGCTCCAGGGCGGTCCGGACATCCAGTCCCCGCGCAGCGTCCTCGCGATGATGCTGAGCACCCTCGGCATCGTCCGCAAGCCGCTCAAGACGAGCCTGTTGTCGGCCGCCGACATCAAGGCCAGCCGCGCGGTGATGGCGGTCATGCCGCCGAGCGCCCGCGTCCTCAACGCGTTGGGTGGCGACTTCCGCTGGCAGCACCTGCCGGTGCCGTTCGAGGTGTACGCCGACGGGATCGACCTGGTCATCTTCGAGGAGTTCGGCTCGGGTGCGGCGGCGCTGCACCTCGCCGAGGAGGTCGAGCGCAACGCGCTGCTCCAGGACGAGGAGTACCGGCGCTGGTTCCGCAAGGACTACGACTCGAAGTTCGGCCTGCGGGTGTGGCACCGCGACTTCTTCGACGCCGAGATCGTCGACTGCCCGGACACGGACACGATCGGCAAGACCTTCGGCCAGGTCGGCAAGGAGCGGGGCGGCGTGCACCCGGTCGACGCGTTCCTCGACCTCGTCGTCGAGCACGGCACGAAGGTCCGCTGGCGCACGACGATCTCCAACGACCGGCCGGCGATGCTCGACAAGCTCGCGACCTCGCCGGCGATCCAGCTCGGCTTCTCCGACGCCGGCGCGCACCTGCGCAACATGGCGTTCTACAACTTCGGCCTGCGGCTGCTGCGCCGGGTCCGGGACGCGGAGGTCGCCGGGCGGCCGTTCATGACGATCGAGCACGCCGTGCACCGGCTGACCGGCGAGCTGGCTGACTGGTACGGCCTCGACGCCGGCCACCTCCGGCTCGGCGACCGCGCCGACCTCGTGGTCGTCGACCCGAACGCCCTCGACGACCGGCTCGACGAGTACCACGAGAGCACCGTCGCGTCGTATGGCAACCTGTCCCGCATGGTCAACCGCAACGACGACGCCGTCGTCGCCGTGCTCGTCAACGGCGAGTACGTGTTCGGCGGGGGCACCGCGGCTGAGGTCCTCGGCGTGCGTCGTACCGGTCAGTTCCTCCGGGCGTCGACGAGCGAGCCCCAGCTCGTGGGATGAGCGCGACTCCGGTACGGCGGACGCAGGAGCAGCGTCGTACCGAGACGATCGGCAAGCTGGTCGAGGCGACGATCGAGTCGATCGAGCAGGTCGGCTACCACCGCACGTCGCTGGGTGAGATCTGCGCGCGGTCGGGGGTGTCGAAGGGCGGGCTCTTCCGCCACTTCGGGTCCCGCCTGGACCTGATCATCGCCGCGGCCGAGGAGGTGGCGGCACGCCACTCGGCGGCGTTCGACGACCTGCGCGCCGACGGGGTGCCGCTCGGGATCGACGACATCCTCGCGTTCGCGCGGGCGCGGATCCGGCACGAGACCAACGTGGTCTGGTTCGAGGTCCTGGTCGCCGCGCGCACCGAGCCCGACCTGCGCGAACGACTCGCCCCGATCACGCAGTCGCTCTACGAGATGATCGAGGCGCGAGCGGTCGCCAACTTCGAGGGGCTCGGCCTCCCCGAGGACCTCGTCCGCCTCGCCGTGACGTCGGCGATCCACATGTTCGACGGCGAGACGATCGTCAGCTACAGCTATCCGCGGCCCGAGGTCGAGGCGGCGCGGATGAAGAGTGCCGTCGAGCTCTTCACGGCGCTCGGCAAGGACCTGGCCGCGGAGTAGCGCGCCGTCAGAAGGTCAGGCGCCAGTCGGCGACGTCGATGACGAAGTGCGCCAGGACGAGGGCACCGAGGTAGAACGTCGAGACGGCGAGCGCGGCGCCGGCGCGGACGGTCCACGACCGGTCCTTGACGAGGGCGAACGCGGTGGCGGTCGCCCAGCCGAGCGCGGCCTCGGCGGGGATGACGTAGACCGCGACGCCCTGCCACCGCTGGGTGGCACCGGTCGGCTCCCAGAGGTCGAGCACCGGGGCGAGGAGCTCGGTGCCGAGGAAGATCGCGGCGGCAAGCGCGGCCGCACGGCCGGGTCGGCCTCCGCTCAGGGCGACGGCCGCGAACAGCGGCGCGACCCACATCGCGGCCATCGCGAGCGGGATGACGTCGTCGACGCGGGGCCCGCCGGTGTCGGGGAAGCGCAGCGTGCCGACGAGGTCGGCCAGCACCCAGTCGGGCAGCACCTGGAAGACGGAGACGAGCACGAGGAAGCCGGCCAACGCGCCGAGGTCGGCGCGACCGGTCCCTCGGCACACGGCGAGCAGTGCGACGACGTACCCGACGACGCACGCGAGGACGCCCCAGCCCTGCGCGGGCGGCGTGAGCGACAGCGCGATCGCGCCGCCGGCGAAGAGGGCGACGTGGACGCCGACGATCGGGCCAAGCCCTCGACGGGAGCTGCGGAGGGACGTCGACACGAGGGACAACGTAGCGGTGGTCCCCGACCTACCGGCCGGGTGCCTCGGGGTCGTCGTCCGGGAGCGTCACCGCGCGCCAGCAGGCGTGGGCGACGTCGGCGAGCTGGGCGTCGGTGAGCTCCAGCCCGCCGGCGGCGAGCCGGACCGCGGGCCCGAGCGCCAGGTCGTAGAGGACGTCCGGCGGCAGCGGCAGCAGGAGCGCGGCCAGGTCGGGCGCGAGGACCTGCGCGACGAGCGGGTCGTCCTCCTGGGCCATGGCAGCCTCGTGGGCCGGGTGCCGGTACGGCGAGTGGTCCACCTGGAGCAGGAACTTCGCGTGTTCGGGGTGCGCGCGCAGGAAGGAGTAGTACGCCAGCCAGAGCGAGTGGAACCGGTCGGCCGGCGCGGCGTCCTGGTCGAGGCCCGCGGTGGCAGCCCGTCCGAGCTCGGACTTGGTGTCGCAGTACGTCGCGAGGACCAGGTCGTCCTTGGAGGCGTAGTGCGTGTACGCCGTACCCGTCGCGACGCCCGCCTCGCGCGCGACGGTGCTCATCGACGCCCCGTGGAACCCGGCCTCGGCGACCACGCTCCGCATCGCCCTGCGGACCGCGGCCGCCTTGTCGGTCGGCTGGCCGCTCACGCGCCCGAGCTGATGCTGAGCTTGACGCCCGTCTCCCGTTCGGAGACCTCCCACAGCTTGGCGATCGCGCTGCTCATCCCCAGCCGGCGGAAGATCGGCTTGCGGACCGGGCGTCCGTTGTTCACGAAGAGCGGTCCGTAGAACTCGCCGCCCCGGGCGGCCGGGTCGGTCGCGGCGCGCAGCTGGGGGAGCGCCCCGTCGTCGGCGGTCATCCCGATGCGGGTGGAGAGGAGGTGGAAGAACTTTGCCCAGAACTCCCCGTCGGACTCCTCGACGCTGACGGCCTGGAGGTCGGTGTTGGACAGGCCCGGGTGCGCGATCAGGCTGGTGGTCGGTGCGCCGGCCTTCTCGAGCTCGCGCTGGAGGCCCAGTCCGAAGTGGAAGTTGGCGAGCTTGGCCTGGCCGTAGGCCTTCCAGGCGCCGTAGTTGCCGTCGAGGTGCGGGTTGGCGGGGTCGACCGCGCGGCCCATGTGGTGGGCGGTGCTGGTCACGGTGACGACCCGCGATCCGGTCGTCTGCACCAGAGCGGGGAGCAGCAGCGCGGTCAGGGTCCAGTGGCCGAGGTGGTCGACACCGAACTGCATCTCGTAGCCGTCGACCGTCTTCGACTGCGGGATGCCCATGACGCCGGCGTTGTTGACGAGGAGGTCGACCTTCGGGTGAGCCGCGAGGATCGTGGCGGCCGCCTCCTTGGTCGAGGCCTGCGAGGAGAGGTCGAGCGCGACGAGCTCGAGCGAGGCGTCCGGTACGGCGGCGCGGATCTGCTCGACCGCGGCAGCCGCCTTCGTCTCGTTGCGCACCGCCATGACGACATGGGCTCCCTTGGCCGCCAGGTCGCGTGCGGTCGAGAGCCCGAGGCCGCCGTTGGCGCCGGTCACGACGGCGACGCGGCCGCTCTGGTCGGGGATGTCGTTCGCTGTCCAGCCCATGTCTGCTCCTCTGAATGAATGTTCATTCAGCATGCCGGACGGCAGGCGTTCGCGCAACCTCTCGGCGCCGCCCACCAATTTTCCGCTAGAGCCCACCAGTCATCCACAGAAGCGCCTTTGCTCTTGCAATCGAACGCCAGTTCGAGAAGGACTTAACCCATGAACCCCGCCGACCTCACCACCCTCGACGCGGCCGCCACGCTGGCCGCGATGGAGGAGCAGGTCCGCGCGCGCCGGTCGGGCGAGGTCGCCGAGATGCGGATGGTGGGGCACTGGTGCAGCCTCCACACGGTCGACCCGCAGTCGCTGCCCGGGGCGGTGCCGCCGAGCCGTGGCGGCGACCGGCTGTTGCGCATCGGGGGAGAGGGCACGCCGGAGGTCTCCGAGCTGTGCTTCGCCGAGCTCGCGATCGCCCGCTTCGCCGGCGCGGTCTCGACCGAGAACTACGCGGCCTCGGTGCTCGACCTGACGCACCGGCTGCCCCTGCTGTGGGCGGCCGTGCAGCGGCTCCAGGTCGAGGCGTGGGTGGCGCTCAAGATCGCCAAGGACTCCCGTCGGCTGGCGAAGGACAAGGTGGCGAAGGTGGACGCCGCAGTGGCCGCGGCCGTGCAGGAGTCGCCGGCCCGGCTGCTGGCGATCGCGGAGGCCAAGATCATCGAGGCCGACCCGGAGCAGCACCGAGCGCTGGTCGAGGCCGACGCCCAGCGCACCGGCGTGTGGCTGTCCAAGCGCCGCCAGGGCGACACGATCGACGAGGTCACCGGGGAGCCGGCGACGCTGCGGGTGAGCGCCAAGCTGTCGGGCGGGTCGGCGATCCGCTGCGACGAGAACATCGACGACCTGGCGCGGGCGATCTTCGACCACACCGAGCCCGACGACGACGGCCACCGGCCTACGCACGCCGAGTGCCGGGTCGCCGCGTTCGAGATGCTGACGACCGACCCGCACCAGGCGGTGGCGTTCCTCGACGAGCTGGACGCCGGTCCGGTCGAGGAGGAGTCGCCGGCTCCTTCCGCACCGCCTGCACCGTCCGCATCGCCGAAGCGTCCGCGCCGTCCGGCCAAGATCGTGGTCCACGTGACCGACCGGGTCCTCTGCGGCCAGGTCCCCGGGGTCGCCCAGGTCGAGGGCGTCGGCCCGATCGTGCTCGACCAGCTCAGCGAGCTGGTCGACGGCCGCGAGGTGCTGGTCCAGCCGGTGATCGACCTCGGCGAGACGAAGTCCGTCAACGGCTACGAGCACCCGACGGCGGTCAAGGAGCGCACCCTGCTCCGCACCCGCGGCGACGTCTTCCCGCACTCCACGAGCCGCGGCCTGCAGCGGCTCGACCACGACCACGCGACGCCGTACGTCTCCGGCGGCCCGCCCGGCCAGACCGGCGACCACAACGACGCTCCGCTGACCCGCAAGCACCACCGCGCCAAGACCCATCAGGGCTACCAGGTCCACCAGCTCGCGCTCGGCGCCTACCGCTGGGTGACGCCGCACGGCCTCGCCCGCCTGGTCACCGCCTCCGGCACCCGCAAGGTCGAGCTTCTCCGCTCCGCCGAGGGCCGGGTGATCGGCGAGATCTACCTCGGCACGGGTCTGGACTACCGGCCCCGGACCTGAACCTCCCCACGAGTCAGCCGATCTCAGAGATCGGCTAGGTTCGACGCCGTGGGCTGGAGGACGCGTTCGGGCGATGCAACGTCGGCGGCAGACCTGAGGTTCCGGTACGAGCGCCTCGCCTCGACCGGCGTGATCGACCAGACGCTGTCGATCAAGAACCGTGGTTCATCAGCGGTCGCCCTGCGGCTGGCGTTCACCCCTGTGGATGCGAACGGGCGCGAGCTCCGGGGTGTGCGGACCACGACTGCGTATGGCACGGAGATCGGGAACCACGTGATTCCCCCGAAGCTCACGGTCATCGACATCCTCGCGTTCCACGGCCCCGGTTTCCGTGACGTGGCCGATGTCCGGGTGGACGTCCAGCAGATCACCCAGGTGCCCTCCCCGACGAAGGTTCGCGACGTGGTCCTCACCGACAGGCTCGACGCGGCCGGCAATGTGGTCCCGCCGGGATACCGGTACGACTACGTGCGGCTGACGAACATCAGCCGCGAAACGGTGGGCGTCCGAGTCGCGCTCGTCGAGTACGAGGACCCCGTGCCAGGCCAGTCCCAGCAAGCCGTCGACGTGCGTCCCCTGGGCGATCTCATCGAGGTTCCTGGGCGGGGCACGACGACCATCCCCGGTCCCACCCGCTTCCCAGCCGGGTTTGTCAGCGTCAAGGCCTATTACTCGTGGTGAGCGTCCGCTGATGCCACGCGGGCGGTGACGGCATCCAGGCATGCGACGGTCTCAGTGTCGTCTGGGACCACGCCCGCGATACCGCAACCGTGCGCCGCATGGACCGACCCGGTCGAACGTAGACGAGCCGACGTGGCGCTGGACTCCGTGGGTTGCCCCCGTCATCGGCCCGCGCGGAAGCTGATGCCGGTGAGGGACACGTACCCGCTGGTGGAGCAGCCCACGTCGGTGTTGCTGACCACCCTGCCGTTCGGGAAGATGTCGATCCGAGCGTGACTGGGGCCCTCGGCGGTCGCACAGTCCGCCGAGAAGATCAGCGTGGCTGCGGGGCGATGACCAGCCGGCAGGACGAAGATCGGAGTGGGCGCGATGCCCCCCTGGTACTCGGGTGAGAAAACCTCCCTGACCAGGCCCTCGAGGTGGACTCGGTTGGTGAGGTCCTTGGAAAACCGAGCACCCTGGAACCCGTCGCCGTAGTTCGCCCACTTCCTGTCAGAGACGCCACAGAAGGTGGCGGTGACGCCGTTTCCACATGGCTCGCCACCGCTCGTGGGATTGGCTGCCAGGTTCACCCACGCTGACTGCTTGACGTCCGCTGCGCCGAGGGTCCCGTCCTTGACGTCGCTGGTGCTCACCGTGCCGTTGACGATGTCACCGCCGTCGACCGTGTCGGTCCCGGGGAGCGCTGTAGCGGTGGCGAGTCCGGCTAGGCCGACCGAGAAGATCGCGACGAAGAGATACGCGAGGGTGAGGCGTCGGTCCCGACGTCGGCTCGATCGATCGACGTGCGGGATTCGCTCCGTGCTGAGTCGGGTGACGTCGGCTCGAAGCCGCCTGTTTTCCTCGGCGAGGCGGGCGAGCTCGGCGACGACCTGCTCTTGTTCCATGAAGATCCCCACGTGCGATCGGACAGTGTCCTCGAGGCTAGGCGCCGACAGCTCCCTTGTCCGCAGATCGGGGTGGACGTCCGCTGCCGTCTCGGCAGGAGCGCGTACGCCGGGCAGCAGCGTGCGGCTCCGCCAGTGGCCGGCCCCAGGCCTCGTTGGCTCGCCGGAGTCCGCCGCGGAACGGTGTTCCGTGGGGACGGAACGCCATCAGAGCATGGACTCCCTCATCTCGACACCGGACCAGCCGGGCCCCGTCACCACCTTCTGTCGTGCCGCCCTGGAGGTGGCGTCATGACCAGGCTGAGCTTCGGCGGCCGCGTGTGGCCGCTCGGCGCCCTCGCGGCGAGCGTCGCCCTGGTGGGCGGGGTCGCCACCGCGTCGATCCCGTCCCCGGCAGGGACGTTCACCGGGTGCGTGAACAAGACCAGCGGCGCCGTCCGGATCATCGACGTCCAGGCCGGTGACGAGTGCACGGGGTCGGAGACGACCGTGGCATGGACCAAGGGCTACCGCTACCGAGGAGCGTGGGCCAGTACGACGTCGTACGCCGCGCTGGACGTCGTGACCTACGCCGGCGCCAGCTATGTCGCCAGTGTGAGGTCGACCGGTCAACGGCCGTCGGCGACTCCGGACAGCTGGGGGCTGCTCGCTGCGCGTGGTGCGGTCGGACCGAAGGGACCCCAGGGTGCGCAAGGGGCGCAGGGGCCGCAGGGCGTTCAGGGGCCGCAGGGGCCGCAGGGGCCGCAGGGGCCGCAGGGGCCGCAGGGGCCGCAGGGGCCGGCCGGGATCTCGACGGTGACGTTCGGTTTCGCCGGGCCGTACCAGCTGAACAGCGGCATCTTCCAGGTGATGCTGGAGAAGCCGCTTGCTCCAGGGGACTGGGCGATCACGGTCTCCATGAACGGCGTGCACGACCCGCTCGCGGACGGCTCCTGGATCTCTTGCGAGCTCCGCAAGGGATACGACCAGTACATCGGCGGGACATCGGCCTACGACAACGGCGACGCCCACTCGATGACGATGAACGGGGGACTCATCATCGGGCCCGAAGGCGGCACCGTGCGGGTCTTCTGCCGCGGTCGCACCGCCATCAGGGTCGAGGGCGGCCAGCTCATGGCGATGAAGGTCGGCGGCTTCAGCTGACGGCGCGGGCACGGAACCGGCCAACTAGGCTCGGCCCGTGACCTCGACGCAGCGCGGCTTCGTCGGGCTCGACCTTGCGTGGGGCACGAAGGCGCGGACCGGCATCGCCGTGGTCGACGACTCGGGGCGTTTGGTCCGGTCCGGCGTCGTGCGGACCAACGACGAGATCGGTGAGTGGCTGGCGAGCAACGCCGGGGACGTGATCGTGGTGGCAGTGGACGCCCCGCTGATCGTTCCGAACGACTCTGGTCAGCGGCGGTGCGAGACCGAGATCTCTCGAGCGTTCTGGCGGTACAAGATCGGCGCACACTCCTCCAACCGCAGCCGCCCGCAGTTCGACCCGCCGCGGGCCGCGACTCTCGCGGAACGGTTCGGGTGGGCCGTGGACCCAGCGTCCCGGGGCAGCGTCGAGACCCCGGTGTGCGTCGAGGTGTATCCGCACCCGGCAATGGTGGGACTGTTCGGACTTGCGGAGCGCATCCTCTACAAATCGGGACCCACTCGCGCAGACGGGTTCGCACAGCTGGTGCGGGAGCTCGCCTCGATCGCTGAGCTGCGGCTGGCTGACAGCTCACGCTGGGCAGAGCTGACCGCGATCGTGGCGGACCCGAGAGCGGGTGACCTCACGCGCATCGAGGACGAGCTGGACGCCATCCTGTGCGCGCACCTGGCCTGGCTGTGGCACCACCGCCGGGACGCTCTGCAGGTGTACGGCTCGTTCGAGGACGGCTACATCGTGGCTCCGCCGCCGCCTTCATCCCTGCCGCCGCTGACGAGGTCCTGACCCGCTACGGTCCCCGGTGTGGATCTCGCCGCTCGCTTGAGCTCTGGTCAGGGAGAGTTCGTGCTCTTCGCGATCACCCCTCCCCGACAGTCGACGCCTGCCGAGCGGCTGCCGGCGATCGCGCAGGCCACGATCGACCGGCTGGACCACCTCGACCTCGATGGCCTGGTTCTCTACGACATCGACGACGAGAGCTCCCGCAACCCGGCCGAGCGTCCGTTCCCGTTCAGCCCGACGGTGGACCCGGCCCAGTTTCGGGCCGACCACCTTCAGCAGTGGCAGACGCCGGTGATCATCTACCGCGCGGTGGGGAAGTACCGGCGCGAGGACCTGCAGACCTGGATCGCGGACCAGGACCCTCGCCGTACCTTGACGGTGATGGTCGGAGCTGCGTCGAGTGGTGCGGCTCCTGCCGTCTCGCTCGTCGACGCACAGGCGATGCGCGCCGACCTCAACCCGGACCTGCTCCTCGGCGGCGTCGCGATCCCGGAGCGGCACAGTCGCCGCGAGAACGAGCACCTCCGCCTGATCGCGAAGCAGGAGGCCGGCTGCCGGTTCTTCGTGACCCAAGTCGTGTACGACGTCAACGCGGCCAAGAACCTCGTGTCCGACTACCGCTACGAGTGCGAGGCACGCGGGCTCGACCCGGTGCCGATCGTGTTCACGTTCTCGGTCTGCGGATCCATGAAGACCCTCGACTTCCTGCGCTGGCTGGGGGTCGACGTCCCGCGGTGGATCGAGAACGACCTCCGGCACTCGAACAACCCGTTGGCGGCCTCGTCGGACCAAGCTGCGACGACAGCCGTAGAGCTCATCGACTACTGCCGGCGGCTCGGGGTGCCGTTCGGTCTCAACGTGGAGAGTGTCTCGATCCGGCGTGAGGAGATCGAAGCGTCGGTGGAGCTTGCCGCTCAGCTGGCTGCGCACCTCCGGACGTGACGTCCCGACCGGGGTCGAGCTACCGCTGGTGCGCCCCGTCGTTCATCGCGTCGCTCGACTCGTCCTGACCGGCGTACGCCGGGGCTGCGTCGGCCCGCGCTTGCCGCCGCCGGGCGCGCCGGCGGGCTCGTAGGCGCAGCAGCGCGCGGACGAGCAGCGCCGAGCCGACCAGCAGCACCAGCGCGCCGGCGAGGAGACCTCCACCCACGAGCGTGGTCCGCTCCGCGGCGTCGGACGCTTCGCGCGCCGCGGACGTGGCGCCGTCGAGATCTCCCTCGGCCAGGAGGTCGTCGGCCTCGGCGGCCTTGTCGTCGAGGCCGAGCCCGAGGGCGCCGAGACCCGCCACGGGGTTGCGCGACTCGGCTGCGGCCGCGTCGGCCGTGCCCACGGCGTCGACCGCCGTCGCCGCCTTCGGCAGGGTGTCGGAGAGCTCGTCGTAGTCGGCCTCGCCGTCGGCGTCCTGGTAGAGCGCGACCACCTGCTCCGGGACCTTCATGTCGTGGCGCCGGGCAGCCTCCTGGACCTTCACGACCGCCGGCCCGAGGTCGGCGACCTGGGTGAGGGCCTGCTGGGCGTCGTCGAACTCCCAGTCGGTCATCGCCGTACGCACCCCGACGGGCGGCACCCATCGGCCGTCGGCGGCGTCGACGTCCTCGTAGTCCGCGAGGGAGCGCTTGCGGTCCTGGAGCAGCGTGCGCTCGCTCGGCGTGAGCGCCCATTCGCTGAAGACCCGGGGGGCCCGGTCCTCGCGGCCCAGCACCTGCACCAGGTCGAGGAACCGCCGCCATCCGGTGCGGCTCACCATCAGGCGGATCTCGCCAGGCACGCCGTACGCGCTCTCCCCGGCGATGGCCGCGGCCAGCACCTTGCTGCGGGTGTCGTCGTCCATGTCGTCGAGCAACGCCGTCATCGTGCGGTACGACGCGGGGTAGCCGTAGCCGTCGGTCGGTTGGACGCGTTCACCCGCGTCGTCCCACGTGTTGAGCGGCACGGCGTGCTTGCTCGTGGTCGAGACCGGCCTCAGTCGGGCCGGCTTGTCGCCCTGGGTCGCGACGGCCTGCGCGGCGACGTACTGGGCGATCCCTTCGTAGATCCACCGCTCCTCGAACGCGTTCGACGAGGCCCAGGCGTGCAGGAGCTCGTGATAGAGCAGCTCCTGGTCGAGGCCCTCGCCGATCGTGATGGAGTTGTCCGAGCCGTCGAACCAGCCGTCGTAGCCGCGGACGTTGACGGACAGGTCTTCGCGGACCGTCGTGAGCCCGCCCGGCCACGGGGTGCCGACCAGCTCCTCAAGCACCGGGACCCCCGAGGTCATCCGCGAGGACACGAAGCGCAACCACTGCTTGTCGTCGCTGAACGCCAGCACCTCCACGTCCTGGTCGCCGAGCTGCACCGTCCTGGTGCGCGCGATCTCGAGGTCGCGGGCCGAGACCACCGCCCAGAA
The DNA here is from genome assembly GCF_014180715.1 of Nocardioides stalactiti. Classification (GTDB taxonomy): domain Bacteria; phylum Actinomycetota; class Actinomycetes; order Propionibacteriales; family Nocardioidaceae; genus Nocardioides; species Nocardioides stalactiti. Next base: position 7,936 of record NZ_JACEFC010000004.1, on the reverse strand, counting down.
GCCGAAGTCCCCGGTGTCGGCCGTCGCGGTGTAGGTGAGGGTCTTGCTGCCCTCGCTGCCCTCGCCGCCGTCGAAGGCGTTGGTGGTCGCATCGAAGGTCATCGATTCGGGCAGCACCACCTGGACGGTGTTCTGGCCGGGGTCGCCGCGTCCGTAGACAGCGAACGTCGCGTAGCCGGGTCCGACCCGGGTCTGGTTCTTCGAGCGCGGCTCCTCGCCCTCGAGGACGAACGAGAGGGTGATCGTGCGGCTCTGGCCGTAGAGCAGGTTGGACGGGAAGTCGATGGTCGCGAGCGACGTGCTCGGGTCCTTCGTGGGCTCCCGGGTCACCGAGAGCGGCGCGCCGTTGGAGACCGCCGTCAGCTGAGCCGCATCCACGGGGACCGGGATGGTGAGGGAGGGCAGGTAGAAGTACTGGATGTAGTTGCCGGTCCGATAGGACGGTTTCTCGTTGGTCACCGTCACCGTCATCGTGGCCCGGACGACCTCGTCCTTGGCGTCGAGGACGTAGCGGCTGGTGGAGTCGATGTCGAAGCCGTCCTCGGCGTGGGCCGCGGGCGCGGCCAGCACTGCGGTGGCGGCCAGCGCCGTGATGGCGGCGGCGACCGCGATGGCTCGACGTCCGCGAACGGCGTACGTCGACGAGCTCTGCCTCGGGCAAGCAGCAGCCTCCGAGCGGCTGACGCGCATGGGGTCCCCCCGTATCTATGCCCCACCCCGGATGGCGACTGGCAGCGACTGGGTGTCATTTTGCATGATCGTCCTCCCGCGCGCCGATCAACGTCCGGATCCGGGAGGGGTCGACCGGCACGTTCCTCAGTCCCGGACGTCGCGCCGCTCTTGGAGACGTGCGCGGGCCTCCGCCAGGTAGTTCAGACACGGGGCGTCAGCATCGGGGTGCTGGGACTCGAGGTGAAAGATCCATCGATCCATCGCGGCCATGTAGCCGTTGTCCTCTCCCGACCGGCGCGTGCTCCAGGCGCGGGTGCCGGTCCCGGGCCGCGCGACCTCACAGTGATTGCACGAGATCTTGTAGACGTAGGAGTCGTCGGAGCCCACGTCGATGCGGACTTCGGCCAGTGCTCCTGCCTCGACGCTGGCCTTCCTCTGTCGGGCGGAGCGGGTGGCGGGCACAGCGACCTCGTTTCGTGCTGGGATGACTGTCCCAGCCTAGACACCACTGAGGTGGCCAGCGCGGCCATGAGTGAGCTGCGTCCAACCAAAGGCTGCCAGCCCTCCCAGCACCGGCCACAGGGCAAGTCGCTCGAAGCCTCCCGATAGGTGGCCGTCGCCCGAGAGCACGAACGACAGGGCCGCGGCGCCGGTGACGACTCCGGTGGCCAGGAGCGCCCCGGCCAGACGCGGCCGGTCGTTCCGCAACCGCGCACCGAGAACGATCAGCGCGATCGGCTGCGCCACGAACAACGGTGTGGCGGCGATCGCATGCAGGGTGCCGTCCTGGTCGAGAGGCGCGAGGCCGGTGGCCACCGAGCTCAGCCCGGAGACCACGAGCAGCCCCGTCACCCATGGACCCATGGGCCGCGAGAGCAGCACCGCGCCACCGACCAGCAACGCACCGAAGCCCATGAAGGAACCGTTCATCAGCTCGTGACGCGGCGAGCAGTACGCCGGCGAACAGCCAACCTCTCCGAGTCGGCTGACCGAATCGGAGAGGAAGCTGTAGCCGCCCGTCGTTGCCGCCGCAACGACGAACTCCGTCGCGATGTAGCTCGGCCGTGCGAGGAATGCCAGTGCTCCCCAGCGCGCAGCCCGACCTCCGGTGACTCCGAGGAGCCGTGGTCCTCGGGTCAGGGGCATCAGGTCACCCTAGACCCGTGATCGGGTTCCTCGCTCTTCTCTTCTATCTGACTGGGACCGTCGCGCCCTACCCATCCGCCAGCGTCGTCGGCCTCCTCGACGGCGAGCTTGGCGGCTGAGCGGTCCTCGATGGCGGCGGTAGCACGCGTCGGCAGGATCAAGCCCGGTCGCAGCTAATGGCCGAGGCGCAGGCGGGGCGAGTCGTCGATGATGGGCTCGTGCAGTTCAACTACGCCTCACCAGAGCACCGGCTCTATGACGCCGCGTCGCGGTGGTATCCAGGGCCGCACCGAGACGGGCCGCAGCAGCTCATCGACGCGGCCGTTCAGTGTTTGGTGGACGGGCTGGACTCGCCGAGTCTTCGGCTCCTGGCCGGCGCATCAGCCGCCGACCGTGCTGATGACATCAACGCGCTGCTGGAATCCACATTGGACGAACTGCAGATTCCGAGGCCCGGCGAGCTCGCGCCCTGGAAGGAGATCGTGGCCGCAGGCAGGACGCTCAGCCGTGCCCCGACCGACACCATCCGGTTCGACATCCGTCAGGCTGATGGAGCAGTCGGCGGTCATGAGTTGCTCGTGTTCGTCAATGACGTCGAGATGACCCGCATCGGGGCCGGGATGGGCATGGATCCCTTCGATGTCCTCATCCCGACGAACCGGCTGGTTGCGACGACTGAACCCCATCAAGTGCCGATCGCGCGATGCGAGTGCGGCGAGTACGGCTGTGGCTCGACCGACGTCACGATCGTTCGCGAAGGCGACGCTGTGCATTGGGAGTGGATCGACGAAGCGCCGATCGATCACGGCGTCACCTTCCCTGCCGGGCAGTACGACGCAGAGGTCGAGCGCATCGAGGACGACCATTCCTGGGAGCGGCCAGAGGACACCACCGCGCGCCTTGCGTTGACACAGGTCGACACGAAACGTCTGGCAGCCTTGGGCATGTCGGTGAGTTGGATTGCCAAGGACCATGCGAACGACGACATGATGAAGGTCGCACTGCTCGCAGGCGACGCCGATCTCCGGTCGTCCGCGGCGGCTTATCAGATCTTCCTCCGCTTCCCGCGGGCGCGGAGAAGCCCACCGGAGGTTGCCTCGGCGATCGTCTCCGAACTGCGGCAGCCGCCCAAGAAGTGGCGCGCCACGTGGCATTCGATCAAGCCCGGAGTGTCGAGCCCTCCGTCGGTGGCTGGCAGGAGTTGGCGACACGAGCGGATCGGCTGAGCGCGAAGGAGAGCAGCGCACGATCTGCGTCGCCGAGGGTTGGCTCGGGCGTTGTCGTCCGACGCCGGAGGCTAGGTGCGGCAACCCAACCGGGCCATAACCCGGGGCATGATCGGACCGTGAACGACGCCTTCGCAGAGCGCTCCGAAGCAGTCGGGGCTGACCTCCGTAGTCGCACGGCGAGAACAGCCGTGCTGGTAGAGCAACTCCACGCGATCGTGACGGAACTCGAGGCGATGCACCCAGGCCGGAAGTTCCCACTGGACGGGCACCTCGTCGGCTCGATCGGCGAGGCCGCTGCTGAAGCAATGTTTGACCTTGAGTTGGTGACGGCCTCATCGACAGGGCACGACGCCATTGCCCGAGACGGTCGCCGCGTCGAGATCAAGGCAACCTACGGGACGAGGGGGGTGGCGATTCGCCCTACTTCCCACGGTGCGGCCGCCGCCTTGATCGTGCTGAGACTGTCCCGGCAGCCCGGAGTCCAGCACGAGGTCGTCTACAACGGCCCGCTGGAAATCGCATTTGGTGCCAAAGGTCGTGTCCAAAGCAACGGGCAAGCGCCTATGAGCCTCTCTCGCCTCCGCGAACTCAATGCCGGAGTCGCTCCGGAGGATCGTGTTCCACACCGCCGTGAATGACTCGTCGATCGCGGCGGAATGACCCAGGCCAGCTCGCGGGCATGGTCCGGGCCACATCGACAACGGGCTCCAGCGGGCGGGTGCGTCAGGAGGTGAGGGACACTCTCCGCGTGATCGTTTTGTGGCGTCGCTTGGGTGCGCTTTCCTGTGTGGCACTGTTGCTCGGCGCGTGCCGTACAGACGGAACCGACCCCGCTGACAGACCCGTGACCGAGCGCAGCAGAACGACAGCGCCAGCCGGGGAACCGACAGCGAGTTAGACCGGTTGGGTCACCGTCGTCGACGGCACCCAGGAAGACGCCCAAGCGGTTGTGGATCTCGCTGAGCAGGACATGCTCGAGCAATTGACCGCGGGGTTCACGCTCTCGTGGACGGACGGCGTGGAGCTCGCGCGAATATCCGTTGGCTCGTTCGACCTGGGCGCTCCAGCTTATCGGCAGGTCATCACGGTGCCTGGCGCCTCGGTGGAGACCCGGGTGAAGGCCGGTCATACCTGGACTCAGGTGACGGGCCCTGACATCCACGAGGATGTTGCCGCCTGCTGGATGCACTTCACCACCGGCCGCGGTCGCCAAGGCTTGGCTGCCGCGGTCCCGCCGGTGGCGCTGATGTTGATCGAGCCGACTGCGGTCGGCTTCCGGGCCGGTAGCGACGAAGATGTGGTGGTCGACCTGCTGCTCGACGAGGCGACACCGGCGATGATGCCGAAGGTCGCAAATCAGCTCGGTTGGATCGATCCGACGGCCAAGATCCAAGGTGTGGCGACCGTCCGCGACGGACGCTACGCGGCTCTCGAGTTCAGCGGCGCTGATGTAATCGCCGCGTTTGACTCAGAAGAACTCCCCACCGCGCTGGGCGAGTTCCGGGGCGTGCTGGCATCTACTCGGATCCGCGTGGAGTACGGCGACTTCGGGGCGACGGTGCAGGTGCCTGAGCCTGACGCTGTTGAGGTTATCGATTTCGGGAGCCAGGCAGAAATACTCGCCAGCCCTCCGCCGTCGGACGAAGAGCTGGAGACGTGCGCAGCGAATCGCTGACGCCGACACGAGCCGCTTGAGCGGCGCTAGGGCCAGAACTGATCCGCACGTTCGTAACGTCCTACGGTGAGGTTGCCAGTGCGATCGCAGCGTAGGACGTCAGACGCTGGAATCCGCTTCTGTCGCGGCGGAACGACGCGCCACCGCACGGTGCACAAAGCCTCGGTCGCGAGCTGAGCCGGACCGCGGCAGTTGTCATCGATTCGCACGGATAGGACCCAGCGCGAACCAGCCCGCCGCAGCAGCGAGACCGCGAGCCTCCGCCCCTGTTGGAATGAGACTTCTCGACGTTACCCGACTGTCTGACGTCGGATTGTGGGAGGCTCTAGCGCCGTGGGGGTGCACGACGAACTCGCCGAGATGGCCAAGACAGCAGGTATTGGTGTATTCGCCGAGGCAGAAGCGTTCCGCGCTGCACTCGACGACTTCCTCCCGGAGAACGCGCTAACTCCGGGCGAAACGAATCTCCTGGTCGACGCGATCCGGCTTGGTGCGCTCGGCCGTCTCACAGATCAGCTGGACCACGGCGCCGACCTTAGTGCCGCCGTCGAATCGTGCGGTGACCGACTTGCTCGTGATCGCGGGACGCAGGAAGTTGGTGGTGCACGGTGGGCGCTGGCGGCGCTTGCGTTCAGCGTCGGCAGAGCACCGGTTGAGCAGGTTCGGTTGCGTCACGCTGAGATGACAAAGGGCGCACCCGATGGCGCGCCGGTCGAGGTCGCAGGGGCCCCGGTGACCATCGCGCCACCGCGTCCACCCGCGATGCCTGGGACCGTTGCGGGCTCGACATTGGCCGCTCCGAGTCCCGGCGGAAGCGTCCCCACAAGCCCCCGCCGCAGACTTGCCGTGGTCGTCGTGGCGTCGGTCGCAGCGGCTGCGATCGTTGCTGGCGTTGCCCTGTTAGCGCTGCGGGGCGCCGACTCCGAGTCGCCATCGGCAGACGGCACCGACGTAACCACGGCTTCAACAACCACGGACAGTTCGAGATCTGGTTCCACGACTGGCAGTCATGTGTTCGAGGCCCGCTTCGTGTCCGAAACCGAGGGGCAGTTCGGGCCTTGCGCCGAAGGACGCCCCTTGGGGCGCGTCGCACCCTTCGTCGCGAATCCAGATACGTCCAAACAAGACGACGAGGTCTTCAACCCGACCCCATCGACAGGGACGTGTCAGAAATACAACAAGTTCTCGTGCCCAGACCCTTCACTTGCTCAACCGCAGCCGCATCGCCTGCTCAGCGACGGCTTTCTTCTCTCATGCGGAATCCGACATGGGACGGCCATGAAGTACCTCCTGGCACCGCCGGCGATCGTGAACGGGATCGCAGGCGCGGAAGCCAGGATCCCCGAGGGTGAGGTCGCATGGGCTGTTGCCATCCAGTTCGACGCCGAAGCCACGGACACGTTCAAGCAAATCACCACCGAACTCGCAGGCACGGGCCGTCAGTACGCGATGGTCGTTGATGGGAACGTGGTGTCCGCTCCGACCGTCGAGGCCGTGATTGAGGATGGCGCAAGCGTGATAAGCGGCAACTTCGACGAAGAGAGCGCGACCGCTCTCGCCGTCGCACTTGAAGCGACGAGTTGAGCAGTCCCGTTCATCAACGCAGGTACCCAGATAGCCGTGGTCGACCAGGACCACGGCTTCCCGCCTGACCGTTCCGCTATACAAGCCACCGAATAGGTCACAACGGTCTCGCGAGCTTCGGTCAGATCCGCGTTCCCCGCTGAGCTTGAGAACTCGCGGCGGAATGACGCGGTGATCCGGCACACCCCGATCTGAGCGGCAGAGCCCCCTGAAACTGCGACGAGAGCATCGTCGGCACGGCCGCGAGGCACCTTTGTATGGCTGCAGCCTGACACGGGCCCTAACGCGCTGAGACCCTCAGCCGCCAGACCGTTAGCGGAGCGGTACCTCCGAACGGCTGACGCCGACTCCTCGAAGGCCGTTGTTACGTAGAAAGGTCTCGACGGACTCAAGGTGCTCCTCGTGAAGCAATGGTCCAAGCCGAACTGACTTGATCGGCAAGGCGTCCACCGCGTCCTTCTTGGGCAGGACACGGTGCGCGCCGCCGCCGGACGGGTCGGTCACAAGTTCCGCGTATCCCACGATGCCGTAAGCACCAGCGCGATACTTGATGTGCTTCTGCTGCATGAAGAACGTCACCACGATGCGGACCTCGCTCTCACCAGAGAACCCGGGCTCTTTGATCAGATGAGCGATTTCCGCGAGATCGCTGTAGGCCCACTCAGCAACGTCCTGCAGTGCCTCGTCCTTCTCGTCTGGATCAGCGGTGGAGGAGCGAATGCTAGTAGTTGCAGAGTCGATCTTGTCGACGAGCGCCTGCAGCGCAGCCTCAATGTCAGCTTCGGTATAGATCACGTGCATCCACGGCCCGACCTCTACAAGGTCTCCTGCCGCCGAAAACGAGATCTTTCCGCCGGCGATGGGGGTCAGGTTGTGTTCGGAGGCAACTATGAGGGGGACGCTGGGGTCGAGTTCGACTGCGTACCCGCTGCCACGATTCGCGTATAGACGCCACTGGTTTGCGTCGTCCGCGCGGGTGGAAGCGCACAGTACGAACACCTCGTGGCTTCGCTTGAGGGGGTCGTTAGCGTGATGACGAAGCAAGTCCAGTGCATCGCCGACAGGCTGGTCTTCCAGCCACGAGCGGATCTTCTGCCACCCTTGCCTCACCTCCGCGCGGTCGTTCATCCCAGCCGCTTCCGACGCCCACAGCACGCGACCTTGGACAAGGCCGATCAGAGCCCCAGCATCGGTGTAGTGGAATACAGGCTCGGTCGCGACCCGGACGCCAGCCGGCGTTGAAGAAGGCATGTCAGCAACCTAGATGTTCCCGCTCAGTGATCCGTGGAGGAAACTCAACGGCGTCGCCGATCCGGCCCGGGGTCGATTCGCGCGCCTACAGACGGCGAAGTGACGCGGGTGGGCGTCGGACTACTACTGTCGCGGTTCGCGGTTGGCCCAACGCTCGTCGAACGCTGCTTGCATTTCCGACTTGATGCCCTTTAGTGCCTCGACCAGGTCCTTGTCCTTCTGCGTCGGCTTTGCCTTCTTGGTGATCGCACCGATGCGCTCGTCGAGGACGCCCAGCGCGACACCCTCTGCGTCGTCGTACTTCGGACGCGTGACAAGTTCGATGAGAGTCTCTCGAAGGCTCTCAGCGAACGCGATCACAGCATGGGTCTGCTGCACG
>NZ_JACEFC010000039.1 GCF_014180715.1 Nocardioides stalactiti | reverse complement strand
GTCGTCGGCGGCATCTCGCCGCTCGGCCAGAAGCGCCTCCACCCGACCGTCGTCGACACCACCGCCCTCGACCACCCGACGATCAACGTCTCCGCCGGCCGCCGCGGCCTCGAGGTCGAGCTCTCCCCCGCCGACCTGGTGCGTCTGACCGCCGCCGTCACCGCCCCGATCGGACGCCACTAGGCGTCCGCGGGACCGCCGCGCTCGAGCCAGGTGCCGGCCTGCTGGTGGGTGTGCTGCTGACGGCGGACCTCGACGAAGGTGCCAAGGAGGAAGGTGGTGGCGCAGAAGCCGGTGAGGGCGCCGATCGGCCAGAGGAGATAGGGCGTCCACCCGTTGACCTCGATGGCCGCGGGATACTCCTTGCACGGGAGCTCGGTGCAGACGTTGGCCTCGGTGGCGAACTTCTGCGGGTCAGGCGGGCTGAGCATGGTGCCGACGGCCCACGACAGAGCCGCGGCCAGCGCAGCACCGGCCAGGAGCGCGGCAAGGGCAGCGAACGCGTGCCGACGGCCCACGAACGCGGCGATCGTCCCGAGCACCAGGCCGAGGCCGAAGCCGATGACGACGTACTCGCCCGTGCCGGCGAAGTCCTGGGCGATGCCCTTGTCGGTGGTGTCGAACCAGGTGATCCCGTAGGCGGTCGTGTCGAAGATGGAGCCCTTGTTGGGCGGCCCCCACCACTGGTACCAGAGCCAGCCGCCCAGGCCGCCGAGCGCGGCGCCCGCGACGAGGAGCGCACCGGCGACCGCCCCCCAGGCGCGCCACGGCACGGGCGTCCGCTCGGAAGCGGGGCCGGCGGGCAGCACGGTCTCCTGGTCGGTCACCTGGTCACTCACGCCGCCATCCTGCCAGGCGCCTGTCCGGCCAGATCTATCCGGCCAGGCACCCCGGACCGAGCAGCTGCTTGAGGTCGGCGAACAGGGCGGGGCTCGGCGAGACCCGCAGCCGGTCGTCGAGGCGCATCACCCGGGTGGCGTCGCGCATGAGGAGGCGCAGCCGGACCTCGGTCAGGCCGGGGTGGGTCGAGAGCACCTCCTTGAGCTGGGCGATGACCGGTGCCGTGCACCGCGTCGACGGCAGGCTGATGACGACCGGGCCGTCGGCGTTGGTGTCGAGGTCGGGGACCGAGATCTCCTGGCCGTGGAGCTCGGGCTGCTCCTTGCTGCGGGACAGCCGCCCCTTGACGGTGATGATCGCGTCGGGCGTCAGGTAGGGGCTGGCCAGCTGGTAGGCGCTGGGGAACAGCAGCACGTCGATCGCACCCTCGAGGTCCTCGAGGGTGATCATCGCCCACGGGTCGCCCTTCTTGGTGATCTTGCGCTGCACCGAGGTGACCAGGCCGCTCACGGTGACCGTCGACTGGTCCGGCCGCAGGGTGCCCTCGGTGTCGGTCATCAGGTCGCCGATCGAGCAGTCGGCGGTCCCGGCGAGGACGTGCTCGAGCCCGAGCAGCGGGTGGTCGGAGACGTAGAGGCCGAGCATGTCGCGCTCGTGACCGAGCAGGGTCATCTTGTCCCACTCGTCGATGTCGGGGACGGTCACGCTGACCCCGAACCCGCCGAAGTCACCGTCGTCGTCGGTCATCCCGGCGAAGAGCGAGTCCTGGCCGATCGCCTCGTTGCGCTTGATGTCGACGTACTGGTCGACGGCGCTCTCGTGGATGGCGACCAGTGCCCGCCGCCGGTGCTTGAGCTCGTCGAACGCGCCAGCCTTGATCAGCGACTCGACCACGCGCTTGTTGCACACCAGCGCCGGGACCTTGTCGAGGAAGTCGTTGAACGACTCGAAGCGGCTCTTGGTCTCGCGGGAGGAGACGATCTGGTCGACGACGTTGTGGCCGACGTTGCGGATCGCGGTGAGTCCGAACCGGATGTCGGTGCCGACGGCCGTGAAGTTGTGGGCAGACTCGTTGACGTCGGGGGGCAGGACCTGGATCTTCATCCGGCGACACTCGTTGAGGTAGATCGCCATCTTGTCCTTGTCGTTCTTGACCGAGGTCAAGAGCGCCGCCATGTATTCCGTCGGGTAGTTGGCCTTGAGGTAGGCGGTCCAGTAGGTGATGACGCCGTAGGCGGCGGAGTGTGACTTGTTGAACGCGTAGTCGGCGAACGGGACGAGGATCTCCCAGAGCGTCTTGATCGCGTCCTGGGGGAAGCCGCGCTCGAGCATGCCGGCCTCGAAGCCGCCGTACTCCTTGGCGAGCTTCGCGGCATCCTTCTTGCCCATCGCGCGGCGCATGTTGTCGGCGGCGCCCAGCGAGAAGCCGGCGAGCACCTGCGCGATCGCCATCACCTGCTCCTGGTAGACGATCAGGCCGTAGGTCTCTCCCAGCACCGGCTCGAGCGCGTCGGCCAGCGCCGGGTGGATCGGCACGATCGGCTCGCGGCCGTTCTTGCGATGCGCGTACTTGTTGTGCGAGTCGGCGCCCATCGGGCCCGGGCGGTAGAGCGCGGAGACGGCCGTGATGTCGGCGAACTGGTCGGGCAGCATCGAGCGCAGCAGCGCCCTCATGCCACCACCATCGAGCTGGAACACGCCGAGCGTGTCACCGCGGCCCATCAGCTCATAGGTCGCACGGTCGTCGAACGGCAGCTCCTCGAGCACGACCTTCTCGCCGCGGTTGGCCTCGATGTTGACCAGCGCGTCCTCGAGCGTGTGGAGGTTGGAGAGGCCGAGGAAGTCCATCTTGACCAGCCCGAGCGCCTCGCACATCGGGTAGTCGAACTGGGTGATGACCGCGCCGTCCTGGGGACGGGACATGATCGGTACGACGTCGATGAGCGGCTCGCTCGACATGATCACGCCGGCGGCGTGCACACCCCAGTTGCGGATCTGGCCCTCGAGGCCGAGCGCGGTCTCGTAGATCCGGCGGACGTCCGGGTCCTGCTCGTGCAGGGCCCGGAACTCCCCACCCTCTCCATAACGCTTGTGCTCGGAGTTGAACAGCTCGTGGAGAGGCACGCCCTTGCCCATGACGTCGGCCGGCAGCGCCTTGGTGATCCGGTCGCTCACGGCGAAGCCGTAGTCGAGCACCCGGGCCGCGTCCTTGATCGCCGCCTTGGCCTTCAGCCGGCCGAACGTCGCGATCTGGGCCACCCGCTCGGCGCCGTACTTCTCGGTGACGTAGCCGATGACCTCGCCGCGACGGTGGTCGTCGAAGTCGATGTCGAAGTCGGGCATCGACGGTCGCTCGGGGTTGAGGAACCGCTCGAAGAACAGGCCGTGCTCGATCGGGCAGAGGTCGGTGATCCGCAGCGCGTAGGCCGCGATCGAACCAGCACCGGACCCACGGCCGGGGCCGACCCGGATGCCGTTGTCCTTGGCCCAGTTGATGAAGTCGGCGACCACCAGGTAGTAGCCGCAGTAGCCCTTCTGGGCGATGATCCCGAGCTCGTAGTCGACCCGGTCACGGACCTCCTGGGTCAGCCGCTCGGCGGGATAGCGCGACTCGATCCCGCGCCAGACCTCCTTGACGAACCAGGACTCCTCGGTCTCCGAGGCCGGCACGTCGGCGCGCGCCATGTAGCCGCCGGTGGACTCGGCGAACTCGACGTCGCACCGCTCCGCGATGAGGAGCGTGTTGTCGCAGGCCTCCATGAGGTCCTGGCGGCCCCACAGGTCGCGCATCTCCTCGGCGGACTTGATGTAGTAGCCCTGGCCCTCGAACGCGAACCGCTTGCCGCCCTGGGAGTACGGCGGCTCGCTGAGCCGGCTGCCGGACTGGACGCAGAGCAGCGCCTCGTGGGCCTTGGCGTCCTCGGGGTTGTTGTAGTGGGAGTCGTTGGTGGCGATGGGCGGGATGCCGAGCTCACGACCGAGCTTGAGCAGGTCGTCGCGGACCCGCTTCTCGATGTCGATCCCGTGGTCCATCAGCTCGAGGAACACGTTGTCGCGACCGAAGATGTCGCGGAGCTCGCCGGCCTCGCGCACGGCCTCGTCCCACTGGCCGAGCCTCAACCGGGTCTGGATGGCACCCGAGGGGCAGCCGGTGGACACGATGATCCCCTCGCTGTGCTGGGCGAGGATCTCCTTGTCCATGCGGGGCTTGTAGAAGTAGCCCTCCAGGCTCGACCGCGAGGAGAGCCGGAACAGGTTGTGCATGCCGGTGGTGTTGGCGGCCCACATCGTCATGTGGGTGTAGGCACCACCACCGGAGACGTCGTCCCCGCCCTCTTCGGCCTGGTTGCCCTTGCCCCAGCGGACCCGGCGTCGCTCCTGGCGCGGGGTGTCGGGAGTGACGTAGGCCTCGATGCCGATGATCGGCTTGACGTCGTACTTCTTGGCCTTGGAGTAGAAGTCGTAGGCGCCGTGGAGGTTGCCGTGGTCGGTCATCGCGATCGACGGCATCCCGAGGTCGCGGACGCGGGAGAACAGGCCGTCGAGCAGCGACGCTCCGTCCAGCATCGAGTACTCGGTGTGGACGTGCAGGTGGACGAAGTCCCCGGCGGCTGCCATCGGTGCGGAAGGCTCCTCGAGAGGTCGTGATGGGCGGGTCGGGGAAGGGCATCAGCCTACGCGACCGTTCCCCTGACCGTAGCGAGGCCCACCGACAGAAACGCCACCCCGGACGATCCCGTCACGGGCAGGCAAGAACCGCCGGTTCCAGCCCGCGGACCCGTCACGGTGCGCCACCGTCGGGGCCATGCGTCGACACCTTCGACGTCGAGGGCGGTGTCGACGGCGAGGACGTCCGGCTCTGACTCAGCCGTCGGCCTCGGCCGGGTCCCACTCCATCCGGATGTCGGGCGCCCGCTCCTCGTTGCCCGACCCGTCGGTGCGCTCCACCTCGACCAGGCCGTGACTGGCGTAGAAGGCCCGCGCGGGGGCGTTGGTCTCGAAGACCCAGAGCGCGAACCCGTCCGGCCGCAACGACTTCACCAGGTCGAGCAGGGTCGAGCCGATCCCTTCGCCCTGAGCGGTCGGGAGGACGTACAGCGCGTCGAGCCAGTCCCGGACGACCTCGACGAAGCCGACGATCCCCCGACCGTCCTCGGCGACCCAGGGCTCGCGCTCGCTGGCGACCAGGTCGATGCCGGCGTAGAAGGCGTGCACCTCGTGCGGCGGATGGATCGAGGGCGGCATCGCCGGAACGGCCGCGGACCGTGCGGCGAGGAAGACCTCGGCGATCTCCGGCAGGTCGTCGGCGACGGCCGGCCGGATCGTCAGGGGGTTGTCAGTGGCTGTCACGGATCACGTCGAGGGCGGCCTGGAGGTCGTCGGGGTACGACGACTCGTACTCGACGTAGTCACCGGTGCCCGGGTGCTCGAAGCCGAGCTTGACCGCGTGCAACCACTGCCGGGTCAGCCCGAGCCGCTTGGCGAGCGTCGGGTCCGCGCCGTAGGTCAGGTCGCCGCAGCAGGGATGCCGAAGCGCCGCCATGTGGACCCGGATCTGGTGGGTGCGGCCGGTCTCGAGGTGCACCTCGAGCAGGCTGGCGAACCGATGCGCCTCGAGCGTCTCGTAGTGGGTGACGCTCGCCCGGCCGCCGTCCATGACCGCGAACTTGTAGTCCGCGCCGGGGTGCCGGCCGATCGGCGCGTCGACCGTGCCCGAGAGCGGGTCCGGATGTCCCTGGACCAGCGCGTGGTAGGTCTTGTCGACGGTGCGCTGGCGGAACGCGTTCTTCAGGAGCGAGTAGGCGTGCTCGGACTTGGCGATCACCATGACGCCCGACGTACCGACGTCGAGCCGCTGCACGATGCCCTCGCGCTCCTTGGCGCCCGAGGTGGAGATCCGGAAACCGGCCCCCGCGAGGTGGCCGACCACGGTCGGACCGCGCCAGCCAGGCGACGGGTGGACGGCGACACCGACCGGCTTGTCGATCACGACGATCGACGGGTCGTCGTGGATGATCTTGATGCCCTCGACGATCTCGGGGACGATCTCGAGCGGGTCGTTCTCCACCGGGATCTCGACGTCGAGCACGGCGCCGGGGAGCACCCGCTCGCTCTTGCTCACGCCGTTGCCGTCGAGGCGCACCCGGCCGTCGGCGATCAACTCGGCCGCGCGGGAGCGGGACACTCCGAAGAGCTGGGCCATCGCGACGTCGACGCGCTGGCCGTCGAGGCCCTCGGGGACGGGCAGGCTGCGGTGGTCGACCTCGCTCATGCCCCGCCCTCTGCCTGGTCGTCCTCCGCGCGCTCGACCTCTGCCTGCTCGTCGGCCTGCTCGTCTGCCTGCTCGTCCTCGGCCTCCTGTTCGGACTGCCGGGTGCCGTCGATCTGGATGCCGCGGAACACCTGGAGCAGGATCAGGCCGGCGCCGACGTTGATCGCGATGTCCGCGATGTTGAAGATCGGCCAGTTCGGCAGCTGGAGGAAGTCGATGACGTGGCCGCGGAACGGCGCCGGCTCACGCAGCATCCGGTCGGTCAGGTTGCCGGTGATGCCGGCGAGGAGCGAGCCGAGGCCCGCCGCCCACACCCGGTCGACCACGCGCAGGCTGGCCACCAGGACGACGACCGTCGCGACGATCGCCAAGCAGGTCAGCCCGACGGTGAAGCCGGTGCCGAGCGAGAACGCAGCGCCGGGGTTGCGGGTCAGGTGCAGCTGCAGCACCTCGCCGACCACCCGGACGTCGTCCGAGCGCCCCGTGAGGTGCTCGACCGCGGCGTGCTTGGACCACTGGTCACCGACGTAGAGCGTGACGGCGACGAGGGAGAAGAGCACCCACGAACGGGGGCTCGCCAGCAAGCGCCTGTCGGTCGGCTGGCTGTCGCTGCTGTCTACCGACGTTCCTCGCGCTGCTTGCATGGCATGCACAGTGTGGCACGCGGGAAGGCCATCAACCTCATCTTGCCGATGGCGTTGCCGCAGGACTCGCAGACCCCGTAGGTGCCGTCGGCGATGCGCTGGAGGGCCCGGTCGATCTGCGCGAGCTTCTCCCGCTCGTGGTTGAGGACGGTCAGCTCGTGGTCGCGCTCGAAGCTGGTCGCGCCCAGGTCTGCCTGGTCCTGACCGGCACCGTCACCGGCGTCGCGGAGCAGGCCCGACAGGTCCGCCTCCTGCTCGGCGACGATCTGACCGCTGTGCTCGCGCTGCTCGTGGAGCTCGGCCATGACCTCCTTGAGCTCGGCCTTGGACCAGGCCTCCTCGCCCTCGAGGACGATGAGCCTCGCCGGAGCCGATGCTGCCTTCTTGGCGGGTGCCGCCTTCTTCGCCGGCGCGGGTGCAACCTTCTTCGCGGGCGCAGCCTTCTTCGCCGGCGCGGGCGCAGCCTTCTTCGCCGGCGCAGCCGCCTTCTTCACCGGCGCGGGCGCAGCCTTCTTCGCCGGCGCAGCCGCCTTCTTCACCGGCGCGGGCGCAGCCTTCTTCGCCGGCGCAGCCGCCTTCTTCGCCGGCGCAGCCGCCTTCTTCGCCGGCGCGGGCGCAGCCTTCTTCGCCGGCGCAGCCGCCTTCTTCGCCGGCGCGGCCTTCTTCGCGGGTGCAGCCTTCTTCGCCGGCGCGGGTGCAGCCTTCTTCGCCGGCGCGGGCGCAGCGTTCTTCGCCGGCGCAGCCGCCTTCTTCGCCGGCGCGGGCGCAGCCTTCTTCGCCGGCGCAGCCGCCTTCTTCGCCGGCGCAGCCTTCTTCGCCGGCGCAGCCGCCTTCTTCGCCGGCGCAGCCTTCTTCGCGGGTGCAGCCTTCTTCGCCGGCGCGGGTGCAGCCTTCTTCGCCGGCGCAGCCTTCTTCGCCGGCGCAGCCTTCTTCGCCGGCGCGGGTGCCGCCTTCTTCGCCGGCGCCGCCTTCTTCGCCGGCGCAGCGGCAGGCGCGGCGGGCTTCCGGCGACCGATGATCTTGCCGGCTGCGGACACGGTGCGTCCCGCCAAGGACTTCTTCGTCGTGCCAGCCATGGTCGGGCCTCCTCCGGAGGGGGTCACCCGCAGCGAGGGCTACAGGCTGCACGGAGGGTAGCCAATGGGACGTACGTCACCAAGGAGCCACTCCGTGCACCGAGACGACGAGAGCCCGAAAATGCAACCGGCCGACCCGCGTGCGCGGGCCGCCCGGATGCCTTGTCAACGAGTGCTGCTGGTGATCAGCGGTCCTCTTCACCGAGGATCGAGCGGAGCCGCTTCGGAGCAGGCGAGTCGTCCGACGGGGCGACCGAGTCACCCGGAGCCTGGAGCGCCTCGAGCTGCTGGGTGAAGTAGCTCTTGAGCCGGGAGCGGTACTCGCGCTCGAACGACCGCAGGTTCTCGACCTCGACACTGAGCTTGTCGCGCTCCTTCTCCAGGTCCGCGAAGAGCTGGGTACGGCGCTCGGAGGTCTCGGTGTCGAGCATCTCGGACCGGGTGCGAGCGTCGCTCTCCATCCGGTCGGCCTTGCCCTTGGACTCGTTCTCGAGACGCTCGGCCTTGGTGCGGGCCTCGCCCACGATCCGGTCGGCCTCGTTCTTCGCGTCCTCGACCAGCTCATCGGCGTTGCGGGTCGCGATCTCGAGCAGACGCGCTGCGGCGTTGGACGCCTCAGGCACGGTCTCGACACGGATCGTCTCGACGCTGGCCGCCGGCGCCACCGCGACGGGCGCGGGGGTCTCGACGACGGGGGCGGGAGCCTCGACGACCGGGGTCGGCTCAGGGACCGGGGTCAGCTGCGTGGGAGCAGGCTCGTACGACGGAGCGCCCGACTGGGCAGCGGCGAGCTTGGCTCGCAGCTCGTCGTTCTCCGCATTCAGGCGGGCGAGCTCGGCCTCCACCTCGTCGAGGAACTGGTCGACCTCACCCATGTCGTAGCCCTCGCGGAGCCGGACGGGGGTAAAGCGCTTGTTGCTCACGTCCTCGGGCGTCAGCGGCATGACCTCACCTTACTTTTGGGAAACAGGGGACTTGCTGTCCCGCGAACAATAGCGCCTGACCAGCGACAACTAAGAGTCGGCAAGTCACGCGAAGATGATCGGCCAGATCACCAGCAGGGCGATGTAGGCCAAGAGCATCACGAGCAGGAAGCTCAGGTCGAGCGCGAAGTTGCCGATCCGGACGGGCTTGATCACCTTGCGCAGCGCGTTGATCGGCGGGTCGGTGATCGAGTAGCAGGTCTCGAGCACCACGAGCAGGACGCCGTGCGGCTCCCACTGGCGCGCGAAGACCTGGACCCAGTCGACGATGAACCGGACCCACAGCAGGCCGATGAAGGCATACAGAACGCCGTGGACGATCTGGCCGGTCAGTTCCAACGACGGATCCTCAGGGTTTGCTGATGGGGACGCGGTGATCCTAGGGGAGCGGCACAACGACCCGACGCTCGCCCGGACCGTGAGCCGCCGACGAGCCGCAACCTCACACCGACGACAGCGGCGACACGCTCGCGCAGATCAACTCTGGTTGAAGAAGCCTGCGTCGGCGATCCGCTGCTTGTCCGCGGCGGCGACGGTCACGTTGGGCGGGGAGAGCAGGAAGACCTTGCTCGTGACCCGCTCGATGCTGCCGCGCGTGGCGAAGATGAGGCCGGCCGCGAAGTCGACGAGACGCTTGGCGTCGGCGTCGTCCATCTCGGAGAGGTTCATGATCACCGGGGTGCCGTCTCGGTACTGCTCCCCCACGGCACGCGCCTCGTTGTAGGTGCGCGGGTGCAGGGTGGTGATCCGCGAGAGCTCGGCGACGACGCCGACCGCGGGGGCGGGCGCCGGGCGCCGACGCTCGTTGATGTCGGCGACGGCCGCGGGCCGGGGGCGCGCGCGCTCGGGACGGGTCTCCCGGGCCGGCGCGGCTTCCTGGGTGTCGTACCCGTCCGCGTCGTACTCGTCGTAGCCGGTGTCCTCGAGCAGGCCGAGGTACTCACCGATCCTGCGCATCGCACCGCTCATGGCTGCTGCCTCCGCCTCATCTGTTCCATCCTTTGCTCTGGACACTACTGGACCGAAGGCCTCGAACCGAGGACCGCGGTGCCGACGCGCACGTGTGTCGCGCCGGCCTTGATCGCCGCCTCCAGGTCACCGCTCATCCCGGCTGACAACCAGTCGGCGTCGGGGTGCTCGGAGAGGAAGGGGCGGCGCAAGTCGGTGAGCCGCGCGAAGGCGGCAGCGGCGTCCTCCCCCAGCGGGGCGACGGCCATCAGCCCGCGCAGCCGGAGCGCCCGGGACGTCGCGACGGCGGCCGCGAGGCCGCTCAGGTCGGCGACGTCGGCGCCCGCGCGGCCGGCCCGGTCGGGCGGGTCGAGGCTGACCTGGAGCAGCACGTCGACCGGCTTCGACCGGCCCGCGGCACCGTCGTCGAGGCGCCCGACGAGCTTGACCCGGTCGACGGAGTGGACGACGTCGGCGTAGGCGGCCACCGCAGCGGCCTTGTTGCTCTGGAGCCCGCCGATGAAGTGCCAGCGCAGGTCCGGACCGAGGTCGGCGCACTCCTGCTGCTTGGCCTCCGCCTCCTGGTGCCGGTTCTCACCGACGTCGGTGACGCCGAGGTCGACGAGAAGGCGGACGTCGGAGGCCGGGAAGTACTTGGTGACGACGACGAGGGTGATCTCCTCGGCAGCGCGGCCCGCGGCGGCGCAGGCAATCTCGATCCGAGTGCGTACGGCGGCCAGGCCGGCGGCGAGGTCGTCGCGGCGGCTCATCGTTCCGCTCCTGCGGGCGACAGCCGGATCACGCCGGCCAGCCGGCCCGCGTGCTCGCCGTCGCGGCGGAACGAGAAGAGGTCGGTGGACTCGCGGGTGCAGCGGGCCGCCCACTGCACCGAGACGCCGGCCCGCTCCAGCTGCGCGGCGACGCCGGCGCCCAGGTCGAGCGCCGGGGTGCCCCAGGTGGTGGTCGCCCGGGTGGCGGGCTCGGCAGCGACGACCTCGGCCTGCATCGCGGCGGGCACCTCGTAGCAGCCGCCACAGATGTGGGGACCGATCCAGGCGACCAGGTCGCGGGCACCGACGTCGCGCATCCGCTCGACCGTTGCCGGGACGACGCCCCGCACCACGCCGAGGCGTCCGGCGTGGGCGGCACCGATGACCCGCGCGCCGGGGTCGGCGAGCAGCACCGGCACGCAGTCGGCGGCGCGCACCATGAGGGTGCGCCCGGCCCCGGTGGTCACGATCCCGTCGGCGTCGGGCCGACTGGTCGGCTCGTCGTCCTCGATGAGCGCGACGGTGGCGCCGTGGACCTGGTGCAGGTCGCACAGCTCGTCGTCGGGCGCGAAGTCGGCCAGCAGCAGACGGTGGTTCTCGGTGCGCGCCCGGCCGACGTCATCGCCCTCGAGCGCGAGGTCGAGCTCGTCGTACGGCGCGACACTGACCCCGCCGAGCCGGTCGGTGAACGCCAGCTCGACGGGGCCTGAGGTCGTGCGGAAGGAGTACAACCTGCTCCTCGTCTAGGGCACGGGCTACTTCAGGAAGTCCGGCACGTCCAGGTCGTCGTCGAAGTCCAACGTCGGCGCGGCGGGACGGGCTCCGACAGGGACGGCGGGCTGCTCGGCGGGAGCCTGCTCCTGGCGCTGCTCGGCCGGCGCCGCCGCCTGCTCGGGCTCGCGGCGGGAGGCCACGGCGGCCCGCACCTCTTCCTGGGTGGCCTGCGGCCGGGTGTCCCGGCGCAGGCTCGAGCCGGCACGCTGCTTCGGCGGGGTGCCCCCGTCGAAGCCGGCGGCGATGACCGTGATCCGGACCTCGTCGCCGAGCGCGTCGTCGATGATCGCGCCGAAGATGATGTTGGCGTCGGGGTGGACGGCCTCGGCCACCATGCCCGCGGCCTGGCTGATCTCGAAGATGCCGAGGTCGGAACCACCGGCGACCGAGAGCAGGACGCCGTGCGCGCCGTCGATCGAGGCCTCGAGCAGCGGACTGCTCACGGCCATCTCCGCGGCGGCGACCGCGCGGTCCTCACCGCGGGCCGAGCCGATGCCCATGAGCGCCGAGCCGGCATTGCTCATGACGGCCTTGACGTCGGCGAAGTCGACGTTGATGAGGCCCGGCGTGGTGATCAGGTCCGTGATGCCGGAGACACCCTGCAGCAGCACCTGGTCGGCCTGGCGGAACGCGTCCATCACCGACACGTTGCGGTCGGAGATCTGGAGCAGCCGGTCGTTGGGGATCACGATGAGGGTGTCGACCTCCTCGCGGAGCCGCTCGATGCCGTCGTCCGCGGACTTCTTGCGGCGGGCGCCCTCGAAGGCGAACGGCCGGGTCACGACGCCGATGGTGAGCGCGCCGAGCGAGCGGGCGATCCGCGCGACGACGGGTGCGCCACCGGTGCCGGTGCCACCGCCCTCGCCGGCGGTCACGAAGACCATGTCGGCGCCCTTCATGACCTCTTCGATCTCCTCGGCGTGGTCCTCGGCCGCCTTGCCGCCCACGTCGGGGTTGGCGCCGGCGCCGAGGCCGCGGGTGAGCTCGCGGCCGATGTCGAGCTTGACGTCGGCGTCGCTCATGAGCAGCGCCTGCGCGTCGGTGTTGATCGCGATGAACTCGACGCCCTTGAGTCCGACCTCGATCATCCGGTTGACAGCGTTGACCCCGCCGCCACCGATGCCTACGACCTTGATGATGGCCAGGTAGTTCTGTGCAGCAGCCACGCCGTTTCCCCTTCTTCGTCAGGGAGCCGACTTCCCCGGCCGGCTCCGCCTCGGTCAACCCTTACCCTCATCTAGAGGGTTATAGTTATGTCAACCTCGTCGTGTCCATGACAGTAGGTACGGCAGCACCGCATCCCGGGGAGACACGCCGCGCGAGTTCCGACGAAGAAGGCGGAACGGCCCGTCAGCGGGTGGCGGGGAGGCTCGGCACGCTGACGTCGTAGACCTGCGCCTCCGGGCGGGCGTCGAGCAGGTTGAGCAACACCTCGGCCTTGTCGTCGGACTGCTCCGCACTCCCCCAACGCACCAGCCGGTCGTCCCGCAGCACCAGGCGGATGTCGTCGGCTGTCTCGACCTCGAGGTGGTCGACGAGGCGGATGACCGCCGCGTCGAGCGCGGCCACGACCGCGGCCGCCTCCTCCAGCGCCAACCGGTCCGCACCGGAGCCGACCGTCACCCGGGGCAGGTGCGACGGTGGGTTCTTGGGCATGCCGTCGAAGGCGTAGGTGTCCCCGCTCTCGGCGAGGAACGTGTAGTCGTCGCCCTCGGCCACGACCGCCAACGGGTCCCACTCCTCGACGTCGATCCGGACGTCGTGGGGCCACTGCCGGGAGACGTCGACCGAGCGCACCGCCGTCAGCCGCTTGACCCGGACCTCGATCGCGTCGAGGTCGACCAGAGCCAGCGCGTCCCCGGTCGGCAGCTCGGCCGCGGCGAGCACCTCCGCCTCGGACAGCTGGGAGGTCCCCCCCACCTCGGCGCTCTCGAGGCGCAGCCACGAGGAGAAGTAGAGCGAGTAGACGCCGAGGCCGACCGCCGCGACGACCATGACCGCGGCGAGCACGTAGCGGACGGTGAGCCACCGCCGCGCCCACTGCCGTCGCACGAACCGCCGACGGCTGCGGTCCCGGTCGGAGTCAGCCACCGGCCCGCTCCTGGAGGCCGGCCACCAGCAGTGGCGCCAGCGTCGTCACGTCACCGGCCCCGAGGGTCAGCACGACGTCGCCGGGACCGACCCGGTCGAGGAGCACGGCGACGGCCCGGTCGCGCTCGGGGAGGAACGTGACCTGCCCGGTCGGGAGCGGGACGGCGTCCGCGACCAGCGCACCGGTGACGGCCGGGTCAGGGTCCTCGCGGGCGACATAGACGTCGAGCACGACGACCTCGTCGGCGGCACCGAGCGCGGCGCCCATCTCGGCGCCGAAGATCCGGGTGCGTGAGACCAGGTGGGGCTGGAAGCACACGACGAGGCGGCCGTCCCCGGCGACGGACCGCGCGGCCTCGAGGTCGCCACGGATCTCGCTGGGGTGGTGGGCATAGCTGTCGTAGACGCGGACGCCCGCCACCTCGCCGATCGCCTCCATCCGACGCTTCGCACCGCGGTGGCGAGCCAGGCCGCGCACGAGTGCCGCCGGGTCGGCGCCCAGCTCGAGACCGACGGCGAGGGCGTACAGCGCGTCCTGGGCGTAGTGCCGACCGGGGACGGCGAGCTCGACGGCACCGAGGTCCTCGCCCCGCGCCTCGACCCGGAAGCGGGTCGTCGCGCCCTCGATCGCCAGGTCGTGCCCGCGCACCGTCGCGCCGTCGAAGAAGCCGGCGGTCACGTCGGCCAGGTCCGGCCGGTCGGAGATGGTGACCCGCGCGCGCCGGGCGAACTCGGCGAACGCCGCCTCGTAGGCGGCCTCGGTGCCCCAGTGGTCGAGGTGGTCGGCGTCCACGTTCGTGATGACGGCGATGTCGGGCGTGTAGACGAGGAACGCCCCGTCGGACTCGTCGGCCTCCACCACGGCGACCGGGCCGGAGCCGAGCCGGGCGTTGGTGCCGAGCGTCTCGACCTCGGCGCCGATCGCGAAGGTCGGGTCGAGTCCCGCCTCCTGGAGCGCCACCGTCGCCATAGCCGTGGTCGTCGTCTTGCCGTGGGTGCCGGCGATCGCGACCACCGAGCGGTCGATCAGGACCGACTGGAGGCCCGCTGAGCGGGGCCACAGGCGCAGGCCGCGGACGGTCGCCGCGACGATCTCCGGGTTGTCCTCGCGGGCGGCCGTGGTGGCGACCACGGTGTCGGCCCCGTCGACGTGGGCCGCGTCGTGCCCGACCTGCACCGCGATCCCCTCCGCCCGCAGCGCCTGCACGACGGCCGAGTCGTGGGCGTCGCTGCCGCTGACGGGTACGCCGGACTGGTGCATCAGGCGGGCGATCGCCGACAGCCCGGCTCCCCCGATCCCGACGAGGTGGACGTGCCCGATCTCACCGGCGGGCAGGATCTCGTCCGGGACGGGGATCTTCATCGCCGCGTCCTCATCGCGCCGCCGCCTCGGCGACGATGCGGGCCAGCCGCTCGTCGGCGTCCGACGGGACCAGTCCCTTGGCCGCGGCACTCATGGCGGCGAGCCGTTGCGGGTCGGCGAGCAGCCCGGGAACCGTGTCGGCGACGTAGTCGGCGGTGAAGCCCGCCTCGTCCGCGACGAGGGCTCCCCCGGCGTCCGCCACCGCGCGTGCGTTGAGGGCCTGCTCCCCGTTGCCGTGGGCGAGCGGCACGAAGATCGCCGGGACGCCGGTCGCGGCGGCCTCCACGACGCTCGAGGCGCCGCCGCGACAGACCATCAGGTCGGCCGCCGCCAGGGCGTAGTCCATCCGGTCGACGAACGGCAGGACGACGTAGGGCGTCCCGGTGTCGGCCGGGGCCACCCACTCGGGGTCCTCGGTGCCGCGGGCGCCGATGACGTGGAGCACCTGCACCCCGCCGGCGCCGAGCGCGGCCGAGGCGCGACTCACCGCACGGTTGAGCTTCCACGCCCCGAGCGACCCGCCGGTGACGACCAGCGTCGGCAGGTCGGGGTCGAGCCCGAAGAACGCGCGGGCCTCGCTCCGCAGCGCGGCCCGGTCGAGCTGGGAGATCATCCGCCGCAGCGGCAGCCCGACGTACTCGGCCCGCTTCAGCGGCGTGTCGGGGAAGCTGACGGCGACCCGCTGGGCGATCCGCGAGCCGACCTTGTTGGCCAGGCCCGGCAGCGCGTTCTGCTCGTGGATGACGAGCGGCAGCCCGCGCTTGCGCGCCGCGAGGTAGGCCGGCATCGAGACGTAGCCGCCGTAACCGACGACGACGTCGGGGCGGACCCGGTCGATCACCTCGTGCGTGGCCTTGACCGCTCCCCGCAGCCGGGACGGCACCCGCGCCAGGTCCGCGTTGGGGCGGCGCGGCAGCGGCACCGGCGGGATCAGCTCGAGCGGGTAGCCCGCGGCGGGGACGACCTTGTTCTCGAGCCCGCGGGGCGTGCCGAGGCAGGTGATCTCGGTGGTGGGGTCCAACCGCCGGAGGGCATCGGCGGTCGCGAGCAACGGCGAGGTGTGCCCCGCCGTACCGCCGCCGGCCAACAGAACGCGCATTGGAGGAACGTTAGCGACGAGCCGACAGCCCGGTCGCGCGGGCACGCCGCCGCTGGGCGAGTGCACGTGCGGCCGCGGGCTCGCGACGCGCGAACCCGACCACCAGCCCGAGGGCGAGCAGGGTCGGCAACAGGCTGGAGCCGCCGTAGGAGACCAGCGGGAGCGGGATGCCGATGACCGGCAGCAGGGCGAGCACCATGCCGACGTTGATCATCATCTGGCCGAGCAGCCAGATCACGATCCCGAAGCTGCAGTAGCGGACGAACGGGTCCTTCGTCTCCCGTGCGATCCGCAGCGTGGCGTAGGCGATGGTGAGGAAGAGCCCGATGACCAGCAGCGTGCCGACGAGACCGAGCTCCTCCCCCAGCACCGCGAAGATGAAGTCGGTGTGCGCCTCCGGCAGGCTGCCCCACTTCTGCTGGCTGGCGCCGATGCCTTGGCCGAACACCCCGCCCGTCGCCATGGCGTAGAGGCCGTGGGCCGGCTGCCAGCCGGTGCCGTGGTAGTCCTTGAACGGATCGACGAACGTCGTGATCCGGTCGAGCCGCTCGGGCGAGGTCGCCGCCAGGCCCAGGGCCAGCACGCTGACGACGCTGAGGCAGAGTGCGAACAGGCGGGCGGGAGCGCCGACCACCCAGAGCATGCCGACGAGGATCGCGAAGAACACCAGCGCGGTGCCGAGGTCGCGACCGACCACGACGAGCAGCGTGGCCAGGACCATGCCCGGGACCACCGGCACCATCATCTGGTGCAGGCTGCCGAGGCGCCGGTCCTTGTTGGCGTAGATGTGCGCGGCCCAGATGATGATCGCGAGCTTGGCGATCTCCGACGGCTGGATCTGGATCGGCCCGAGCGGCAGCCAGTTCTTGTTGCCGTAGACCTCGACGCCGAACTTCGCGGTGGCGGCCAGCAGGATGAGCGAGAGGGAGAACGCCGGGTAGGCCAGGGCCCGCACCCACTTGTGCGAGACCCGGGAGGCCACGAACGCGAGCGGGACCCCGAGGGCGACCCACATGAGCTGGCGCTTCACGATCGCGTAGGAGTCGCCGTACTTCTCGTACGCCTCGATGCTGGAGGAGCTCAGCACCATCAGCAGCCCGATGGTCAGCAGCAGCGCGACCGACCCGAGCAGCAGGTAGTAGTTGGTGAGGGGACGAGCCAACGCGTCACGCAGCGCGGCGAACCAGGTCGTGCCGGCGCGCGACCTCAGTGCCGCGAGGCGGGAGCCCGGGCGCGTGTCCGGGCGCGTGTCGGGGAGCGCGGCGGTGATGGCGGCCCCCTTCGCTCGCGACTGGTTCAGGTCAGTGCACGGACCGCTGCTGCGAACGCGTCGCCCCGTGCGGCGTAGTCGGTGAACTGGTCCATCGAGGCACATCCTGGTGCGAGGAGCACCGTGTCACCGGGCCGGGCGACCTGGGCCGCCGCCCCGACGACGCGACCCATCAGGTCAGCCCCGTCTACGGAGCCAGTCTCTCCGGCGGTGACCTCGATCACCGGCACATCGGGGGCGTGTCGCGCGAGCGCGTCGGCGATGATCGCGCGATCCTTGCCGATGAGGACGACGGCCCGGAGCCGGTCCTTCACCTGCTGCACGAGCTCGTCGAAGGTGGCTCCCTTGGCCAGTCCTCCGGCCACCCAGACGACCGGCTCGTAGGCGAGCAACGAGGACTGCGCCGCGTGCGGGTTGGTCGCCTTGGAGTCGTCGACCCAGGTGATGTCGTCGCGCTCGCGGACGACCGCGATCCGGTGACCGTCGGGCACGAAGGTGCGCAGGCCCTCCCGCACCGCCGACCGGCTGACGCCGTGGGCGAGCGCGAGCGCGGCGGCCGCCAGCGCGTTGGCGACGAAGTGCGGGGCCGGTGAGGCCAGGTCGGCGATCGCGCACAGCTCGGCGGCGCTCGTCTGCCGCTCCTCGACGAACGCCCGGTCGACGAGGAGGTCCTCGACGACCCCGACCATGCCGACCGACGGGATGCCGAGGGTGAAGCCGATCGCGCGGGCGCCCTCGACCACGTCGGCGTCCCGCACCAGACGCTCGGTCGTCGGGTCGGCGACGTTGTAGACGCAGGCCCGCTCGACGCCCTGGTAGATCCGGCCCTTGTCGGCCGCGTAGTCCTCCATGGCCGTCTCTCCGCCGTCCCAGTCGAGGTGGTCCCCGGCGAAGTTCAGGACAGCCGCCGACTCGGCGGCCATCGTGTCGACGTAGTGCAGCTGGAAGCTCGACAGCTCCACCGCGAGCACGTCGTAGGGCTCGGGGTCCATGACGGCCTCGGTGAGCGGGAGGCCGACGTTGCCGGCGGCCACGCAGCGCAGGCCGGCGGCCCGCAGGATCGATTCGAGCATCTGGACGGTCGTGGTCTTGCCGTTGGTGCCGGTGATGCACAGCCACGGCGCCGGGTGGTCGGGGTCGCGCAGCCGCCAGGCGAGCTCCGCCTCGCCCCAGACCGGGACGCCGCGCCCGCGCGCCTGCGCGAGGAGCGGGGCGTCGGGGCGGAACCCCGGCGAGGTGACGAGGACGTCGACGTCGTCGGGCAGCGCCCCCGTGGCGCCGGCGTGGAGCCGCACGGTGGCGCCGAGGATCTCGAGCAGCTGGGCCTTCTCCAGCTGGGCGGCCGTCGCGTTGTCGGCGAGGACGGTCACCGACGCACCGAGGTGGGTCAGGTTGTCGGCGGCGGCGAAGCCGCTGGCACCGAAGCCCGCGACGACGGCGTGGACGCCCTCCCACGAGTCCTTGCGCCCCAACGAGAGGACGTCTCTCAAAGCCTGGCCACCCACTCGGCGTAGAACACCCCGAGGCCGGTGGCGACGAAGAGCCCGGTGATGATCCAGAACCGGATGACGACCGTCACCTGCTCCCACCCGAGCATCTCGAAGTGGTGGTGGATCGGGGCGATCCGGAAGATCCGCTTGCCGACGCCCGTGAAGCGTTTCGTGGCCTTGAACCAGGTGACCTGCATCATCACCGAGACCGTCTCGAGCACGAACAGGCCGCCCAGGATGACCAGGAGGAGCTCCGTGCGGGTCAGGATCGCGAACCCGGCCAGAGCGCCACCGAGAGCCAGCGAGCCCGTGTCGCCCATGAAGATCCGGGCCGGCGACGCGTTCCACCACAGGAAGCCGAAGCAGGCCCCGGTGATCGCGGCCGCGATGATCGCCAGGTCGAGCGGGTCGCGCACGTTGTAGCAGCTCGCGCTCGGGTCCTCCTGGCAGAACTGGTTGTTCTGCCAGATGTTCACGAGCGTGTAGGCCCCGAAGACCATCACGCTCGCGCCCGCGGCGAGGCCGTCGAGTCCGTCGGTGAGGTTGACGGCGTTGCTGAAGCCGGTGACGAGCAGCCACACGAGCAGCAGGGCGAGGACCGTCGGCAGCACCAGCCAGTCGATCTCGCGAAGGAACGAGATCTTCTCCGAGGCGGGCGTCCGGCCGTTCTCGTCCTCCAGCCACGGCGACAGGGCGAGCCCGCCGAAGACCAGGGCGATGACGGTCTGCCCGACCATCTTGGCCTTGCTCCGCAGCCCGAGGTTGCGCTGCTTGTAGATCTTGATGAAGTCGTCGAGGAACCCGACCAGTCCCATCCCGACGAAGAGGAAGAGGAGCAGCACGGCGGACGCGCTCGGCGTGTCCCAGGTCAACACCTTGGCCAGGCAGTAGCCCAGGACCGCGGCGAGGATGATGACGACGCCGCCCATCGTCGGGGTGCCTCGCTTGGTGTGGTGGCTGGTCGGCCCGTCCTCGCGGATCTCCTGGCCGTAGCCCCACTTGGTGAACCAGTGGATCGCGACCCGGGTGCCGAGCAACGAGATCAGCAGGGCGAAGCCCCCGCCGAGCAGGATCGCTAGCACTCCGCCGTCCTCTCACCCTCGTCCAGGAGCTGGTCGGCGACCCATTCCAGGGCCGCTCCACGGGACGCCTTGACGAGCACGACGTCCAACGAACCGGCATTCTGCCGCAACCAGGCCAGCGCTGCGTCGCGCCCCTCGGTCCTGATCACCGAAGGGCCCTGCCCGTCACTCGCGTCGCCGATTCCGGCGCCCGCCTCGCCGACGACGACGACCACGTCGATGCCGAGCCGGGCGGCGTCGGCACCGACCGACCGGTGCCCCGCGTCGTGCTCGGAGCCGAGCTCCTTCATCTCCCCGAGCACCGCGACGGTACGACGCCCGCCGGACCGCCCGATGGCCGCGACGGCCTCCAGCGCGGCCCGCATGGAGTCGGGGTTGGCGTTGTAGGCGTCGTTGACGACGACCATCCCGTCGGCGCGCTCGCGGACCTCCATCCGCCAGCGCGAGGCCGCCTCGGCCTCGCCGAGGGCGCGCGCGACGTCGGCGAGCGGGAAGCCCGCACCGATCGCCATCGCTGCGGCCGCCGCGGCGTTGACAGCCTGGTGGGCGCCCGTCTGACGCAGCCGGACCTCGGCGGTCACGCCATCGTGGCTGAGGGTGAACGCGGGCCTCCCCAGGCCGTCGAGGACGACGTCCTGGAACCGGACGGCTGCGTCGGCGCCGCCGAACGCGAGCACCCGGGCGTGGGTCCGGCCGGCCATCGCGGACACGAGCGGGTCGTCGGCGTTGAGCACCGCGACCCCGTCGGCGGGCAGCGCCTCGACGATCTCGCCCTTTGCGACGGCGATCTGCTCACGGCCGCCGAACTCACCGACGTGGGCGGTGCCGACGTTGAGGCAGGCCGCGATCTGAGGCGGCGCGATGCCGCACAGGTAGGCGATGTGGCCGATCCCGCGCGCACCCATCTCGACCACGAGGTGGTCGGTGCCCTCGCCGGCGCGCAGCACGGTGAGGGGCACGCCGATCTCGTTGTTGCCGTTGCCCTCGGTGGCGACCACACGCTCGGGGCCGGCGAGAGTCCCCAGCACGCTGGCGAGGTAGTCCTTGGTGCCGGTCTTGCCCTGCGAACCGGTCAGCGCCAGCACCGTCACCGGCAGCCGTTCGACGACATGGCGCGCCAGCAGTCCGAGGGCGACGACCGGGTCGGCCACGACGACGGTCGGTGCGGCGGTCGGCCGGCTGGCCAGGACGGCGTGCGCGCCGTCGGCGTAGTCGTGACCGTCGACGTGCTCCCCCACGATCGCCACGAACAGCCCGTCGGCGGACGGCGTCCGGCTGTCGACGTACGCCGCACCGGAGACGACGACGGCGGGGTCGCCGTGGACCTCGCCGCCGACGACGCCGGCGATCTCGTCGAGCCGCATCGGGATCATCGGCCGACGCTCCTCAGCAGGTCCCGCACGACGTCGCGGTCGTCGAACGGGTGGACCACGCCGGAGACCTCCTGGCCGGTCTCGTGGCCCTTGCCGGCCACGAGGACGACGTCGCCGTCCCTCGCGGCGGTCAGTGCAGCCTCGATCGCCGCCCGACGGTCACCGACCTCGCGCACCTCGGCGCGCTCGCCCTCGGGGACCTCCGCGGTGCCGGCGAGGACGGCCGCCCGGATCGTCGCCGGGTCCTCGGTGCGCGGGTTGTCGTCGGTGACGACGACCAGGTCGGCGGTCGCCGCGGCGATCGCTCCCATCACCGGGCGCTTGCCCTGGTCCCGGTCGCCGCCGGCGCCGATGACGGCGATGAGACGCCCTCGGGTGACCGGTCGGAGGGTGGCGAGGACCGCCGTGAGGGCGTCAGGCTTGTGGGCGTAGTCGACGTAGACCGCGAACGGAGCACGGGCGCCGGACACCCGCTCCAGACGCCCCGGGACCCCGCCTGCAGCGGCGATCCCGGCCACGACGGTCGTGGGGTCCAAGCCCGCCTCGACCGCGGCCGCGATCGCCGCGAGCGCGTTGGCGACGTTGAAGTCCCCCGGGAGCGGTACGGCGGCGTGCAGCGAGACCCCGCCGGGGCCGCGGACCGTGAACGTCGAGCCCTCGTGACCGAGGTCGAGGTCGACGGCCGACCAGTCGGCGTCCTGCCCCCGCGTGGACAGGGTGCGCACCGGGACGGTCGCCTCCGCGGCCAGCCGCCGACCGTGCCCGTCATCGATGTTGACCACGCCGAGCCGCGCCCGCTCGGGGGTGAAGAGCTGGGCCTTCGCCGCGAAGTAGTCGTCGAGGTCGGTGTGGAAGTCGAGGTGGTCGCGCCCGAGGTTGGTGAAAACCGCCACGTCGAACACCACCCCGTCGACGCGCCCCAGCACGAGGGCGTGGCTCGACACCTCCATCGCGCAGACCTCCACGCCGCGCTCGCGCATCACCGCGAACAGGCCGTGCAGGTCGGGGGCCTCCGGCGTGGTGAGCGCCGTCTTGAGGTCGGCCCCGGCGATCCGGGTGCCGACGGTGCCGACGACCGCCGAGGAGGTCCCGGCCGCGCCGAGCCCGCCGTCGAGGAGCCGGGTGACGGTGGTCTTGCCCTGGGTGCCGGTCACGCCGATCATCCGCATCGCCTCGGCCGGGCGGCCGTAGATCCCGGCGGACACGGCACCGAGGACGGTGCGTGGCCAGGCCACCACGATCCCCGGTGTCCCGGGCGGGAGCGCGGCCGCGCCGGACTCGTCGGTGAGCACGGCGCAGGCGCCGGCCGCGACGGCCTGGTCGACGAAGTCGATGCCGTGCGCGCGCGCACCGGGCAGGGCGGCGTAGACGTCGCCGGGCAGCACCCGTCGGGAGTCCAGCGTGATCCCGCTGACCGGACCGGGCTCACCGTCGCCGACGACCACCCGGACCTCGGCCCGCTCCCGGACGAGCGCGACGACGTCGTCGAACGCGAGCGTGGCCGGGTGCTGGGGTCGTGTGGTCCCGGCATCCATCGGCGTCACCACTCGACAGGGATCTGCGACGGGCGCGTCTCCGTCGGCGGGACGCCGTAGCGCCGCAGCGCATAGCTCATCAGCTTGGCGAAGGCCGGGCCGGCGACGGCCGAGCCGCCACCCCCTCTGGAGTCGTGGACCACGACGTAGATGGTGAAACGCGCGTCGTCGGTGGGACCGAAGCCGACGAACGAGGCCGTGCGGCTGCCGTCGTAGCAGCCGCACGCGTCGGACACCCGCTGCGCCGTCCCGGTCTTGCCCGCGATGCGGTAGCCCGGCACCTGTGCGATCGAGGCGACGCCGTCCTCGGGATCGAGCACGCGCTCCATCATGAGAGCAGTCTGGCGAGCGGCCTCCACGCTGACGACCCGGCGCTGCTCGGCGTGGTCGGTGCCGACCTCCGTGCCGTCGTCGAGCGTCGCGGAGCCCTCGACCAGGCTCGGGTCGATCCGGACGCCGTCGTTGGCGATGGTGTTGATCGCCGCGATCATCTGGACCGCGTTGACCGAGAGGGACTGGCCGAACGCGATGCGGTCGTCGACCTGGTCGGTCCACGCCGCGCCCTCGGGCAGCAGGCCCTTGGTCTCGCCCCGAGGCCCGACGTTGGTCTCCTTGCCGAGGCCGAACGCCGTCAGGTAGCGGCGCAGCACCCCCGGCGCGAACTCGTCGGCCGCGAGGACGGTGCCGATGTTGGACGACTTCGCCAGGATGCCGGCCAGCGTCAGGTGCTCGATGCCGTGGACCCAGTGGTCGTGGATCGGGCGGTCCTGACGGTTGAGCACCGGCGGTACGACGTACTGCTGGCGCGGGCGGCCGAGGCCGGCGTCGATGACGGCGCTGAGCGTGAGCACCTTCTGGGTCGAGCCGGGCTCGTAGACGTCGGTGAGCGCGCTGGACCGGTAGCGCGACTTCGGCCACTCCTGCGGCTCGCTCGCGTCGTACGACGGGTAGTCGGCGAGGGCGAGGACCTCGCCGGTACGGCTGTCCATGATGACCGCGATGCCGGACTCGCCCTGCGAGCCCTCGACGGTCTGCTGGAGGACCTGCTGGGTGTAGAACTGCAGGTCGGCGTCGAGGGTGAGGGTGAGGTCGTTCCCGTCGACGGCCGGCGTCACGGTGTTGTCACCGAGCGGGATCTGGGCGCCGGCGCCGACCTCGTACCGCGCCTCGCCGTCGACGCCGGAGAGGTAGTCGTTGAAGGCGTCCTCGAGACCGGCGAGAGCCCGGGCCGAGCCGTCCTTGCGCGGGGTGCCGAGGAAGCCGAGCAGGTTGGCGGCCACCTGGTCGAACGGGTACTGCCGCACCGGGTCGCGCTGGGTGAACAGCCCGACGAAGCCCTTGTCCGCGGCGTCGGAGACCACCTCGTTGGCCAGGCTCGCGGGGACCTGGCGCGCGATGTACTGGAACCGGCTGCCCTCGACCCGCAACCGCTCGAGGACGCGGATGTAGTCGATGCCGAGCCGCTTGGAGAGGAAGGAGGCGAGCTCGGGGGCGTCGTCAGCGGTCAGGGCCGGGTCGGCGACGATCATCCGGCCGTCGATCGACTCGGCCAGTGCCTCGCCGTTGCGGTCGAGGATCTCCCCGCGGGTGGCGGGCAGCAGCACGGTGTCCGTGCCCTCCTCCGCGGCCATGTCGGCGTAGTTGTCCGGGTCGACGCCCTGGAGCTGGACCAGGCGCGCGGCGAACACCGAGAGCACCATCGCGATGAGGATGAAACCGATCCGCAGCCGCAGCTGCGGCGAGGCACGCAGGGGGGTTCGGGCCGTTCGGAGGCGGCTCGGTCCGGTCACACGCTCCAACCTAAATCGTCAGCGCTGGGGATTGCGGTCGGACGCGCCGTGGCGCCGGCCTTCGGGGCGCTCGATGACCATGCTGCTGGCCGCGCGGTCGGCGACCGTCACGGTCGGCGGGTCGAGGAACGCCGGGCGCTTCCGGCCGGGGGCGTCGGTGGGGATCGTGACGTCGGGCAGGGCCCCGGCGCAGGTCCCGGCGACCCGACCGCTGCCGAGGTCGAGGACGCACGCGGCACCGGTCGGCAGCACCATGCCGCGGTCCTGGGCCCGGGCCGCGATCCGCTTCGGGTCGCGCAGGACCTGGAGCTGCGAGCGCAGTGCCTGCTCCTGGGCGGTGAGGTGCATGGCCTGGTCCTCCAGCGCGCTCGCGCGGAACGACGCCTGCTGCATGGAGGTGTTGAAGAGGAGCAGCCCGAGGACACCCGCGAGCATGATCGCGCTCACGAGGGTCACGAACGGGACCCGCGGCGCGCGCGGGCGGGTACGCGGCCGCGGGACGACGGTGAGCCGGGCCCGCTGGACGGCGACCTCCGCGATGCGCGGCAGGCGAGCGCGAAGCTGGGGTGCGGTGCTGCTGCTCATCTACGCGGCTCCCTTGCCGTCGTGGGGGCGGACTCGTTCGATCGCGCGCAACCGGACGGAGGCGGCGCGAGGGTTCTCGGCGATCTCGGCGGCACTGGCCTGCTCGGACCCGCGGGTCACCAGGCGCAGCGCCGGCTCGTGGCCCTCCGGCACGAAGGGCAGGTCCTCGGGCACGTCGGAGGCGGTCGCGGCGGTGAACGCCCGCTTGACCAGCCGGTCCTCCAGCGAGTGATAGGCCTCCACGACGACCCGGCCGCCGACGCCGATGGCGTCGATCGCCGCGGGCATCGCCCGCTCGAGGACCCGGAGCTCGTCGTTGACCTCCATCCGGAGCGCCTGGAAGGTGCGCTTGGCCGGGTGTCCCCCGGTCCGGCGCGCGGGCGCCGGGATGACGTCGTACAGGAGCGCGACCAGGCGGCCGGAGGTGGTGAACGGCTCCTTGGCCCGCTCGCGGACGATCGCGTCGGCGATCCGACGGGCCATCCGTTCCTCGCCGTAGTCGCGCAGCAC
This sequence comes from Nocardioides stalactiti, assembly GCF_014180715.1. Classification (GTDB taxonomy): domain Bacteria; phylum Actinomycetota; class Actinomycetes; order Propionibacteriales; family Nocardioidaceae; genus Nocardioides; species Nocardioides stalactiti. The sequence goes on along the minus strand of NZ_JACEFC010000039.1, from coordinate 9,092 downwards.
GCGGACCAGGTCGCGGCCCTCGTAGGTGTTGAGCACGTCGGCCGCCGTGGGGCCGCCGCGGGCGCCGCTGTCCATCCGCATGTCGAGCGGGGCGTCGACGGAGTAGGCGAACCCGCGCTCGGCGAGGTCGAGCTGCATCGAGGACACCCCGAGGTCGAAGAGGACCCCGTCGACGTGCGCGAGACCGAGGTCGTCGAGGACGTCGGGGATCTCGTCGTACACGGCGTGGACGGCGGTGAAGCGGTCGCCGTACGGCGCCAGCCGCTCGCGGCTCAGCTCGAGGGCGCGGGGGTCACGGTCGATCCCGACGACCCGGGCCAGCTCGCAGCGGGCGAGGACCGCCTCGCTGTGACCGCCGAGGCCGAGGGTCGCGTCGACCAGGACAGCGTCGCTGTGGTCGAGCGCAGGAGCCAGGAGCGCCACGACCCGGTCGAGGAGCACCGGAACGTGTCGGGGAGTCGTCATCGCCGTTCGGACCTCAGAGTCCCAGTCCGTAGGCCAGCAGGAGGAGCAGGGCGACGGAGACCGACACCGCAGCGGAGAAGGCCATCAGCGTCACGGCCTCGCGGGCCAGCTCGCGGACCCGCGGTTCGCTGTTCGCGCCCATCACGCTCATCGCTTCGACCCCCTGCCCTTGCTGTGCTCGATGGAACTGCTGCTCGCTCGAGCGATCCGCCGGGCCAGGTCCCCCGCCCGCTCCCGTGAACCGTCTGGTGCCGGGGAAGGTGCCCCAGATGGCTGCGGGAGCGGGCTGAAGACCTCGTCCTGCGGATCGCTATCTACTTGTGCCTGCCCTGCTGGTGCTGCTGGTCCTGCTGTCGTACGGCGCTCGCGCCTCAGTCGTCGTCCTCGTCGAGGTCGGCGAAGTCGGCCATCGCGTCCGCCTGGAACTCCTGCCACGCGGTCGGGTTCCAGATCTCGAGGCGGTCGCGGACGCCGATGACGACCACGTCCCGCTCGATGCGGGCGTAGTCCCGCAGGTGGGCCGGGATGCCGATCCGGCCCTGCTTGTCCGGCGTGCCCTCGTCGCCGCCGGCGAACAGCACCCGTGCGTAACGGCGTGCGGCCCGGTTGGTCATCGGCCGGGACGCTGCGCGCTCGGCCTCCTCGGCGAAGACGTCGGAGGGCCAGACGACGAGGCAGTTCTCCTGACCCTGCGTCACCACGATCCCCTCCGCCAGTCGGTCCCTGAACTTCGCCGGGAGGAAGAGGCGCCCCTTGTCGTCGAGCTTGGGGGTGTAGGTGCCCATGAAGAGCATCGGGCACCTCCTGCTTCCTCCACTTTCCCCCACAGTACTCCACTTTCCCCCACCGTCAATCACATTCCGGCGTGTTTTCACCACCGCTTCACCGTGTTTGCGCAGGCCACAGCCGGTGGAGCGGAGTGGAGGGAGATGTGGAGGAGCTCGAGCGCAGCCGGGCGGGCACAGTCGTTGCGATCGCGTGACCGGGTTGTGACCCCTCCGCAGACACCGTCGGGTTAGGTTGCTCGCGTGACGCATCCCGAAGCAGCCGATGTCGCAACCGTCGCCCGCGTGGCCGGCCGGATCCGGGCCAACGTGGAGCGGGTGATCGAGGGCAAGAGCGAGGTCGTGTCCGCTTCGCTCGTGGTGCTGCTGGCGGAGGGCCACCTGCTCCTCGAGGACGTCCCCGGCGTCGGCAAGACCATGCTCAGCAAGGCGCTGGCGCGCAGCATCGACTCCACGGTGCGCCGCATCCAGTTCACGCCGGACCTGCTGCCCTCCGACGTCACCGGCGTCTCGGTCTACAACCAGCAGACGCGCGAGTTCGAGTTCCGCCCCGGCGGCGTCTTCGCCAACATCGTCATCGGCGACGAGATCAACCGCGCCTCCCCCAAGACCCAGTCCGCCCTGCTGGAGTGCATGGAGGAGCGCCAGGTGACCGTCGACAACGCCACCTACTTCCTCGAGCAGCCGTTCATGGTCATCGCGACCCAGAACCCGGTGGAGATGGAGGGCACCTACGCCCTGCCCGAGGCGCAGCGCGACCGGTTCATGGCGCGGGTCTCGATCGGCTACCCGGTGCCGGCGGCCGAGATAGCGATGCTGACGTCCCACACCGAGTTCAACCCGCTCGACGACCTCGAGCCGGTGACCGACGGCGCCGAGCTCCGCAAGCTCTGCGGGATCGTCGGCCAGGTGCACGTCGCCGAAGCCGTGCAGCGGTACGCCGTGGCCGTCACCTCCGCCACCCGCCAGCACCCCGAGCTCCTCCTCGGCGCCTCCCCGCGCGCGACGCTCCACCTGGTCCGCGCCGCCAAGGCCTACGCCGCGCTCCACCAGCGCGACTACGTCCTGCCCGACGACGTCCGGGCCCTCGTTCAGCCGGTGCTCGCGCACCGCCTGCTCCCGAGCGCGGAAGCCGCGGTGAGCGGTCGCGGCACGAGCGCCATCCTCGAGGGGATCGTGGCCGAGGTGCCCGTCCCCGAGATCCGCTCCTGACGGCCCGGACGGGCAGAACAGGAGACCCACGTGCGTGAAGGGCTGGCCGGGCTGACCCTCCGTGGTCGCGCGTTCCTCGCCGCCGGGGCGACCGCGATCTTCTGCGCGATCATCCTCGGCCAGACCACGTTGACCCGGATCGGGGTCCTCGTGCTCGCGCTGCCGCTCGCGTCCGCACTGGTCATCGGTCGGCGTCGTTACCACCTCTCCGCGTCACGGACCGTCCACCCTCGGCTCGTCTCCGCCGGCCAGCCGGCCCGGATCGACCTCCACCTCGCCAACAACGGCCGCTCCACGGCGGGAGCGATCCTCGTCGAGGACCAGGTGCCCTACGCCCTCGGCACCCGGCCGCGCTTCGTCCTCCAGGGCATCGCCCGGCAGTGGGAGCGGCAGGTCACCTACCAGGTCCGCTCCGACGTACGCGGTCGCTTCGAGATCGGGCCGGTGACCCTGCGGATCGCCGACCCGTTCGGCCTCGTGGAGCTGCGGCGCGCCCTGCCCGGCACCGCTCCCCTCGTCGTCACACCTCGCACCGTCGCCCTCCCCCAGATCCCCGTCATCGGCGGCTGGAGCGGCTCGGGCGAGCACCGCCCGCAGGCGTTCGCGGCCGGCTCTGCGGAGGACGTCAGCGTCCGCGAGTACCGCCGCGGCGACGAGCTGCGCCGGGTCCACTGGCGCAGCTCGGCACGGACGGGCGAGCTCATGGTCCGGCGGGAGGAGCAGCCGTGGGAGGCGCGCGCGACGGTCCTGCTCGACAACCGGTTGCGGGCCCACCGCGGCCAGGGCCTCGGCTCCAGCTTCGAGTACGCCGTCGTGGCCGCGGCGTCGCTGGTCCTCCACCTCGACCAGCACGGCTATGCCGTCCGCCTGGTGCTCGCCGACGGCACCTCGTCCGACGAGACCTCCACCGCCGTCCTCGAGCGGCTCGCCCTCGTCACCACCACCCAGCACGCCCGGATCGAGACCGGGTGGACCGGCGACCAGACCCGCGGCGGCCTGGTGGTCGCCGTCCTCGGCGGGCGGGAGCCGGCCGACACCACCCCGCTGCGCCAGATCCGGCACGACGCCGGGACCGCGCTCGCGATGGTGCTCGACGTCGACCAGTGGGCCGGCCGGTCGGCCGCGCCGGGCACCGGAGGCGACCCGTCGGTAGCCGGCCTGGGCTGGCGGTCGGTCACGCTCGGCCCCCGCGACCGCCTCGACACTGCTTGGCGCGACCTCGGCCGGGCGTCGGGCCGCCCGGTCGGCGCGGCCGGGCTGGCTGCCAGCACGGGCGTCGGCGCTCCAGGAGGTGCGGGATGAGGGGTCGCTCGTCGTTCGCCTACGCCCTCCTGCTCTCCGCGATCGCCGGCGCGACCACGTGGGCGGCGCTGCTGTCCTGGCGCGGCTTCACCGTCACCACCGGCCGCTACCTCGCCCCACTCCTGGTCCTCGCCGTCGTCGTGGCCGGCACCGGAGCGGTGCTGCGCTGGATCGGCAGCCCGGCCGTCGTCACCCTGGCCGTCCAGACCCTGCTCGCCGTCGCTCTGCTGAGCAACGAGATCGGCGGGAACCCGCTGCCGGTCGGGGCGACGTACGACCAGGTCATCCTCGCGCTCGACCGGGCGCTGGACTCCGCCCAGGTCTATGCGGCGCCGATCCCGGCGGACGTGCCGACCGTCGTCCCCCTGCTGCTCGTCGGCGGGGCCTTCTTCGTGGTCGTCGTCGACTTCCTCGCGTGCTCGCTGCGGCGGGTCCCGATCGCCGGGCTCGCGCTGCTCGCGATCTACTCGGTCCCGGCCGGGCTGACCGAGTCGGGGCCGGGGATCGTCGCGTTCGTCCTCGCCGCGGTGGGCTACCTGGCGATGCTCCACCTCGACAGCCGCGAGCACCTGCTCAAGTGGGGCCGTCCGCTCGGTCCCGACAGCAGCAGCCCGTGGACCGACGACAACCCCGTGCTCGACGCGATGCGCGTGGGTGCCGGGCGGATCGGCACCGCCGCGATGGCGTGCGCGATCGTGCTCCCGCCGTTCGTGCCCCTCCTCGACCTCGACGTGTTCGGCATCGGTCCCGGTGACGGCGACACCAACATCGAGATCCGCAACCCGCGCACGGACCTGCGCGGCGACCTCGAACGCGAGGCCGACGTACCGCTGATCCGCTTCCGCACCGACGACCCCAGCCCCAGCTATCTCCGCGTCGCCGTCCTCAACCGGTTCACCGGCGTGGAGTGGAGCAGCGGCGACCGGGGGGTCTCCGACGACAACACCTCGACAGGCCAGGTGCCGCTCCCCCAAGGCCTGTCCGACGCCGTGCCGCGCACGCCCTACGACTACGACTTCGAGGCCTTCGACAACTTCGAGTCGACGTGGTTGCCCACGCCCTATCCGGCCACCTCGGTGGTCGCCGACGGCGACTGGCGCTACGACGAGGACACGATGGACTTCATCGCCGTCCCGGACGACCTCACCACCCAGGGCCTCGACTGGCAGGCTTCCGGGCTCGACCTCGACTACGGCACCACCGGCGAGTACTTCCGGGACTCCGGCATCGACGCGGTCGAGGACGAGTTCCTCGACGTGCCGGGCGGGCTGCCGTCGATCGTCCGCAGCGAGGCGGTCAACGCCACCCGCGGTGCGATCTCCGACTACGAGGCCGCACTGCTCCTCCAGGACTACTTCCGTGCCAGCGGCGGCTTCCGGTACGACCTCGACGAGGCGCCGACCGGCATCGGCGGGGAGGCGTTCTCGACGTTCCTCGACGACTCCGACGACAAGGGCCGGGTCGGCTACTGCGAGCAGTTCGCCTCGGCGATGGCGGTCATGGCGCGGATGGTGGGCATCCCCGCCCGGGTCGCCGTCGGCTTCCTCGAGCCGCAGCCTCTCGGCAACGGCGAGTGGGAGTACAGCTCGCACGACCTCCACGCCTGGCCCGAGCTGTACTTCGAGGGCACCGGCTGGGTGCGCTTCGAGCCCACGCCGTCCCTCCGTGCCGAGGAGGCGCCCGACTACAGCACGGTCCCCGTCGACCGCGAGCCCGAGACCGAGCCGACGTCGAACCCGTCGACGAGCACGCCCACGCGTCGCCCGCCGGACGACCAGAACGAGCCGACCCGCACGGCCGCTCCGGAGGAGGACCTCACCTCCGAGGACGGCTCGGCTGACGACGGCATCGACTGGACGACGGTGCTGGTACGGGTCGGGACCGGCCTCCTCGTCCTCCTCGTGCTGCTCCTCGTCGCGACCACCCCGCGCACCCTGCGCCGGCGGGCGCGCGACCGACGCCTGGCCGGAGGTCCCGAGGAGCTGTGGGACGAGCTGCGGGCGACGGCCACCGACCTGGCCGTCCCGTGGCCCGACGGACGCACGCCGCAGGAGATCGGCCGGGTCCTCGTCGAGCACCTCGGTGAGCGGGGGGCGACCGACCGCCCCGAACGACCGCGCACCGGCCCCGACGCCGACCCCGAGGCGGCCTCGGCCCTCGAGCGGGCGGTCGTCGCGATCGAGCACGCGCGCTACGCCCGCCCCGGGACGACCACTCCTCCGCCCGGGCTCGCCGAGGACGTGCGCATCTGCTGTGCGTCCCTGGAGGCCGGCGTCACCCGCCGCATCGGGCTCCGCGCCCGCTGGCTCCCGCCCTCCCTCACCCGGCGCGGACGCACGAACGCCGACCAGGAGGACCTGGTCGGCGTGTAGGCGGAACCCTCAGAACCCGCCGCGCTCCTTGCGGCGGCGCCAGCGCTCCTCGACCCGCTCCATGAACGTGCCGTGGCTGCGCGAGCGGCTGGTACGCCGGCTGCGGCTGCGGGAGCGACCACCGTCGATGACGCCGAAGCCGGACGGGTGCGCCATCGGCGCGACGTCGGGACGCTGCTGACCGAGGGTCTGGCCGCGGACGGCGCTGAGGCCGACCGTCGCGGAGCCGAGCATGATGACGAACCCGACGATGCCGACCCACCACAGACCGCTGATCGCGCCGCCCATGAGGACCGCGATACCGACAGCGAAGACGAGCCCGGCGAGGATCGCGCGGCGACGCGCGGCCTGACGGAGCGTCGTACCGCGGAGGGTGGAGGCGAACTTCGGGTCCTCCTCGACGAGCGCGCGCTCCATCTGCTCGAGCAGTCGCAGCTCCTCTTCGGAGAGTGGCACCTGTTCCTCCACGCGTGCAGTCGACGGGGCCCGTCGATGGTTCGGAATCTTCAGTGTAGGCAGCCGCCCGGTCGTCCGGTAGGGAGACCAGGCATTTCCCTGAAGTGTGGACGAACGGACGACTACCCACGATCCGGTCGAGCCATTCGTGGACGGCCCGACCTACCGCAGGAGGCTGGCGCGCCGCACCGCCGAGGAGCCGAACCGGTCGGTCGCCCGGTCGACCGCCCGGTCGGCGTCGGGCCAGCCGGGATCGGCCTCGCCGAGGGCGAGCTGGCGCCCGGCAGCCGCGCTACGCGGCCGGAGGCCCTCGACCCTGACCCCCACCAGCCGGACGGCCAGACGCAGCGGGAACACGGCGTCGAGCAGCAGGAGCGCGGCCGCGTAGACGTCGCCGGTGACGTCGGTCGGCTCCGGGAGGGTCCGCGAGCGCGAGATGGTGCGGAAGTCACTCCACCGCACGGTGATCGCGACGGTCCGGCCGACCTTGTCGGCGGCGCGCATCCGGGCGGTGACCCGCGTGCTGAGCCGGAGCAGCTCGCGAGCGAGCCGGTCGCGGTCGCGGGTGTCGGAGTGCAGTGTGTGCTGCGCCCCCATGCTGCCCTCCGGGACGCCCTCGCCGAACCCGAAGGCACCGGCGCCGCCCGGCGCCAGCTCGGAGCGGTCGGCTCCCCACGCGAGCGTGTGGAGGTGATGGCCCAGGTGACCGCCGAGCATCCGGCGCAGCTCGCTCACCGGGATCCGGGCGACGTCGCCCACGGTCATCAGCCCGAGCCGGTGGAGTCGCTGCCGGGTCGCCTCGCCGACGCCGTAGAGCTCGCCGACGTCGAGCGGGTGGACGACGGCGACGAAGTCCTCGGTCGGGATCGCCAGGACACCGTCGGGCTTGGCACGTCTGCTGGCCAGCTTGGCGACCGACACCGCCGAGGCGATGCCGACCGAGCAGGTGATGCCGTGCTCGGCCCGGACCCGGGACCGGATCCGCTCGGCGACGACCTCCGGCGGCCCGAACAGCCGCGCCGCTCCCCGCACGTCGAGGAACGCCTCGTCGAGCGACATGACCTCCACGACCGGGGAGAACCCGCGGAAGGTCTCCATGATCGCCTTGGAGACCGGCCGGAGGACGTCGAAGTCCGGCTGCACCTCGACCAGGCGCGGGCACAGGCGGCGCGCCTCGCCGCCCGACATGCCCGACCGGATCCCGTAGCCGCGGGCCGGGTAGTTCGCCGACAGCACCACCCCCCGGTGGCCGCCGCCCACGACGACCGGGACGTCGTGCAGCTCGGGGCGGTCGCGGATCGCGACCGATGCGTAGAACGCGTCCATGTCGACGTGGAGCAGGTGCGGCACGCTCATCGCGCCCGCCCTCGATCGACGTGGGGGGCGTGCCGTCGGTCAGGTGGCGAGCAGGTGGACCTGGGTCGCGAGCGGGAGGTACTCGCTGCGGTCCGCGACGGCCCGCTCGAGGTCGACGAGCGCTGCGGCCGCTCCGGGCTCCTGGTCGAGGAGCGAGCCGGGAACGAGGTCGGTGAAGACGCGGACGGCGTGGACGGCGCGCACCGTGAAGCCGGCCTGCTCGACCAGGCCGCTGATCTCGTCGGCCGTGAACCGGCGGGTGGGCCGGCCGGCCCGGGCGCCGACGCGCTCGGAGGTCTCGTCGCCGTCGAGGAGGGCGAGTGCCTGGTGGAGGTGGCCGGCCATCGCCCGGGCGACGACCGCCGCGTGCCGCTGGGCGACCAGGATGCTGGCCGTGCCGCCGGGGCGCAGCACGGCACGGATGGCGGCCAGCGCCTCGGCGGCGTCGACCACCTCGAGGAGTCCGTGGCACAGGACCAGGTCGGCGCTGTCGGGGCCGACCACGTCGACGAGGCCGGAGACGTCGCCCTGGTGGCCGGCGACCTCGACGCCGAACTCACGGGCGCGACGGGCCAGCGCGGCGAGCGCGTCCGGACTGGGGTCGACGACGCTGACCCGGTGGCCGGCCTGGGCGACCCGGACCGCGAAGCCGCCGGTGCCGCCGCCGATGTCGACGACGTCACACGGATCGCCGGAGAGGATCGGGCCCAGCGCGTCCCAGACCACGGCGGTGCGCACGGAGCCGGGGCGTTCCGCCGGGCGTGCGGTGCCCGTCTTGTCGACCATGTCACCCACCCTAGTGGCCCGGATGCTGCTGGCCTGGACACTGCTGGCGTGGCTTCGCGGGGCGCGGACTCGGACGATCAGCCTGCGGCCCGGCCGGCCAGCCGTTGCTCGAGGGGCAGGTGTGGCGTCAGGCCGAGGGCCTGCTCGACCACGGCCAGGAACCGGTCGGCGTCCCGCACCAGGTCGTCGGCCTCCCGTTCGGTGACCGCTCGGGTGGACCCGGTCTCGGCGGCGGCCCGCTTCGCCGCACCAGCGGCGAAGAACGTCGCCCACTCGCCCATCTCGGGCGCGACCTCGGCCAGCAGCACCCACGCGTTCTTCTGGCGCCGGGCCCGGGCCGGTGCCGGCCGGGCGCGGG
>NZ_JACEFC010000038.1 GCF_014180715.1 Nocardioides stalactiti | reverse complement strand
CGTCGCGCTCGCGATCGTGGTGGGCGTCGCCGTGGCCTTCAACCTCGGCCGCGGACGTACCCCGCTCGGCGCCGAGCGCGACGAGCCCTCGGCCACGCCGTCGCTGACGACCCCGGCGGAGCCGACGGCCAGCCCTCTGCCCGACGTCGTCGCCGGCGCGTTCGACCCGCTCGGCACCGACGACGGCGAGGAGAACGACGACGCAGTCACGCTCGCGATCGACGGCGACCCCGGGACGTCGTGGTCGACGTCGACCTACCGCGACCAGCTCGGCACCGCTGTGCCCGCGCTGAAGTCCGGGGTCGGCCTCTACCTCGACCTGGGCGTCGTTCGCGAGGTGTCCGCCGTCGACCTGGCGCTCGTGGGGTCGCCGGCCGAGGTCGAGCTCTTCGTCTCCGACGAGGCACCCGCCGGGGCGCCGACGGGGCGGCCGGTCGCGGCCGGGGTGAGCGCCGGCGACACGCTGACCCTCGAGCCGGTGTCCGGGGACGGCGCCGGGTCGGCCGTGACCGGGCGCTACGTCCTCGTGTGGTTCACTTCGCTCCCGGTGGTCTCGGACGGGTTCCGAGCCGGGCTCGCGGAGGTGGTGGTGCGTGGACGCTGAGATCCTGCCCACCGATGCCGACCTGCTGGCGGCCCACGTCGCCGGCGACCCGGAGGCGTTCGGCACGTTGTTCGCCCGCCACCGCGATCGGCTGTGGGCCGTCGCGCTCCGCACCACGGGCGACCCCGAGACCGCCGCTGACGGGCTCCAGGAGGGCCTCATCGCCGCCTTCCGGCGCGCGGGCAGCTATCGCGGCGACGCCGCCGTCACCACCTGGCTCCACCGCGTCGTCGTCAACGCGTGCCTCGACCGGCTCCGCTCGGCCAAGGTACGACGTGCCGAGCCGCTGCCCGACGACCTCGACGAGTCCGGCCGTGGCTCACTGGCGACGGCGACCGACTCCGACGACGTCCTCGACCCAGCGGAGCACGGGGTCCGCAACGAGCGCCGCGCGCTCGTCCTCGCCGCGCTCCAGCAGCTCCCCGCCGAGCAGCGCGCGGCGCTGGTGCTCGTCGACATGGAGGGCTACCCGGTCGCCGAGGTCGCCGAGATCCTCGACTGCGCCGAGGGCACGGTGAAGAGCCGGTGCGCCCGCGGCCGGGCCAAGCTCGCGGTGCTGCTGCGGCCGCTGCTCGACGACGCGGTGGACGAGGTCGGCTCGCCGGCACCGGGGAACCCGGTCGTGTCCTCGGACGTCGGATCCCTGGCACCGCGCGGACCACCCGCCGAGCCCGCCTGACACCTGCCCGACACCAGCATGGACCCAGCCTCAGCCAGCAAGGACCCCGATGACCGACGAGCCTGACGAGCAGCTCGACCCCGTCCCCCCCGAGGACGAGGCTCGGCTCCGCGCGCTGCTGTCGGACGCACGGGAGACCGCACCGATGCCGGCCGCCGTCGCCGCTCGCCTCGACGACACGCTCCTCGCACTGGCCGCCGAGCGCGGCGTCACCGCCGAGCCCGTGCCCGCCGACAACGTCGTACCCCTCGAGCGGACGCGACGGCACCGGGTCGCCGCGGTGCTCGGTGCGGCCGCCGCAGTCGCCGTCCTCGGGCTCGGCGTCGGCACGTTCTTCGACTCCACCTCCCAGGGTGAGAGTGACAGCGCCGGCGCGAGCAACAACTCCCTCGAGCGCGGTGACGACGGCTCGGCCGCGGAGTTCGACGTCGCCGACGACGCCCCGACCGAGGCGGCGGAGTCCCCGCACGACGAGGACGGGATCGTCGTGTCGGAGTCGATCGCGGACTTCCAGGTCCGGTCGCGGCACCTGGTCGGCGACCTGTTGCGGCTCCGGGTGGCGCTGGACGGCCTGCGCGACGGGACGACCGAGCTCAGGTACGGCAGCGCCGAGGCCGTCGTGCCGGACGCGTTCACCTGCAGCCCCGCCGACTTCGGTCGCGGTCTCCTCGTAGGGGTCACCTACGACAGCACTCCCGCGCTGGTCGCGTTCCGCGACCCGATGGGGTCCTCGCAGGTCGTCGAGGTGCTCCAGTGCGGCACCGGCGACGTGCTGCGCTCGACCACGCTGCCCACGCGAGGCTGACCGGGGCTGACCTCGGGGAATGTGCCCCTTACGATCGGGGTTGCACCGGTGATGCAGCACGCATCCGTTCCGCCCGCGATCCCCCAGCGATGAGGTCCTCCACCATGTCCGACGCTCCCTCGACCGAGCCGCGCAACGTCATCGTCATCGGCTCCGGCCCCTCCGGCTACACCGCTGCGGTCTACGCCGCACGCGCCCAGCTGGCGCCCCTGGTGTTCGAGGGCTCCGTCACCGCCGGTGGCGCGCTCATGAACACCACCGAGGTCGAGAACTTCCCGGGCTTCCGCGACGGCATCCAGGGCCCGGCGCTCATGGACGAGATGCGGGCGCAGGCCGAGCGGTTCGGCGCCGAGCTCATCACCGACGACGTGGTCGAGGTCGACCTCACCGGTGACGTCAAGGTCGTGAAGACCGCGACCGACACCTACACCGCGCGGTCGGTGATCCTCGCGACCGGCTCCGGCTACCGCAAGCTCGGCCTCGACAACGAGGAGAAGCTCTCGGGCCGCGGGGTGTCGTACTGCGCCACGTGCGACGGCTTCTTCTTCCGCGAGCAGCACATCGCGGTCATCGGCGGCGGTGACTCCGCGATCGAGGAGGCGACGTTCCTGACCCGCTTCGGCAGCAAGGTGTCGCTCATCCACCGTCGTGACTCGCTGCGGGCCTCCAAGATCATGCAGGAGCGCGCTTTCGCCGACCCCAAGCTCGAGATCGAGTGGAACTCCGAGGTCGCCTCGATCAACGGCGAGGAGTCGCTGGAGTCGATCACGTTGCGCGACACCGTGACGGGCGAGACCCGCGACCTGGCGGCGACCGGGCTGTTCATCGCGATCGGCCACGAGCCGCGCTCGGAGCTGCTGACCGGCCAGGTGGACCTCGACGAGAACGGCTACGTGCTGGTCAAGCACCCCAGCACGGCGACCAACCTGCCCGGCGTCTTCGCCGCGGGCGACCTGGTCGACCACCACTACCGGCAGGCGATCACCGCCGCCGGGACCGGATGTGCCGCCGCGCTCGACGCGGAGCGCTACCTCGCGATGCTCGACCACGTGTCGTCCTCGGCAGGCTCTGCCGAGGCGACGCAGGCCGAGGTCGCCACCTCCGTCGGGCAGCCTGCCTGACCGAGCCCACACCGGCGGGAACAAGCAGCCCGCAGGTCGTGTTCACCAGTAACTCTCACTGATCCGCCACGAAAGGAAGAACCGTGGGCAACATCGCAGCCGTGACCGACGCCGAATTCGACACCCAGGTCCTCAAGTCCGACAAGCCGGTGCTCGTGGACTTCTGGGCCGAGTGGTGCGGTCCGTGCCGCCAGGTCGCCCCGATCCTCGACGAGATCAGCGCCAGCCACGGCGACAAGATCACCTTCTTCAAGATGAACGTCGACGAGAACCCGGTGACCCCCGCGTCCTACCGGGTGACCGGCATCCCGACGATCAACGTCTACCAGAACGGCGAGGTCGTGAAGACCATCGTCGGTGCGCGCCCCAAGGCCGCGATCCTCAACGAGCTGGCCGACTTCATCGCCTGATCACCTGGGATAGTCCCCCCGGGAAAGCACCGGTTCCACGCTCGAACTGGTGCTTTTCCGGGGGGACTATCCCGCTTTTCGGCCAGCAGCGCCTCAGTTGAGCTCGGACCGGTGAGCCGGACTGGGGTTCTTCTTGGGACGGACGACGCCCACCAACCGCTCGATCGCGGCCTCGACCTCGTCGCGCCAGGTGACCAGCGAGCGCAGCTCCATCCGCATCCGGGGCGTCCGGGGGTGTGGTCGATGGGTCTTGAAGCCGACCCGGGCGAGGAACTCCGCCGGCAACAGACAGCCGGACTCGGGGGCGAGCCGGTTGCCGCCGTACGCGAACGCCTCGACGGCCTTGATCCCGCCGCGCCCGGACAGGTCGCGCGCCATCCCCTGCACGAGCAGCCGCCCGATGCCCGCCTCGTCGTACCCGTCGGCGACGTGTGCCGTGACCAGCAGCACCGCGTCGGGTGAGACGGGTCCGGTCGGGAACGCGGCGGCGCCGGGCACGTAGGAGGGCGGCGCGTAGGTCAGGTAGCCCACCGGCGACCCGTCGACGATCGCGACCCTGCCGCACGATCCCCACTCGCGCAGGACCTCCGACATCCAGGCGTCCTTGACCTCGGCCCGGGTGGTCTCGTCGGTCAACCGACCGCGGCGGACCGGGTCGAGCTCCCAGAACAGGCAGGCGCGGCACGGCAGCCCCAACGCGTCGAGCGCGTCGAGGTGGTCGAGGGTGAAGGGGACCGTCGTCCGGGCCACGACACCAGGGTAGATCTTCCACGGCGGTATCTCCGTGGAGTCGGCCAGGCCCGGCTGCGAGAATGCAGGCGTGCGCAAGATCCGCCAGAGCCAGAAGCTCCGCAACGTCCGCTACGACGTGCGGGGCCCGATCCTCGTCGAGGCCCAGCGCCTCGAGGCCGAGGGCCACCGCATCCTGAAGCTCAACATCGGCAATCCCGCGCCGTTCGGCTTCGAGGCGCCCGAGGCGATCCTCGCCGACGTCATGCACCACCTGCACGAGTCGCAGGGCTACAGCGACTCCCAGGGCATCTACTCCGCGCGGACCGCGGTCGCGCAGTACTACCAGTCCCGCGGCCTCCGGGACACCGACGTCGACGACGTCTTCATCGGCAACGGCGTCTCCGAGCTCATCTCGATGGTGCTCCAGGCCTTCCTCGACGACGGCAACGAGGTGCTGGTCCCTGCCCCCGACTACCCGCTCTGGACGGGCGCGGTGACCTTGTCGGGCGGGACGCCGGTGCACTACCGGTGCGACGAGGACAACGACTGGATGCCGGACCTCGAGGACATCGAGTCCAAGATCACCGACAACACCCACGCCCTGGTCATCATCAACCCCAACAACCCCACGGGTGCCGTCTACAGCAAGGAGATGGTCGCGGCACTGGTCGACATCGCCCGCCGCCACCAGCTCGTCGTGTTCGCCGACGAGATCTACGAGAAGATCCTGTTCGACGACGCGGTCCACCACCACGCCGCGGCGGCCGCCGGCAGCAACGTCCTCTGCCTGACGTTCAGCGGCCTCTCGAAGGCCTACCGCGTGTGCGGCTACCGGGCAGGCTGGGTGATGATCTCCGGCCCCAAGGAGATCGCCGAGGAGTTCCTCGAGGGTCTCACCCTCATCGCCAACATGCGCATGTGCGCCAACGTGCCGGCCCAGCACGCCATCCAGACGGCGCTGGGCGGCTACCAGTCCATCAACGAGCTCATCGTGCCCGGCGGACGCTTCTACGAGCAGAGCATGCTCGCGCACCGGCTGCTCAACGAGATCCCGGGCGTGACGTCGGTCAAGCCCCGGGGCGCGCTGTACTGCTTCCCGCGGCTCGACCCCGATGTCTACGCCATCGACGACGACGAGCAGTTCGTGATCGAGCTGCTCCGGGCGAAGAAGATCCTGGTCACCCACGGCACCGGCTTCAACTGGCCGACACCCGACCACTTCCGGCTGGTCACGCTCCCCGACGTCGACGTCCTCGAGGAAGCCATCGGGCGGATCGCGGAATTCCTGGCTACCCGTCGGTAGATCGTTTCGTTTTTGTTCGCTGAGGATGAAATCTCACCGGCTGATCTGACCCTCACCCCAGTCGCATCTGCAGGCAGGGGCTGTCAGAATCGCCCGGTGCGCGACATCACCTACCCGCCCGTCATCGTCACCGCCAAGCTCCTCTTCCGGGTCCTCGGCCAGCGCTTCCAGCTCTCCGGGACCGACCACGTCCCGCGCACAGGAGGTGCGCTGCTGGCGATCAACCACACCGGCTACGTCGACTTCATCTACGGCGGGCTCGGGGCGAACCCCTCCAAGCGCCTGGTCCGGTTCATGATCAAGCGCGAGATGATGGACAAGGCCGGCATCGGTCACCTGCTGCGCTCGTTCCACCACATCCGGGTCGACCGCGGGTCGGGCCTCCAGTCGATGGAGGACGCGAAGCGCTACCTCGAGATGGGTGAGGTCGTCGGCATCTATCCGGAGGCGACGATCTCGCGCTCGTTCGAGATCAAGGAGCTCAAGACGGGTGCGGTCCGGATCGCTGCCGAGACCGGCGTGCCGCTCATCCCGGTGATCGTCTGGGGCGCGCACCGGCTGATGACCAAGGACCACCCCAGGGACTTCTCCCGCTCCCGCAAGACCATCGCGGTCAAGGTCGGCGAGCCGATGTACCCGACCGGCGAGGACCCGATCGCCGAGTCCGAGGAGCTGCGCGCCCGGATGGCCGCGATGCTCGACGAGGTGATCGCGGCCTATCCCGAGGACGAGAAGCAGCCCGGTTCGTGGTGGACGCCGGCGCGCTTCGGCGGCTCTGCCCCGACGCCGGAGGAGGCCGCCGTCCTCGACGCCGAGGAGCTGAAGGAGCGAGCCGCCAAGAGGGCTGCCAGGGCTGCGGAGAAGGCTGCCGAGAAGGGCGACAAGTAGTCCTAGCGACTTGTCGACAAGTTGATTTGTCGTTTTGTCGACATTTGACGTTTCCGCAGGTCAGGGCGGTTCTAGCCGCCCCTGACGCGCTTCAGATCGGTCGGTCGGCCCGGTTGCGCGGGTCGATCAGGTCGACGATCCGGCGCAGGTCCTCCAGCGTCGCGAACTCGACGGTGACCTTGCCCTTCGCCTTGCCGAGGTCGATCTTGACCCGCGTCTCGAGTCGGTCGGCCAGCCGGTCGGAGAGCTCGACGAGGCCGGGCGCGAACGGCTTGGCGTGCGCGGCCCGGCTCTTCGAGGAGCCGGTGTCGCCGACGGCGACGATCTCCTCCAGGCCACGGACGCTGATGCCCTCGGCGATGACCCGCTGCGCCAGCCGGTCCTGGATCTCACCGTCGGCGACGGCGAGCAGCGCACGGGCGTGACCCGCCGAGAGCACACCGGCGGCAACCCGCCGCTGGACCGCCGGGCTCAGCTTGAGCAGCCGCAGGGTGTTGCTGATCTGGGGGCGCGAGCGGCCGATCCGCTGGGCGAGGTCGTCGTGGGTGCAGCCGAAGTCCTCGAGCAGCTGGGCGTAGGCCGCAGCCTCCTCCAGCGGGTTGAGCTGGGACCGGTGCAGGTTCTCCAGCAGCGCGTCGCGGAGCATGTCGCCGTCGTCGGTCTGCCGGACGATGGCGGGGATCTTCTCGAGCCCGGCCTTCTGGGCGGCACGCCAGCGCCGCTCGCCCATGATGAGCTCGTAGGAACCCGGCGCCAGCTCGCGCACGACGATCGGCTGGAGCAGACCGACCTCGCGGACGCTGTGCACCAGCTCCGCCATCGCCTCCTCCTCGAAGACCTGGCGGGGCTGGACGTGGTTCGGCTGGATCGAGGTCGGGTCGAGCTCGGTGAAGTACGCACCCTCCACCGGGACCAGCTCGGGGCCGCCGGCCGGCACCGGACCGCTCGGGGTGGCCGGCGCGGTCGACGCGTCGCTGCCCGTCGGGTCGGCATCGGGGCGCGGCTCCGTGACGACCGCACCTTCGCCGGGGGGAGGAGCGGTGGGGATCAGCGAGCCGAGGCCCCGTCCCAGGCCGCGGCGCGGTGCGTTCGTGCTCATCGGAGGCTCCCTCGGATCGCGATCTCCCGCGCGGCTTCCAGATAGCTGAGAGCGCCCGGCGAACCCGGATCGTAGGTCATCACCGTCTGGCCGTACGACGGGGCCTCCGAGACCCGGACCGAGCGCGGGATCGCGGTCTTGAGCACCTGGTCGCCGAAGTGCTCGCGCACCTCCTGCGCGACGCCCGCCGCGAGCCGAGTGCGCGCGTCGTACATCGTCAGGACGATGGTGGAGACGGCCAGGTCGGGGTTGAGGTGGGCCCGGACCATGTCGACGGTCGCGAGCAGCTGACCCAGGCCCTCCAGCGCGTAGTACTCGGCCTGGATCGGGATCATCATCTCCGCGCCGGCCACCAGCGCGTTGAGGGTCAGCAGTCCCAGGGACGGCGGGCAGTCGATGAGCACGTAGTCGTAGCGCTCCTCGCCGGCCTCGGCCGCGGTACCCACCTTGGGGTGGGCGAGGATCGCCTTCTTCAGGCGCCCCTCGCGGGCGACGACGCTGACGAGCTCGATCTCCGCGCCAGCGAGGTCGATCGTCGCGGGGACGACGTCAAGCCCCTCGTTGTCGGGGCACGGCTTGATGACCTCCTCGAGGGACATCCCGTCCACGAGGACCTCGTAGGTCCCCGCCGTGCCCTGGCGGTGGTCGACGTTGAGTGCGGTCGAGGCGTTGCCCTGCGGATCGAGGTCGACGACGAGCACGCGCTGGCCGAGCTCGCACAGGCCCGCGGCGATGTTGACCGTCGAGGTGGTCTTGCCGACGCCGCCCTTCTGGTTCGCGACGACGAAGACCCGGGTGGCCTCCGGTCGGGGGACCGGGTGCCGCTGGATGCCCTGGCGCGCGATGACCGAGTGCTGGGCCTCGACGGCGAGCGGGGTCTGGAGGTCGTCGAGGTCGGAACCGAGACTCACCAGGTCGCCGGCCGTACGGACCGCGAAGGCGGTTTCACGTGAAACGTCGCTCTCTGTTTCACGTGAAACGTCGCCGGACGAGGGGTTGTAGCCGTGGTCGGTGGGATCACCCGACACCGGGGCCTCCTGTGGAAAAAGGGGGACGGACTGTGGAGAATCAGGCTCAGGACGGGGGTCCGAACCGGTGGAAAACTCAGTGGGGGCGTCGCCGCCGTCGAGCGGGCCCACCCGAAGTCGGCAACGATACTCGTGATGGATCGGCCCAGGTAACCCGGACGACGCGCATGGTCGCTGCACCTGCGTCCAAGCCCTCGAGGGCGGGGGAATGAAGGTCCTCGACGACCGGGCGCGCGCACCCCCGCTTCTTCAGCACGGGCCACGCCTCGGCGATCTCCTGCTCGGCCGAGTCGCCCTTCATCGCCACCAGCGCACCCGTCGGAGCGACCAGCGGGAGGCACCAGCCCGCGAGCTTCTCGAGACCGGCCACCGCCCGAGCCGTCACGACGTCGTACGTGGCCGTGCCGTGGAGCGCGTCAGCCCGATCGCGCCGGACCTCGACGTTGACCAGCCCGAGCTCGGCGACGACCTCCTCGAGGAAGGTGGTCCGTCGCAGCAGCGGCTCGACGAGGGTCACCTGGGCGTCGGGGCGAGCGAGCGCCAGCACAAGGCCCGGCAGACCCGCGCCCGAGCCGATGTCGGCGACCGTGGCCCCTTCCGGGACAGCCAGGGCGAGGAGACCGCAGTTGACCAGGTGGCGGTCCCAGAGCCGAGGGACCTCACGGGGGCCGATGAGACCGCGGACGACACCGTCGGTCGCGAGCAGCTCGGCGTAGCGCTGGAGGAGGGGAAGACGTCCGGAGGCGAAGAGGGCCCGCACCACGTCAGGTGCGGGCCCCAGTCCGCCGGCGTCGCCGACGGGAGGTTTCACGTGAAACGTCCCCGGTCAGTCCGCCGGGAGGACCACGACGTAGCGTCGCGGCTCGACGCCCTCGGACTCCGACCGCAGCCCGGCCGCGGCCACCGCGTCGTGGACGATCTTGCGCTCGAACGGCGACATCGCGTCGAGGGACACCGACCGGCCCGACTCCTTGACCTGCGCGGCCGTGTCCTCGCCGAGCTTGGTCAGGCGCGAACGCTTGTCCGCTCGGAAGCCGGAGATGTCGAGCATCAGGCGCGAGCGCTCGCCGGTCTCGCGGTAGACCGCGAGCCGCGTCAGCTCCTGCAGGGCTTCCAGGACCTTGCCGTCCTGCCCGACCAGCTGCGCCAGGTCGGCGCCGACGATGGAGACGGCGGCCCGATCGGCCTCCACGTCCATGTCCAGGTCGCCGTCCAGGTCGCCGATGTCGAGGAGCTCCTCGAGGTAGTCGGCGGCGATGTCGCCCTCGCGCTCGAGGCGCTCGACGAGAGCACCTTCCGCAGCAGGTGCCTCAGCGTCGGTCTCGTCGACGTCGGTCTGCTCGACGTCGGTCTCGTCGACGTCGGTCTCGTGGATGTCGGTCTCGGTGCTCACTTGGTGCCTCCCTTGTTCGGGTTGGTTCCGGTGCCCGGCTTGCCGCCGGTCTTGCGCTGGGAACGGGTCTGCTTCTTGGGCTGGACCCGCTGGGCCGGACGCTGCTCAGGCTCGGGGATCGCGTCCGCCTCGGCGACCGCGTCGTAGCTGGCGTACTTCTCCGGGTGCTTCACGGCCTTGGCCTTGTCCCGGTCCTGCTTGGCCTTGAAGGCAGGCGTGCCGGGCGCCGGGTTGTTGCGGATGACGTAGAACTGCTGGCCCATCGTCCACAGGTTCGAGGTGGTCCAGTACAGGAGGACACCGATCGGGAACGCGACACCGCCGAGGCCGAACGCCACCGGGAGGATGTAGAGCAGCATCTTCTGCTGCTGGGCGTAGGGGCCCGTCATGGCGTCGGCCGGCATGTTCTTGGCCATCAGCTGGCGCTGCGTCGTGAACGTGGTGGCGGTCATCGCCAGCACGAGGAAGGCCGCGACCGCCACGACGGCACCGTTGTCCGCGCCGGCGCCCCAGGGCGTGGCACCCCAGAACGAGTCCGCGAGCGGGATCTTGCCGAAGACCTCGGACTCACCGAACTGTCGAGCGAGGTTCTCGGTCAGGAACCCGTGCGCCTTGTTGTGCTTGGCCGCCTGGTCGAGGAGGCGGAACAGCGCGAAGAAGATCGGCATCTGCAGCAGGATCGGCAGGCAGGACGCGAACGGGTTCGTGCCCGCGTCCTTGTAGAGCTTCATGGTCTCCTCGGCCAGCTTCTGCCGGTCGTGGCCGTACTTCTTCTGCAGCTCCCGCACCTTGGGCTGGATCAGCTGCATGTTGCGGCTCGACTTGATCTGCTTCACGAAGAGCGGGATCAGCGCCGCTCGGATGACGAGCGTGAGTCCGATGATCGAGAGGGCCCAGGCAGCACCACCCTCCGGGTCGAGCCCGAGCAGGGTGAACAGCTTGTGCCAGCCGATCAGCACCGCCGAGATGATGTAGTACAGCGGCACCATGATGAAGTGGCCGATGTCGCCGAGGATGCCCACTCAGACTCCTTGTTCAATGTGATCACCGTTGCTCGCGCAACGGTGGCCCCGGAGTGCCGGGGATGCAGGGGGAACGTGGTCGACGCCGCCGGGGGCCCACGGGTGGCAGCGGGCCAGGCGTCGGACGGCCAGCCAGCTGCCCTTGATGCTGCCGTGCGTCCGCACGGCCTCCAGGGCATAGGCCGAGCACGAGGGGTAGTAGCGGCACACCTCTCCGTAGAGCGGGCTGATCACCGCGCGGTAGCCACGCAGCAGCGCGACCAGCACCCACTTCACAGGGCCACCTGTTCGGAGCCGGCGACGGACGCGCCGAGGCTCTTGTCCAGGCAACGCTCGAGATCTGCCGCCAGTTCCGCCGCGGATGCGGCAGCAGCGGCGGGCTGGGCCCGTACGACGAGCAGGGCGTCGGCCGGAAGCCGGTCGTGGAGAGGCGCCGCCGCGTGACGCAACCGTCGCTTGACCCGGTTGCGGGTGACGGCGTTGCCCACGGCCTTGCTGACCACGAACCCGATGCGCGGCTGGTCGCCCACGGGCTCCTCCGCCACCGCCAGGTGCGTCACCAGGGTGCGCGAACCCGACCGACGGCCCGCCTTGATGGCGTGTCGGAAGGAGGTAGGGCGGGTCAGCCGGCGGTCGGGAGGCAGCAAGGTGCCCTCCAGTCAGCCCGCACGGCCGCCGCGTCGGCTGCCAGGGGCATGGCCCGCTGCCTCAGACAGCGAGGCTCTTGCGGCCCTTCTGGCGGCGGTTCGCCAGGATGGCGCGGCCAGCGCGGGTGCGCATCCGCAGTCGGAAGCCGTGCTTCTTGTGACGACGACGGTTGTTCGGCTGGTACGTCCGCTTGCTCACGATGGACCTCTCAGATGGAAAGTCTTGGGAAGGGCCATCCGGTGCGGCCCGGTCGAACGAGCACACGCCAGGTGTGCCCGTCCGGATGACCTGGTGCAGCTTTCGGCTGGCACCGCGCGTCCGCGGAGCATCCCCGGATGGGGCGGCCACGGACATGCGGCACCGGTCGACACCGGATGACCGCACAACGGTACGCGGGCGACGACAACAGGGTCAAACCGACGAAACGTGTGACTCTACGCGGGAATCACACCACACGGCGCACACCCCGCCGGACGGATGTGGACATCAGCGTGAGAACCTGTGGAGAACGGGTTGATCCACAGGCCGGGCACGGCTAGGTTCGGCCTCTCCGGGATTCCCCGCCGGTTCGGGCAGCACGGTGGCCCACTCGTCGAAGCAAGGATCGGCCTCAGGTCCACGAACTGGCGCCTGACCTGCACAAACGAGTGTCCGAGTGCGATCCGGAACAGCCTCGGCGCGTCACTGACGCGAGCAGCGATCATCTGTTCACAGCCTGTGGACAAACTTGTGGAGGTAGCACTCAGAGGTGCTGCCACGAGTCTGGAGAAAACCGACGGTGCGCAGCATCGACGGGCGACGATGGGGAGAGGAAGACGTGACGGGGAACGACGACCAGGAGGTCACCCGCACCGACCGACCCGGGACCGACCCGGCGCTCACGCGCCTGGAGGAGGCCTGGCTCTCGGTGATCGAGGAGCTGCAGGCACCTCAGCGCGCGTGGCTCCAGGCCAGCCGGCCGGTCACCCTGCACGGCACGACCGCCATCGTCGCGGTCCCCGACGACTTCACCCGCAAGCGGCTCGAGGGTCGCGTCCGCGGCCACCTCGAGGACGCGCTCACCGATCGCTTCGGGCACGACGTCCAGCTGGCGGTGACCGTCGACCCCAGCCTGCTCCAGCACCCCGACGCCGTACGCGAGCCTGTGCCGTCGCACCTCGACGCGGAGCCTCCGGAGGCGAATGGATTCGGCGACATGTCGACAAATCGACAGATCGATTCGTCGACCTACGACGAGCCGGCCACGCCTGAGGTCGAGCCCGTCCGCTCCCCGTTCCCGCCGGCGCAGGCGCCGCTCACGCCGTCCGGCCACCCGGCGAACCCGTCCACCGAGGCGCGCCTCAACCCGAAGTACACCTTCGAGACCTTCGTCATCGGGTCGTCCAACCGGTTCCCTCACGCGGCTGCCGTGGCCGTCTCCGAGGCGCCCGGCAAGTCCTACAACCCCCTGCTCGTCTACGGCGACTCCGGCCTGGGCAAGACCCACCTGCTCCACGCCATCGGTCACTACGTGCGCAGCCTCTACGCCGGCGCGAAGGTGCGCTACGTCAGCTCCGAGGAGTTCACCAACGAGTTCATCAACTCGATCCGCGACGACCGGCAGGACCGCTTCAAGAAGCGCTACCGCGAGGTCGACGTCCTCCTCATCGACGACATCCAGTTCCTGCAGGGCAAGACCCAGACGCAGGAGGAGTTCTTCCACACCTTCAACTACCTCCACAACGCGCAGAAGCAGATCGTCCTCACCTCCGACCAGGCGCCGAAGAAGCTCGAGGCCCTCGAGGACCGTCTTCGCAACCGCTTCGAGTGGGGTCTCATCACCGACGTGCAGCCGCCGGACCTCGAGACCCGGATCGCGATCCTGCGCAAGAAGGCCGCGATGGACCGCCTCACCGCGCCGCCGGACGTCCTCGAGTTCATCGCCAGCAAGATCCAGACCAACATCCGCGAGCTCGAGGGTGCACTGATCCGGGTCACGGCGTTCGCCAACCTCAACCGCCAGGACGTCGACCTCACGCTGGCCGAGATCGTGCTCAAGGACCTCATCCCCGAGGGCGGCGAGCCCGAGATCACCGCGCCGCTCATCATCGCCCAGACCGCGGCGTACTTCGGGCTCTCCATCGAGGAGCTCACCGGACCGAGCCGCGGACGGCACCTCGTGATGGCCCGTCAGATCGCGATGTACCTCTGTCGCGAGCTCACCGGGCTGTCCCTTCCCAAGATCGGCGCCCAGTTCGGCAACCGCGACCACACGACGGTCATGTACGCAGAGCGGAAGATCAACCAGCTCCTCGGCGAGCGCCGCGCCGTCTTCAACCAGGTCAGCGAGCTCACCAACCGCGTCAAGATGCAGGCCCGCCAGGGCTGAACCCACGGACCCCGACCTGTGGACGACGCCCCCGAATTGGTGCGAACTACACGGGGAGGATTCTGTGGCCAGACGGGTCCTGTGATTCCACAGCCGCCGGTCCTCCACATCGACGCCTACGGTCCACGGGCCGAGTCCACAGCGCGACTCACAACCCGAAACACCGCCTCACCTGCAGGAAGACGACTTCTCCACAGATTCCACCGACGCTATGACTACTCCCATAATTCCTATGCTCCGAGATCACCGGAACAATGTCTCCGCCATCTCTCTGTGGAGAACCGACCGCGTGGCAGGATGCACCCTGCGCACATTCGTGTCATTCCCCACGCGACGCACCCACCCGTACCTCCCGCTTCTGTGTAAGGACGCATCGTGAAGTTCCGTGTCGATCGTGACGTCTTCGCCGACGCCGTCGCCTGGGCGGCCCGCAGCCTGCCTGTCCGCCCCAGCGCCCCCGTCCTCGCCGGCCTCCTCATCGAGGCGGGCGACGAAGGCCTCGTGCTCTCGACGTTCGACTACGAGACGTCCGCCCGGGCGACGCTCCAGGCCGACGTGAGCGACGAAGGATCCGCCCTCGTCAGCGGTCGTCTGCTGGCCGACATCTGTCGCAGCCTCCCGGCCAAGCCGGTCGACGTGATGATCGACGGCTCCCGGGTCTCGCTGACCTGTGGTTCTGCTCGCTTCTCCCTGCAGACGATGCCGGTCGAGGACTACCCGTCGATCCCGTCGATGCCGGCGGCCACCGGCACCGTCTCCAGCGACGCCTTCGCCCACGCGGTCAGCCAGGCCGTCACCGCCGCCGGCCGCGACGACATGCTCCCGGTGCTGACCGGCGTCCGGATCGAGATCGAGGGCGACACCATCGCCCTCCTCGCCACCGACCGGTTCCGCCTCGCCCAGCGCGAGCTCGCATGGAACCCTGGTCAACCCGATGCCAGCGTCGCCGCCCTGGTGCCGGCCAAGGTCCTCGGTGACACGGCCAAGTCGCTCACCGCGGGTCCCGAGGTCACGATCGCGCTCTCGGCCACCGGCGCCGGTGACGGGCTCATCGGCTTCGAGGGGAGCGGCCCCGGCGGGGTCCGCCGGACGACGACCCGGCTCCTCGACGGCGAGTTCCCCAAGGTCCGCAGCCTCTTCCCCACCGAGAAGCTGACCGTCGCCAAGCTCGACAAGGCCTCGCTCATCGAGTCCCTCAAGCGCGTATCTCTCGTGGCCGAGCGCAACACGGCCGTCCAGCTCGCGTTCAAGGACGGCGTGCTCGTCCTCGACGCCGGCTCCGGTGACGAGGCCCAGGCCTCGGAGTCGGTCGAGGCCCAGATCGAGGGCGAGGACCTGGTCACCGGCTTCAACCCGCAGTTCCTCCTCGACGGGCTGGGCGCCGTCGACGAGGCTGTGGTCGAGCTTGCTTTCACGCAGGCCTCCAAGCCGGTGGTCATCACAGGCACGGACGACGAGTCGGCCTCCGACACGGCCGGCTCCTTCCGCTACCTGCTGATGCCTCGCCGTCTCCTGGGATGACCGTCTAGCAAGGGGAGCAGCGCATGCACATCGGACTCATCGGGCTCGGCAAGATGGGTGGCAACATGCGCACCCGCATGCGCAACGCCGGTCTGACCGTGGTCGGCTACGACCGCAACCCGGAGATCTCCGACGTGGAGAGCCTCGAGGCTCTCGTCGACGCCCTGCCCTCACCCAAGGTCGTGTGGGTGATGGTCCCGGCGGGTGACCCGACGCGTTCGACGATCGCCGAGCTCAAGAGCCTGCTCGGTGCCGGCGACCTGGTGGTCGACGGCGGCAACTCCAAGTACACCGACGACGCCCTCAATGCTGCCTCCCTGGCGGAGAACGGCATCGGGTTCGTCGACTGCGGGGTGTCCGGCGGGGTCTGGGGACTTCAGAACGGCTACGCCCTGATGTACGGCGGTGCGGCCGACGACGCGGCCAAGGTGATGCCGGCGTTCGAGGCCCTCAAGCCGGCTGACACACCCGACGGGCTTGTTCACTGTGGGACGCGACCCGGCGCCGGGCACTTCGCCAAGATGGTCCACAACGGCATCGAGTACGCCATGATGCAGGCCTACGCCGAGGGCTGGGAGCTGCTCGAGAAGGTCGACATCGTCGACAACGTGCCCGAGATCTTCGCGTCCTGGCGAACCGGCACGGTCGTCCGCTCCTGGTTGCTGGACCTGCTCGTCGACCAGCTTCGTGCTGACGAGCACCTCGACGGGCTCCGCGGCTACGCCGAGGACTCCGGCGAGGGTCGGTGGACGGTGGAGGCGGCGATCGAGAACGCCGTGCCGATGCCGGCGATCTCCGCGAGCCTGTTCGCGCGCTTCGTGTCCCGCCAGGAGGACGACATGGCGATGAAGGCGATCGCCGCGATGCGCAACGGCTTCGGTGGTCACGCCGTGACCAAGAAGGCGTGACCCGGCAGGCCTGACCGCTACAGGCTGGTGACCAGGCGCACGAGCGCCCAGGCGAGCCAGACGGCGCCGATGGCGATGGCGACCGGGTGCCTCAGGACCCGGTCGAGGTCGGGGGTGGCCCGGCGTCGCGCCCGTCGTACGACGACCGTCACGGCGAGCGCCAGCAGGCCGGCGACCACGACCAGCCCGAACGGGTTCGACGCGAACGACTCACGCCACCAGCCGTGGGCGGCATAGACCCACGAGCGGGTCAGGCCGCAGCCCGGGCACGGCAGCCCGGTGAGGGCGCGGAACGGGCAGATGACCGGCCCGTCCTCGATGTGGTCGGGGGAGAGGAGGAACGACGTACCGATGGCGACGACCCCGCCCACCGCGACGACATCGGCAGCGGTGGTGCCGCTGCGGACGCGTCCGAGAAGGCTCCCGGGGGAGGTCTTCTCGGTGGTGGACGGGGTCGTGGTGCTCATCGGGTCGATCCGAGGATCAGCGGAACGGGCGACCGTCGACGTCGTGCTGCTTGCGCAGCGCGAACATGATGAGGTCGTAGAGCGCCCAGATGCCGCAGCCACCGCAGGTGAAGAGCTTGCCGAGACCCAGACCGGTCTGGCCGAGGTAGAAGCGGTCCACACCGAACGTGCCGAGCAGCCACGACAGCAGCACGACGGTCAGCCACTCCTTGTCGGAGTAGAGACCCGGGACGTCCTTGGCCGCGACGTACTGCTGGCTCTCGGCGGACCGGACGGGGGTGTCGCCCTTGATCTGGCCGGAGACGGCCATCTGGGCGAGGGTGTTGAAGTCGACAGGGCCCTGCTCCTGGCCGAGCAGCGACACGAAGAAGGGGCCACCGGGGTTGACCTGGGGCGGGACCGGGGCGCCGTAGCCGCCCGGCGGCGGGGGAACTGGAGGTTGAGTCATGGGGTGCAGCCTAGGTCTCCCGGTCGCTGTTCAAACATCGTTCCCGCGACGCATTCGTAAATAGCGGCCCACCCGGCCCGTTCCCGTGGCCGGGCGGGGGATGATGAGGGGGTGTTCGTCTCGCACCTGACCCTCCACGACTTCCGGTCGTACGGCGACGTCGAGGTGCCGCTCGACGCCGGGGTCACGGCGTTCGTGGGGCGCAACGGGCAGGGCAAGACCAACCTCGTCGAGGCCGTCGACTACCTCTCGCGGCTCTCCTCGCACCGGGTCGCGACCGACGCGCCCCTCATCCGCGCGGGCGCGGAGCAGGCACTGGTCCGGGCGGCCGTCGTCCGGGACGGTCGGACCGCGGTGCTCGAGGTCGAGCTCAACCCCGGGCGCACCAACCGGGCACGGATCAACAAGTCGCCGCTGCCCCGGGCGCGCGACATCGTCGGGATCCTGCGCACCGTCGTCTTCAGCCCCGAGGACCTGGCACTGGTCAAGGGCGATCCGTCCGAACGGCGGCGGTTCCTCGACGACCTGCTGGTGCTGCGCACCCCGCGGCTCGCCGGCGTGCGCGCCGACTACGAACGGGTGCTCCGGCAGCGCAACAGCCTTCTCAAGACCATCTACGCCGCGCGCGGCAGCAGCCGTGAGGCCGCCATCGCCACCCTCACCGTGTGGGACGAGCACCTCGTCGCTTCCGGGTCCGAGCTGATCGAGGCGCGGCTCGCGCTCGTCGCCGACCTCGCGCCCTACCTCGGCAAGGCCTACGAGGCGGTGGCACGGGGGGCGTCCCGCGACGACGCGCGCGTCGCCTACGTCTCGAGCCTGACGATGCTCGCCGACCCCGCTGGCGAGGAGGCCGTCGGGCGCCTGCCCTCGCGCGACCTCGTCGCGATCGCGTTCCGCGACGAGCTGGCGCGCAAGCAGGACGACGAGATCGGCCGTGGCCTGACCCTGGTCGGGCCGCACCGCGACGAGCTCCAGCTGACGCTCGGGCCGGGCGAGGACAACCGGCTCCCGGTCAAGGGCTACGCCTCGCACGGTGAGTCCTGGTCGTTCGCGCTCGCGCTGCGGCTGGCGTCGTACGACCTGTTGCGTGCTGACGGCGACGACCCGATCCTCATCCTCGACGACGTGTTCGCCGAGCTCGACGCCGACCGCCGGACCCAGCTCGCCGAGCTGGTCGCCGGTGCGGAGCAGGTGCTGGTGACCGCGGCGGTCCCCGAGGACGTCCCGTCGGTGCTCGCCGGTACGACGTTCACCGTCGCGGGAGGGGAGGTGACCCGTGTCGAGCGATGAGCAGGGCAACGAGCCGGGCAGTGAGCCGGGCGGGCGCGACCCCATCCGTCCCGCCGACGACGAGAGCGACGAGCACCGGGCGGACGGTCTCGACCTGGCCCGCGCGATGATGCGCGGCGCGGTCGCTCCAGGGGTGCCGGGTGTGCCGAGCACGCGGAAGAAGCGGCGGCCCGGGTCCCGCACCCAGCGCGCCCGTCGCGGGAGCGGGGGCGGGATGAGCGGCGCCTACCCCGACGAGCGCGACCCGCAGACCCTCGCGGGCGAGGTCGGCCGGCTCGTCGACGGCCGCGGGTGGGGCCTCGACCTCCAGGTCCGCGGGGTGTTCGCACGGTGGGGCGAGGTGGTCGGGCCGGAGATCGGCGCCCACTCCACGCCCGAGACGATCACCGACGGCGTGCTGGTCGTGCGGACGGACTCGTCGGCGTGGGCGACCCAGCTCAAGCTGCTCGCCCCGACCCTCGTGAAGCGGCTCAACACCGAGCTCGGCAACGGCACGGTGACCGTCGTCGAGGTGCTCGGCCCGCAGGCCCCGACGTGGAAGCACGGCAGCCGTGGGCTGCGTGACGGGCGCGGTCCGCGCGACACCTACGGCTGACCGGCGCTGAGCGGGCCCGAAAGCGGGTTCCGGCGTACTGGCCCTTGGTGGCACCCCTGTTCGGCGCTGGAAATGGCCTCTACGGGGCGCTGAGGGCCGATTTTCGTCCACAGACCCCCCAGCTTGTGGAGTGCTGCCGTGGTCTGAGGCCCTCAGAGGGGTATCATGGCGATCAGGCCGGGCGCACGCCCCACACGCGTGAGCAACGGCTTTCTGCTTGCCCGCTCCCCGCGCGCGGATGAGCCGTCCCCACCCGTGAAGCCCCGATCCGATGAGGTGCCGTGACCGACGCCGAGCAGACCCCGATCCCCAGCACCGGCACCCCCAACGGGAACACCCCTGCGGGCGACTACGACGCCTCCATGATCCAGGTCCTCGAGGGCCTCGAGGCCGTCCGCAAGCGGCCGGGCATGTACATCGGCTCGACCGGTGAGCGCGGTCTCCACCACCTCATCTGGGAGATCGTGGACAACGCGGTCGACGAGGCGCTCGCCGGCTTCTGCGACACGATCAACGTGACGCTCTGTGCGGACGGTTCGGTCAGGGTGACCGACAACGGCCGCGGCATCCCGACCGACACCGCTCCGGGTCAGGAGCTCCCGGCCGCGACGCTCGCGCTCACCGTCCTCCACGCCGGCGGCAAGTTCGGTGGCGGCGGCTACAAGGTCTCCGGCGGGTTGCACGGCGTCGGTTCCTCCGTCGTCAACGCGCTCTCCGCCCACCTGTGGCTGGAGGTCAAGAACCGCGGCTACGTCTGGGAGCAGGAGTTCAGCCTCGGCGTCCCCGACTACCCGCTGCGCCAGGTGCGTCCGCTCGAGGAGGGGGAGAGCACCGGTACGACGGTGACCTGGTTCGCCTCGTCCGACATCTTCGAGACGACGACCTACAACCTCGAGACCATCACCGCCCGCTTCCGGGAGATGGCCTTCCTCAACAAGGGTCTGCGGATCGTCCTGCGTGACGAGCGCCCGGCGGCCGAGGAGATCGCCGAGGCGATCGAGGACCCGACCATCGTCGGCGACACCGACGCGCCCGACGACCTGCACGCCGCGGAGGTCGACGGCCACCGGGTGCTGGAGCAGGTCTTCCAGTACGACCGCGGCCTGGCGGACTACGTCGACTTCATCAACCGGCGCAAGAACGTCATCAGCCCCGTCATCTCCTACGAGGCCGAGACCGGCGACTCCGCGCCCAACCCGATGAGCCTCGAGCTCGCGATGCAGTGGCAGTCCACGTCGTACAACGAGTCGGTCCACACCTTCGCCAACACGATCAACACTCCGGAGGGCGGCACCCACGAGGAGGGGTTCCGGTCTGCGCTGACCTCCCTCGTCAACCGGTGGGGCGAGGAGTGGGGCCTCATCAAGAAGAAGGAGGACCGGCTCACCGGCGATGACATCCGGGAGGGCCTGACGGCGATCATCAGCCTCAAGATCTCCAACCCCCAGTTCGAGGGCCAGACCAAGGCCAAGCTCGGCAACACCGAGGCCAAGGGCTTCGTGCAGTCGGTCGTCAACGACCAGCTCGGTGCCTGGCTCGAGCAGAACCCCGGCGAGGGCAAGGAGATCATCCGCAAGGCCCAGGCCGCGGCGACCGCGCGCATCGCCGCCCGCAAGGCGCGCGACCTCGCCCGCAACCGCAAGGGACTGCTGGGCGGCGGCGGTCTCCCGGGCAAGCTCTCGGACTGCCAGTCGACCAACCCCGAGGAGTGCGAGGTCTTCATCGTCGAGGGGGACTCCGCCGGTGGCTCGGCGCGGCAGGGCCGCGACCCGCGGGTCCAGGCGATCCTCCCGATCCGGGGCAAAATCCTCAACGTCGAGAAGGCCCGCATCGACAAGGTGCTGGCCAACACCGAGGTCCAGGCGATCATCTCCGCCCTCGGCACCGGCATCCAGGAGGAGTTCGACCTCGACAAGCTGCGCTACCACAAGGTCGTGCTGATGGCCGACGCCGACGTCGACGGCCACCACATCAACACCCTGCTGCTGACGCTGCTGTTCCGGTTCATGAAGCCGCTCATCGAGCACGGGTTCGTCTACATGGCGCAGCCCCCGCTCTACCGGTTGCGGTGGAACAAGCCGGCCGAGCACGAGTTCGTCTACTCCGACTCCGAGCGCGACGCGCTCATGCGCGACGGTCTCGAGCAGGGCAAGAAGCTGCCCAAGGAGAACCCGGTCCAGCGCTACAAGGGTCTGGGTGAGATGAACGCCGAGGAGCTGTGGGAGACCACGATGAACCCCGAGCAGCGGCTCATGCTCCAGGTGACCCTCGACGACGCGGCCCAGGCCGACGAGATCTTCTCGATCCTGATGGGGGAGGACGTCGAGCAGCGACGGTCCTTCATCCAGCGCAACGCCAAGGACGTTCGATTCCTCGATATCTGAGTATCTAGCCCATTTCTTAGATTTCGATAGAACACAGCAGAGAGAGCGATCGTGACGGAGACCCAGAGCAACCTCGGCGGCGACGGACCGGGCCCCGGCGGCCGGATCGAGCCCATCGAGCTGCAGACGTCCATGCAGCGGGCCTACATCGACTACGCGATGGCGGTCATCGTGGGCCGGGCGCTGCCCGACGTGCGCGACGGCCTCAAGCCGGTGCACCGCCGCGTGCTCTACGCGATGTACGACGGCGGCTACCGCCCCGACCGCGGCTTCTCGAAGTGCTCGCGCGTCGTCGGTGACGTCATGGGTCAGTACCACCCGCACGGCGACACTGCGATCTACGACACCCTGGTCCGCCTCGCGCAGCCGTGGGTGATGCGCGCTCCCCTCGTGCACGGCCAGGGCAACTTCGGCTCACCGGGCAACGACTCCGCCGCCGCCATGCGTTACACGGAGTGCCGGATGGCTCCGCTCGCGCTCGAGATGGTGCGCGACATCGAGCAGGAGACCGTCGACTTCCAGCCCAACTACGACGGCCGGTCGCAGGAGCCGACGGTGCTGCCGTCGCGCTACCCCAACCTGCTCGTCAACGGGTCGGCCGGCATCGCGGTCGGCATGGCGACCAACATCCCGCCGCACAACCTGCGCGAGGTCGCCGAGGGTGCCCAGTGGGCCCTCGAGCACCCCGACGCGACCCGTGAGGAGCTGCAGGACGCCCTCATCGAGCGGATCAAGGGACCCGACTTCCCCAACGGCGCGCTCATCGTCGGGCGCGAGGGGATCGAGCAGGCCTACCGCACCGGCCGCGGCTCGGTCACCCAGCGGGCCGTCATCGAGGTCGACGAGGACGCCCGCGGGCGCACCTGCCTGTCGATCACCGAGCTGCCCTACATGGTCAACCCGGACAACCTGGCGCTCAAGATCGCCGAGCTCGCCGACTCCGGCAAGGTCCAGGGCATCAGCGACGTCCGCGACGACTCCTCCGGTCGCACCGGCCAGCGCCTCGTCGTGGTGCTGAAGCGTGACGCGGTCGCCCGCGTCGTCCTCAACAACCTGCTCAAGCACACCGAGCTGCAGACCAACTTCTCCGCCAACATGCTGGCGCTCGTCGACGGCGTGCCGCGCACGCTGACCATCGACCAGTTCATCAGCAACTGGGTCGCCCACCAGGTCGACGTCATCCAGCGGCGTACCCGCTTCCGCCTCGCCGAGGCCGAGCGTCAGGCCCACATCTTCCGTGGCCTGGTCAAGGCGCTCGACATGCTCGACGAGGTCATCGCCCTCATCCGGCGCTCACCCGAGGTCGACGACGCCCGTCAGGGCCTCATCCAGCTCCTCGACATCGACGAGGTCCAGGCCAACGCGATCCTCGACATGCAGCTGCGGCGCCTCGCGGCCCTCGAGCGGCAGAAGATCATGGACCGCCTCGCCGAGCTCGAGCTGATCATCGCCGACCTCGAGGACATCCTCGCCAACGAGACCCGGCAGCGGAGCATCGTCGCGGAGGAGCTCAACGAGATCGTCGAGAAGTACGGCGACGATCGCCGTACCCAGATCATCGCGGCCGACGGCGACCTCTCGATGGAGGACCTCATCCCCGACGAGGAGCTCGTCGTCTCCATCACCCGCGGCGGCTATGCCAAGCGGACCCTCGCCGCGCAGTACCGGACCCAGAAGCGCGGCGGCAAGGGCGTGCGCGGCGCGAGCCTGCGCGGCGACGACGTCGTCGAGCACTTCATCGCGACCACCAACCACCACTGGCTGCTGTTCTTCACCACGGCCGGCCGGGTCTACCGGACCAAGGCCTACAACCTCCCCGAGGCGTCCCGCGACGCCAAGGGCGGCCACGTCGCCGGGCTCCTCAGCTTCCAGCCCGACGAGTCGATCGCCCAGGTCCTCGCGATCCGCGACTACGAGCAGGCGCCGTACCTCGTGCTCGCGACGCGCAGCGGCCTCGTCAAGAAGACCCGCTTGGGCGACTACAACAGCCCGCGTCAGGCCGGCGTCATCGCGATCAACTTCCGCGAGGACGACGACGAGCTGATCGGCGCCGAGCTGGTCAACGCCGACGACGACATCCTGCTCATCTCGCGCAAGGGGCAGGCGATCCGGTTCCGCGCCGACGACTCCCAGCTGCGGCCGATGGGTCGCGCCACCTCGGGCGTCACCGGCATGAAGTTCCGGTCCGAGGACTCGATGCTGTCGATGTCGGTCATCCGCGCCGCCCAGGTCGCAGCCGAGGAGGCAGCCGGACTGGCCGAGCACGACGCGGACGCAGCGAGCGTGGAGGTCGTGGTCGAGGACCTCGGCGAGGTGAAGCCGCAGTACGTCTTCACCATGACCGACGGCGGTTACGCCAAGCGCACCCGGATCAACGACTACCGGCTCCAGGGCCGCGGCGGACTCGGGATCAAGGCCATGCAGCTCGTCGACGAGAAGAAGGGCAGCCTCGTCGGGGGCTTCATCGTCGAGGACGGCGACGAGGTCCTCTCCATCACCCAGGGCGGACAGGTCGTCCGCAGCCCCATCGACGACAACTTCCCGGTCAAGGGACGCTCGACGCAGGGCGTGAAGTTCGTGTCGCCCAAGAACGGCGACGCCGTCGCGGTCGTCGCCCGATCCGTCGAGTCCAAGGTCGACGACGAGGAGAACGCCGGCACCGCCCCCGCCGACGGAGAGGTCGAGAACGGCGAGACGGACGAATCGCCGGTTTCCACCGCGGATGCAACAATCGAGGCGGAAGGGCCCGTCGACTCGGGCGACGAAGGGGACGCGGAGAGCCCTGGCGAGAGTGAGGCTTGATGTCGGACCGCACCAAGGAGCCGACCACCGTGCCTGTTCCTACGGGAGCGCCCGTGAGCACGCCGGAGGCGAAGTCGAAGCCCCGCTTCGGCCGCACCCCCGCCCAGCCCCTGCCCGACCTGCCGCCGCGCCCCGCCGATGCTCCGACCCCGGGGGCGCCCGCCGCTCTCGCACACGGTGAGCCGCACCGGCCGGCCCCGCGCGGACCGCGTCGGGCACGGCTCCGCCTGACCCGGATCGACCCGTGGTCGGTCATGAAGACCGCCTTCCTGCTGTCGATCGCGTTCGCCGTGGTCACCGTCGTGTCCGTCGCCATGGTGTGGCAGGTCCTCGGTGCCGCCGGCGTGTGGGAGTCGATCAACAGCACGGTCCAGGAGGCCATCGGCGGCGAGGACGTCGCCAGCTTCCGGATCGAGGACTACGTCGGCACCAGCCGCGTCCTCGGCTTCACGATGCTCGTGGCCGCCATCGACGTCATCCTCATCACCGCCAGCGCCACCCTCACGGCGTTCCTCTACAACATGGCCGCCGCCCTCCTCGGCGGCATCGAGGTCACCCTCGCCGAGGACCTGTGAGCCGCTGACCCCGCGCAGGTGACCGTCGGGCGTTGGCGTTTTGTTCGGCCCGGCCCTGGTCGGGTAACGTTCCACCTCGGTTCTGCCGATGGGGCTTCCACCCTGAGGCAGGCCACCCGGGCCTATAGCTCAGACGGTTAGAGCACCACACTGATAATGTGGGGGTCAGAGGTTCAAGTCCTCTTAGGCCCACAAAAGAGAGAGCCCCGGCCGCATCGCGGACCGGGGCTTCTTCGAGGAAGGGAACGTCGTGAAGAAGCTCGTGCTCATGGCACTCGCCGCGGTCGGCTTCGCCTTCGCCGCGAAGAAGCTGCAGGAGAGCAAGGCGGAGCAGGCCCTCTGGGCCGAAGCCACCGACCAGCTCCCCTGAGCCTGGTTCACCCTCCGGGGGCCTTGGCGCAATTGGTAGCGCACCTGCTTTGCAAGCAGGGGGTTAGGGGTTCGAGTCCCCTAGGCTCCACGTATTGAAGCCGCAGGGAGACCTGCGGTTTCTCTCATTTCGAGAGCTTCCAGTTCCCTTCGAAATCCGGCCCTAGGGGGACTGGCGGGGGAAGTGCGCGTCGCGTGGTCGGCGAGGGAAGCCGTTGGCTGAGTATCCCCGCCGCCGCCTCGTGGGTGAGTCTCTCGGCGAAGACCATCCGCCGGCGCATCGCTGCCGGTGATCTCCGGGCCTATCGGTGCGGCAAGACCATCCGGGTCAAGACCGACGATCTTGAGGCGATGGTGCGGCCCGTGCCGTCGGCCAGGGACTGGTGACGCGGTCGAATCTGTTGCTCGGATTGGAGAGCGATCCGCGATGGTGGCCTCGTGGATCGGGGTCCTCAACAGTTCGTGCATCCCGACGAGGCCACTCGATCTTGTGCAAGGGACTACGCAGTCCGAGCAGCGAAGCCGACCCCGCCAGTCAGCAGCGGTCCAAGCGCCTCCACTAGCGAGCGGAGCTCGGCTGCGGCCGAGGCCTCCGGCACGCCGACTTCTACCAGGGTCGCGGCACGGGTGAAGGCGATCCGCGCCTGGGCTTCGAGGTGGGCCACGTCGTCAGGCGTGAGCACCCCCTCTTCGGCCTTCCGCCCGTACGAGGCGACCTCGTGCTGGGCTCGGCGAAGTACCTCGCTGTAGGTCGATACGTGGGTCCTAGCTCGCTTGTACTCGCGATCTGCTCCGCGGCGACAGGTGTCGGAACAGAACTCCTTGCGACGGCCCGGGCCGACCTCCTGGATCACCGGTTGTCGGCATGAAAGACGACCGCAGGGCACGGCGATCCGGTCGAGTAGCTGAGCGTCGTCATTCATGTGTCCGCCTATCCGCGCGAAACATCGGGGTGATCTCCCAGCAGTATTAGCGATCTACGCATCTAACAGGGGCAAACACGCCGAACTACAAGGGTGTTTATCCGCGCGTTACGTCGGCGAAAATGTCGGCGACACGCAGTCGACCCTCAGACGCGCCGTGGGACAGGTCTGATCTGATTTGGAGAGTCGTCCCACACAGAGGGCGCAGAAGCAGCGCGAAAAGCCAAAGCGCCCGGCCGCGAGGCCGGGCGCAGAGGTGCACGAGACATGAGATGTCGTCGTACCGGTTGGAACCGCAATGACATCACCGGTCTCGAGCTCGCGCAACGAGTCGCACACAGTGCGAGACAGGAGGGATCGCCGATGTGGCGGTTCGTCGTTGCAAACAACCAGGCCGGTAACCCCACGTGGTGGCTGTACGCCGGCAACAACGAGATGGTCGCCTGGGCGGGTGAGACGTTCGCGTCGACCTACAACGCCCGGCGGGCCGCGGCGGCCTTCAAGGCCGGGGCGCGGACCGCGCGGTACGAGGTCTACCTGGACGCCGGCAGTTCGTGGCGCTGGCGGGCCTGGCGTGGCTCCGACAAGGTAGCGGCGCCCGGCGAGTCGTTCTCGAGCCGATACGCCGCCGAGCAGGCGGCGAACCGGGTGCGAGACAACGCGGGTGGTGCTGCTGGCGAGGCGGCCTGACCTTCGAGCCCAGTGGGCGGCACTGGCTCGGGCCAGCGCCGCCCAGGGGCATCACGATGATTGACTGTCCAACGTGGTTGAACCAGCCGACGCCCAAGGACTCCCGCAACAGCTGATGCGCGGCTTGGCTCGGAGAACCGGTCTGGTGGTCAGGCGTGACTGATGCGCGCTCTGCCAGGTCGGTTGAGGTCGACGTCTCGGCATGGGCTGTGATTCGTGACGAGCCGGGCGGGCGTGATCAGAACAAGCGATGGATAGCTGAGAACGCCGACGCGCCGCGAGAACGGCACTGGCTGTGGAAGTACCGCCAGATCACCGGAGACGGCTCCGAGTCAGCGTTGACGGACTGCGCGGAGGTCTTCACTTCGAGGCTGGCTGTGGCGATCGGCCTGCCGGCGGCCGAGTGTAGGTTCGCTGTGTCGGACGGGGACCTGGGGCTGATCTCTCGGAACGTCACGCCCCATGGGTTTGCCCTGAACACGGGCGCGACGTACTTGCCTGAGGTCGAGGGTTATGAGCGCCGGTCGGATGTGTCAAACCCCGACGGTGGGCGGATGCGTCGCGATGAGGGCTACACGCTCGATGCCGTCGAGCGGGTTCTCGAGAGTGTAGGCCCGCCTCCAGGAATCGACGATCTGTCCGGGTTCGCAGTCTTCGCTGGGTATCTCGTGCTCGATGCCCTGATAGCTAACGGCGATCGGCACCCGGGCAACTGGGCTCTCTTGGAGCGTCAGGTCGACGGTGCGCGCTTCCTGGCCCCGACGTACGACCACGGGAGTGCGCTGGGAGCAGGGATGACCGAGGCCAACAGGCGGGACAAGGATCCGGAAGCATTCGCCCGCAGGGGGCGAGCGAACCCCTTCGAGCCACGGAAACAATTGTTGGTCGATCTCGCGTTGGAAGCAGTGAGGCGGAGTGGCGCAGGTCTCTGGCTGGAGCGCGTCGGTGCCTTGGATGGCGCTGCTATTCAGGCGACACTTGAAGCGCCTCCCGGCAGACTGTCGGAGGTCGCGTCTACCTTTGTCGAGCGAGTGGTACTGGAGAACCAGAGGAGGTTGTGCCATGGCGACGTTGCTGAAGACTGACGAGCTCCTCGTCAGTCGGCAGGACCCCGAAACCCGCCTCTACAGCCGGGTAGGCGTCCTGAGTTATGACGGCCGCATCTTCCGATTCGCCTATTCGGACGGCGTGACGCGCGCCATGCCCGGTCTTCCGCTGGGTCGCGTGCACGAGAGCGAGTCGCTCTTCCCGATCTTCGCGGAGCGGATGATGGACCCGCATCGGGCAGAAAGAGCCGAAACGCTCAAGGCTCTGGGTCTCGGCTCGGAAGCAGAGCCGTTGGAGGTTCTGGCGGTCTCGGGTGGCGGGCGAACTGGTGATACCTACGAGCTCACCCCTCTACCAAAGCCAGGCACCGTCAGCCTGCCGTTCCTCGTTCACGGCATCCGCTACCTGACGACGGAGGAGCGAGCTGCGATCGATGAACTCAGGTCGGGCGACCGCCTTGAGTTGCGTTGCGAGACGGACAACCCAGTCAACGAGAGAGCGCTCCTCGTGAGTCAGGACGGTCAGCGCCTGGGGTACGTGCCCGACCCGCTGCTCGACCATGTGCACCGGATCATCGAGTCTCCGTATGAGTTGGTCGTCCAGCGCGTGAACCCTGTCGAGGCCGGGATGCACATGCGGTTGCTAGTGCGACTCACCGGCCAGCTCGCAGCGTCAGCCGGCGCATAGCTACCTGGCCTAGTCGCGGCGTCCCGCCTGCCACTCCTGGTAGGTCTCGCCAATCTTCTCAGCGAGCATTCGGTCGCGGCCGAGGGTGGCGTGTTGGTAGATGGACATCGCTGCCTGGGAGGCGTGGCCGGCGCGGGCCTGAAGCTCGGCGCCGTGGCGCCGTGCTGGCCGGCAAGCGTGAGCGCCGTGTGGCGAAGACGGTGAATCGTCAGGTCCGGCCGGCCAGCCTTCTCGCGCGCCGGGCGGTAGCGATCCATCAGGAAGCGGACGCTCAGTCGGTTCGGTCGCCGCGGAACAGAAGGCCAGAGGGTCCCTTGGCGGCGTGCTCGAGTAAGTGCTTCTGGAGCATCGAGAGGAACGGCGGCGAGACGTGGACGGTCCGGATTCCCTTGGCCGTCTTGGGTGAGCTGATCGGACGCCCGCACTCAGGGCGCGCGCCGCGGGCGAACGGGTCGGCGTCCTTGTCGACCTTTCGGGTGACGTCGATCCGGTCGGTCACAACGTCGACATCCGAGCGCCGCAATTCCAACAGTTCGCCCTCGCGCAGGCCGACGAAGGCGGCGAGCACGATCAGGAGCTTCAGCCGTTCGGGCATCGCGTCGATGATTACGGCCAGCTCGTCGAACGTCCGCCGGGACGGCGAAGTTCTTCACCGGCGCACAACGTTGTCAACAAATGACCCCAGGTGACCGCGTCTGACCTGCACATTTGCGCTCGATCGTTGTCAACGGACAGCCGTCGATCTTGCTTTGCAAGCAGGGGGTTAGGGGTTCGAGTCCCCTAGGCTCCACGCATTGAATTGTCCGAGCGTGTCCTCGCTTCGCGCAGCCACGCTGCCGGACCGCGGTCGACGCGGTCGACGCGGTCACGGGTTACTGGTGGTCGGCGTCTGACCGGCGGCGCCGCGAAAGCGCCGCGATTGCTCCTTCCGGTCGCTCGTTCCTCGCTTCCTCCAGTCAGACCGCGACGTTTTCGCGAGCAAGCCGCCCGTTGGGGGTCACCACCCACCGTGCCCAACAACTTCTCACCCGGCGACGGCCGGGGGCCCCGCTTCTCGGAGCGGAGCGGCCCCAGCCACCCCGCCAACAGCCAGCGCTACCTCTGCTGGTCACGCCACGGGGACGGCGTAGCTCGCGGGGCGGCCCAGGAGGTAGCCCTGGCCGCGGTCGCAGCCGAGGCGGGCGAGGTGGGCGCGCTGCTCCTCGGTCTCGATGCCCTCACCGACCACGACCAGGTCGATGGCGTGGGCGAGGGTGATGACCGAGGTGACGATGGCGTCGCAGACCGGGTTGTGCCCGAGCTCGGCGATGAAGGTGCGGTCGATCTTGATCTCGTCGGCCGGGAGCTGGCGCAGGTGGGAGAGCGAGGAGAAGCCCGTGCCGAAGTCGTCGAGGGCGACGCCGACG
Organism: Nocardioides stalactiti; assembly: GCF_014180715.1. Classification (GTDB taxonomy): domain Bacteria; phylum Actinomycetota; class Actinomycetes; order Propionibacteriales; family Nocardioidaceae; genus Nocardioides; species Nocardioides stalactiti. The sequence goes on along the minus strand of NZ_JACEFC010000038.1, from coordinate 4,637 downwards.
CCGAGCGCCCGGAGCGCCTCCAGCTGGACGACGGTCGACTCGATGTCGGTCAGGATGGCCGACTCGGTCACCTCGACCACCAGGTCCCGCGGCTCGGCGCCGGCGGCCTCGACCGCGCCGGCGATGGTGCGGACCACGTCGGTACGGAGCAGCTCTGCCGCCGACACGTTGATCGACACCCGCGTCGGCGTCCCGGCGGCCCGCCAGGCCGCCGTGCGACGCGCGGCCTCGTGGGCGACCCAGGTACCGACCTCGAAGATCAGGTCCGTGTCCTCCGCGATCGGCAGGAACGCCGCGGGCTGCAGCAGGCCACGGGCGGGATGCTGCCAGCGGATCAGGGCCTCCACCCCCGTCGCGCACCCGGTCGTGAGGTTCACCAGCGGCTGGTAGTGCAGCACCAGCTCCCCTCGAGCGGCCGCTCCCCGCAGGTCCGCCTCGATCCGGAGCCGCTCGAGCGCCAGCGCCTGCATGTGGGAGTCGAACTCCGCCCAGCCCCCGCGGCCGTCGTCCTTCGCCCGATACATCGCGGTGTCGGCCTGCCGGATCAGGTCGTCACCGTTCATGCCGCAGTGGGCCCGGGCGATACCGGTCGAGCCGCCCACCCGCAGGTCCATGCCGTCGATCCGGATCGTCCCTCGCAGCACCTCGGAGAGCACCTCGACCGTCGGGCGCGGGTCCGGGGTCGCCGGGCAGAGGATGACGAACTCGTCGCCGCCGAACCGGCTGATGACCCAGTGGGCGGGCACCGCGGCCTTGATCCGTTCCGTGAGCTCGACCAGCAGGCGGTCACCGACCGCGTGGCCGTGGCTGTCGTTGACGAGCTTGAAGCGGTCGAGGTCGATGAAGAGCACGACCAGCGGCGCGGCAGCGGGGTCCTCCAGCAGCCGGGTGAGCTCCGTCGTGGCACCCCGTCGGTTGAGCAACCCGGTCAGCGGGTCGTGGAACGCGTTGTGGCGCAACCGCTCGACCAGCCCGTCGTGCGACTCCACCAGGTCGTTGAACGCCCGGGCCACCTCCACGACCTCGGTCGGCCCTGATTCCGGGGCTCGCCGCGCGCCTCCGCCCGGCGGTGCCGCGGCGATCGCCGAGCCCAGGCGGCGGATCGGACGGACGAGCCGCCGGTGGAGCGCCAGCGCCAAGGCCGCCACCAGCCCGACGACCGCGGCACCGAAGCTCAGCAGCGACTGCCGCTGGTCGCGGGCCGCGGCCATCGCGACGTCCTCGTCGAGCCCGACGAGGACCCGCCAGCCCGTCGCGGGATCGACGACCTCGCGCCAGATCCGGCGTACTCCGTCGACGTCGACACCGGGCGGGTCGGTCCACTCGACCGGCATGCCCGGGGCGTACGGCGCCCCGGTGGTCGCGCCGGCCACCAGACCGCTCGCGGGGTCGATCGTGAGCATCACCGTCTCGTCGTCCACCCCGGGGGGCAGGTCCATGGCCGGCACGTCGGTGAAGAGGATGCCCACGACGGCACCGACCGGACCATCAGGGCCGGGTACCGGCGCAGCGACCGCCACCGCCGGGTGCCCGGAGACCGGATCGATGAACACTTCCCGGTCCGCGACCGTCTCCCCGCGGGCGAGCACTGCGGCGAAGGTCTCGACAGGTGCGATCTCCCCGGGTGCGTCCGCGAGCGAGCAGACGGTCTCGCCGTCGCCGTCGACGACCACGAGACGGGCCGCGGAACGGACGCTCGAGAGCGGCGCGAAGGTCTGCGCGCAGGTGCGCGGGTCGAGGTCCGCCAGAGCGGGGTTCGTGGCCAGGTCGGTGATGAGCGGGATCGAGCTGTCGAACAGGCTGCCGAGGTCGGTCCCCTCGCTCGCGGCGAGGGCAGTGAGTCCGTCCTCGGCCCGGATCCGCTCCCTGTCGAAGGTCGCCGCCGTGACCCATGCGATGAGCAGGCCGACGGCCAGGAGGCAGGCAGCGAAGCCGGCCAGCACCGAGGCGGCGACCGAGCGACCCACCCCGGGGGAGCCTGCTCCGCGGTGCTTGCGTCGGGGCGCGACCAAGGCGCGTGCGTCGTCGTCGGCCGGCTGCCCCATGTGTCGTCTCGCTTCGCCAGGTGTGGATCACTTCCACGGTGAAGCAAGCCGAGCGGCCAGGGCAGGCCCGAGGATCCCGACAAGTCGGGTCCAAAGGCCCTACCGCTCGACCGCGTTCTCGGCAAGCGTCAAGGACGGGTCAGGTCCCAGCTCCAGGTCGCCGAGCCCTCCGGCGCGTGATGGGGGACGTACGTCGCCGTCCCGCTCAGGTGCGTGACAGGCGCCGGGGGGAGCGCCTGGTGGTCCGCCTCGCCGGCGTTGGTGTTGAGCGGTCGGTAGAGCACGGTCTTCGGGTCCTCGTAGGGGCAGTCGACCTCCACCTCGACGTGCACGGTCGTCCGCCACACGGAAAGGGAGTACTCGCCCTCCTCGTCGAAGATCGCCAGCTCCGCGCGACCATCGAGCACGGCCCCGCCGTCGTAGGTGCAGCCGGCGGCGTCGGTACCGTCGACCCGCCACGCGAAGTCCGCGTCGCCCGCCCAGTAGTAGCCGGCCGCGAGCTCGTCCAGGTCGACCGTCGCCGACCAGGTCTCGATCACGCCGCCCGAGTGCTCCAGCGTGCCGTCGGCGGTGCCCGTCCAGTCGCCGTTCTCGCCGCGGCAGCTGATCTTCACCTCGACGTCGGCGGTGCACAGGTCAGGGTCGTCCGAGCTGGGCTCGGGCGTGCCGAGCGGACCGCCGTCGCACTCGTCGTACCCGCTTCCGCCGGAGCAGGTGTCCGCACCCTGCTCCCCCCAGAGGTGGTCGTCGCCGTCGCCTCCGGCGAGGTCGTCGTCGCCCTCGCCGCCGCGGAGCGTGTCGGCGCCGGCTCCGCCGGTGATCGTGTCGTCCCAGAGGCTGCCCGACACGGTGTCGTCGCCGGCGCCGCCGTCGGCGCTCGACCCGGTCCCGGTCAGGGTGAGCTGGTCGTTGCCGTCGTCGCCGCGGAGGACGGTCGTCTTCGTCGTACCGGTCGTGAGCGTGTCGTTGCCGGTGCCGCCCCGGGCCCAGCCGCCGTCGCCGTCACCGAGGTCGACCGTGTCGTGGCCCGGGCCGGCGTCGACGTAGTCGCGGCCACCCTGGCCGAGGACCTCGTCGTCGCCCGCGCCGCCACGGACCGGCTGCGCGGGGCTGCCGTCGAGCCCGCCGCCGGTCTGGATGACGTCGTTGCCGGCGCCGCCGTCGATGTCGGCGTCGCGGGACCAGTGACCCTTGATGAAGTCGTCGCCGTCGCCGCCGTGGAGGACCACTCCGACCCAGAGAGAGATCAGCCGGTCGTCGTCCGCACCGCCGTCGAGGACGACCCGCTCGTCGGTTCCGGACAGCTCGTCGTCGCCGGCACCGCCGCGCACGACCGTGTCGGCACTGCCACCGATGAGGGTGTCGTCGCCGGTGCCCCCGTCGACCACGTCGTCGTGCCCTGTGCTGCCGTCGAGCTCGTCGCCCCCGGCCCCGCCGTAGACCCGGTCGACACCGTTGCCGGCGTGCACCGCGTCGGCGCCGCCACCGGCGCAGACGAGGTCGTCCCCGCCGCGGGCGGAGATCGTGTCGTTGCCACCACCGGCCCAGATCACGTCGCGACCGTTGGTACCGGTCAGGGTGTCGCGCCCCGCCGTCCCGACGATCGTGGCCCGCTCACCCTGGCAGCGCGGCACCGCAGCGGCGTGGGCCTCGGGCAGCGCGAGGAGCGCGCTCGACGCGACGCTGGCGGTCATCAGGGCAAGGCCCGCGAGGGGCAGAGAGATCGTCACGGGCAGGGGATGCCCCGCTGCGGCTGAAGGTTGCACGGATCGGCGGCGAATCGTCCTCGAGGATGAGAGCCGAGGCGTCCGGAGGGCTCGCCACTCCTCCTGACGAGGGTAGTCGTACCGTTCGATGCGGTGGCATCATCGGGACAGCCCCCCGCCGGGGACGCTCCGTCCGCCTCGGCGTCTCGGAAGGTCGGGCGTTCGCCTACCCCGGGAAAGGGAAGCCATGAGAAGCAGAATCGGACGCGTGGTCTGCGTGGGGGTCGCGAACATCGGGCTCGCAGCGGCCTGGACGGTCGGCGTGGCATCGCCCGCTGCCGCCGCTCTCACCTGCGGCGGCCAGGTCGCGACGATCGTCGGGAGCGAGGAGCCGGAGACGATCAACGGGACCGCGGGGCCGGACGTCATCGTGGGTCTCGGTGGCGACGACATCATCAACGGCCAGGGGGGCGACGACCGGCTCTGCGGGGACGCCGGCAACGACACGTTGCGCGACCGGCTCGGGTCGGACCTGGTCTTCGGCGGCGACGGCGTCGACACGCTGGCGGCGCACACGAGTGCTGACGGGGCCGACCTCTACAACGGCGGGCCGGGCAGCGACACCGTGACCTACGCCGCCCGGACCGCGGCGGTCTCGTTGTCGCTCGACGGGTTGGTCAACGACGGTGCTTCCGGCGGCGAGGGCGACAGCATCGTCGCGACCGAGAACCTCACGGGCGGGTCGGGCGGCGACACCCTCATCGGCGGCGGTCAGGCGAACGTCCTCAACGGCGGCGGCGGCCAGGACCTCATCACCGACCGCGCCGGTGCCGACACGGTGATCGCCGGGACCGGCGACGACGTGCTCCTCCAGGGCGCTTCGTCG
>NZ_JACEFC010000037.1 GCF_014180715.1 Nocardioides stalactiti | reverse complement strand
CCGCCGACAACGGGGACGACCAGCCGGCGGCGCAGGTCCGGCCGCAGCCGGAGCAGCTCGGCCGTCGCGTGCAGCAGGACGTCAGGGGCCTTGAGGGGCTGGATGCGGCCGGCGAACAGGAGCACCAGCGCGTCGCCCGCGATGCCGCGCTCGGCGCGGGCGGCGGCCTGGTCCTGGGGGCGGAACACGAGTTCGTCGACGCCCGGGTGGACGACCTCGACCCGGCCCGGCTCGGCGTCGTACAGGTTGATGAGCTGCTTGGCCTCCAGGTCGGTGTTGGCCAGCAGCACGTCGGCAGCGTCGACGACCTGCTCCTCGCCGATGACCCGCGCCTCGGGCTCGGGGGTGTCGCCCTCGGCGAGCGCCTCGTTCTTGACCTTGGCCATGGTGTGCATGGAGTGCACCAGCGGGACGCCCCACCGGTCGCGAGCCAGGGCGCCGACCTGACCGGAGAGCCAGTAGTGGCTGTGCACGACGTCGTAGTGCCCCAGCGGGTGGGCGGCCTCGGCGCGCAGCACCTCCCGGGCGAACACGCAGAGCTGCCCCGGCAGCTGGTCCTTGGTGAGCCCCTCGAACGGGCCGGCGTGGACGTTGGTCACCTGGACGCCGTCGGCCATCCGGACGACGGGGTCGAGCTGGCTGCTGGTCGCTCGGGTGAAGATGTCGACCTCGATGCCACGGGCGGCGAGCCGCTTGGCGACCTCGACGACGTAGACGTTCATGCCGCCGGCGTCACCGGTCCCGGGCTGGTCCAGCGGGGACGTGTGCAGGCTGATCATCGCCATCCGGCGGACCACGGTCATGCACACCTCCTGAGCGGGGTCGGGACCTCCCCGAAGCGTTGCAACCAGCGCCGATCGCGGTGCATTCCCCGGCTGACACACTCTGCCCCATGAGTACCCGCGGACAGGCAGTGGTGACCGGTGCGAGCAGCGGGATCGGTGCGGCCACGGCACGGAGGCTGGCCGCCGAGGGCTACGAGGTGGTCTGCGTCGCCCGTCGCCAGGAGCGGATCGAGGCGCTCGCCGAGGAGATCGGTGGCCGCGCGGTCGTGTGCGACGTGACCGACGCCGCCGCCGTCCAGGCGCTCGCCGATGCTGTCGGAGGACCGCTCGAGGTGCTGGTCAACAACGCGGGCGGGGCGTTCGGGGCGTCGCCGGTCGCCGCGGCCGACAGCGACGAGTGGCGCCGGATGTACGACGTCAACGTGATCGGGCTGATGCAGGTGACCCGCGCCCTGCTCCCCGCGCTCCTGCGCAGCGGCACCGGCGTCATCGTCAACGTCGGCTCGACCGCGGGCCGGGTCGCCTACGAGGGCGGTGGCGGCTACACGGCTGCCAAGCACGGCACCAAGGTCGTCACCGAGACACTGCGGCTCGAGCTCTACGACCAGCCGATCCGGGTGTGCGAGGTGGCACCGGGCATGGTCCGGACCGACGAGTTCGCACTCGTCCGGTTCGACGGGGACCGGGCGAGGGCGGACGCCGTCTATGCCGGCGTTGCTGAACCCCTCGTCGCCGAGGACGTCGCCGACGCCATCGCCTGGGTCGCCACCCGCCCACCCCACGTCAACATCGACGAGCTGGTGATCCGGCCGCGCGCGCAGGCGGCGCAGCACAAGGTGCACCGGGTGCTGTAACTCAACCGGGTGCGGTAACTCAGTGTTCAGTTCGCTCCCACGGCGGTACGACACGAAAAACGTGGTCACACCACCGCGGTAGCGAACTGAACACTGAGTTACAGCAACGCCCGGTCGAGCGCTGCGCGCACGTGCAGCGTCGTACAGGGGAAGACCGGGAGGTCGGAGTCGGCCTGCTTGACGAGTAGCTCGAGCTCGGAGCAGCCGAGGATGATCCCGCCGGCACCGGCGTCCCACAGTTCGTCGATGAGGTTGACGACGTACTTGCGGGAGTCGTCGACGACCTTCCGGTGGACGAGCTCGTCGTAGATGATCCGGTTGAGCTCGTCGTGGTGCTGCTCGTCGGGGACCGTCACCTCGAGGCCGTGCCGGGCGATCCGCTCGGTGAAGAAGGTCCGGCTCATCGCGAACTTCGTGCCGAGGAGCGCGAGGACCTCGACGCCCTGGGCCTTCGCGGACTCCGCGACCACGTCGGCCAGGTGGACCAGCGGGATGTCGACCGCGGCCTCGACCTGCTCGGCGACCCGGTGGAACGTCGTGGTGCAGAGCATGAGGAACTCGGCGCCCGCCCGCTCGACCGACTGCGCGGCGGCGGCGAGGATCTCGGCGACGCCGTCCCAGTCCTCCGCCTCCTGGAGGGCGGTGATCTGCGCGAACTCCACCGATGCCAGCACGGTCTTGGCGGAGTGGAGACCGCCCAGCCGCTCCTCGACACCACGGTTGAGCAGTTCGTAGTAGGCGGCGCTGCTCTCCCAGCTCATGCCCCCGACGAGTCCGATCGTCTGCATTCGCGCAGTCTCTCACGGCCTCCGACGGGGTCCCGACAATGCGGGGTCAACGCGCCCGCGCGGATAGGCTGACCCCTCGTGTCTCAGATGAAGCGAACCGACCTGCGCAACGTGGCCATCGTGGCCCACGTCGACCACGGCAAGACCACCCTGGTCGACGCGATGCTGCACCAGGCGGGCGCGTTCAGCGCGCACCAGGCCGAGGGCGTCGCCGAGCGGGTCATGGACTCCGGCGACCTGGAGCGCGAGAAGGGCATCACGATCCTCGCGAAGAACACCGCGGTGCACTATCGCGGCCCTTCGGCGCAGGAGCTCGCCGACGGCGACATGACGATCAACATCATCGACACCCCCGGCCACGCCGACTTCGGCGGTGAGGTCGAGCGCGGCCTGTCGATGGTCGACGGCATCGTGCTGCTGGTCGACGCCTCCGAGGGCCCGCTGCCGCAGACGCGGTTCGTGCTGCGCAAGGCGCTCAACGCCGACATGCCGGTCATCCTGGTGGTCAACAAGACCGATCGCGGCGATGCCCGGATCGACGAGGTCGTCGACGAGACCTACGAGCTGTTCATGGACCTGCTCGACGAGAACCACAGCCAGGACGCCCTCGACTTCCCCGTCGTGTTCGCCTCGGGCAAGGCCGGCATCGCGTCGCTGACGAAGCCCGAGAACGGCACCCTCCCCGAGGGCACCGACCTCGAGCCGCTGTTCCGCACGATCCTGGAGAACATCCCGGCGCCGGTGTACGACGAGGGCGCGCCCCTCCAGGCCCACGTCACCAACCTCGACGCGTCCCCGTTCCTCGGGCGGCTCGCGCTGCTGCGGATCAAGCAGGGCAACCTGAAGAAGGGCCAGCAGGTCGCCTGGATGCAGCGCGACGGCGGCGTCAAGAACGTCAAGATCACCGAGCTGCTCATCACCGAGGGCCTCGAGCGCAAGCCGGGCGAGTCCGCCGGTCCGGGCGACATCGTCGCGGTCGCCGGCATCCCGGACATCACCATCGGTGAGACCCTCGCCGACCCCGACAACCCGATCGCCCTGCCGCTCATCCACGTCGACGAGCCTGCGATCTCGATGACCATCGGCACCAACACCTCGCCGCTGGTCGGCAAGGGCGGCAAGGGCCACAAGGTCACCGCCCGCCTGGTCAAGGACCGCCTCGACTCCGAGCTCATCGGCAACGTGTCCCTGCGCGTGCTCCCGACCGAGCGTCCCGACGCCTGGGAGGTGCAGGGCCGCGGCGAGCTGGCGCTGGCGATCCTCGTCGAGCAGATGCGCCGCGAGGGCTACGAGCTCACCGTCGGCAAGCCGCAGGTCGTCACCCGCGAGGTCGACGGCAAGGTCCACGAGCCGTTCGAGCGGCTGACCATCGATGCCCCCGAGGAGTTCCTCGGCACCATCACCGAGCTCCTCGCCAACCGGAAGGGCCGGATGGAGGGCATGACCAACCACGGCACCGGATGGGTGCGGATGGACTTCGTGGTCCCGGCCCGCGGCCTCATCGGCTTCCGTACCGACTTCCTCACCGAGACGCGCGGCACCGGCATCGCCCACCACATCTCCGAGGGCTACCACCCCTGGGCCGGCGAGATCCGCTCGCGCGCCTCCGGTTCGCTGGTGGCCGACCGCTCGGGCGCGGCGACGGCGTACGCCATGACCTCGCTGCAGGAGCGCGGCGTGATGTTCCTCGAGCCGGCCACCGAGGTCTACGAGGGCATGATCGTCGGCGAGAACTCCCGCGCCGACGACATGGACGTCAACATCACCAAGGAGAAGCAGCAGACCAACATCCGGTCCGCGACCTCCGACAACTTCGAGAAGCTCATCCCGCCGCGGAAGCTCTCCCTCGAGCAGTGCCTGGAGTTCTGCCGCGAGGACGAGTGCGTCGAGATCACGCCCGAGACGGTCCGGATCCGCAAGGTCGTCCTCGACCAGAACGAGCGGGCCAAGATGGCCTCGCGGGCCCGGAAGGGCACGCGCTGAGGATCGCCTGAGCGACTTCGCCGGACCGCGAGCACGGTTGACGCGGTCGCGACAGGTACGTTCGTTCGGCCGCTGGATTGGGCAGACTGGTCCCGTGGAGATCAGGGGCAGGGAGATTCCGGTCTGGCAGCAGGCCGCCGCGGCGACCGGGCTGTTCACGGCGCTGCTGTGGGCGATCGAGATCGTCGACACCGCGATGAGTCATCGGTTGGACCAGTACGGCGTCCAGCCCCGCTCGGGCGAGGGACTGCTCGGCATCGTGTTCGCGCCGTTCCTCCACGGCGGCTGGGACCACCTGATCTCCAACAGCGTGCCGGTCCTCGTCCTCGGTTTCCTGACGCTCGCGTCGGGCCTGCTGCGCGGCCTCGCCGCGACCGCGATCATCTGGGTGGTCGGCGGGGTCGGTGTCTGGCTCGTCGCCGGTGGCAACAGCAACCACATCGGTGCGTCCGGGCTGGTCTTCGGCTGGATCGTCTACCTCGCGATCCGCGGTGTCCTCAACCAGAAGCTCTGGCAGATCGTGCTCGGGGTCGTCGTGCTGTTCGTCTACGGCGGCGTGCTGTGGGGCGTCCTCCCCGGCCAGCCCGGCGTGTCCTGGCAGGGCCACCTGTTCGGTGCCGTCGGCGGAGGCCTCGCTGCGTGGGTGCTGTCGAGGGAGCGCTTCGACAGCCTCAGCTGAACCCGCCGGGCGTCAGCAGGAGCACGGGCGGCCGGTAGCGTGCGGCGACGTGAGCGACCTGCTGATCGAGCGCCGCGACGGCGTCCTGGACATCACCTTCAACCGGCCCGAGCGCCGCAACGCCTTCACCCGGGCCATGTACGGCGAGATGCGCCGGCTCTGGATCGACACCGCTGCCGACGCGTCGGTGCGGGTCGTCGTGCTGCGGGGTGCCGGCGGCCGGGCGTTCGCCGCCGGCAACGAGATCGCGGACTTCGTCGAGACCGAGGACGTCGTGGGCTACGAGACGTGGATCCGCGAGATGCTCGAGGGCCTGTTCGCGTTGCCCCAGGTCACGATCGCGGCCGTCGACGGGGTGTGCGTCGGCGGCGGGCTGGCGGTGGCGACCAACTGCGACCTGCGGGTGGCGACCGCGCAGAGCCGGTTCGGGTACCCGATCGCGCGCACCCTGGGCAACGCGCTGTCCTCGCCGGTCCTGTTCCGCTGCGCCGAGGTGTTCGGCGAGGCGCTGACCCGCGAGATGCTCCTGGCCTCCCGCCTCGTCGGGGCCGACCGGGCTTACGGCGCGGGCGCCCTGGTCGCCTGCGTCGAGGACCGCGCCGCGCTCGACGCCGAGGTCGGCGCACTCGTCGACGGGATCCTCGCGGCATCGCCGGTCACGATCAGCGCGAGCAAGCAGCAGCTGCGCGCGCGGGCCCACCTCACCGAGATCGACATCCCCGGCGAGGACGAGCTGCTGCACGCGGTCTACGGCGGCCCGGACTTCGCCGAGGGCGTCCGTGCCTTCCTCGCCAAGGAGAAGCCCGCCTTCGGCCGCGGCTGAGGTTCTTCTCAGCGGAGGGCGGCAGCGAGGTCGGCGATCTGGTCGACCGGCGCGTCGTACCCGGGGAAGTAGCAGCACACGCGGTCGGCGACGTCCCCGAAACGGCGCCGGAGCTCGGCCGCGCACTCCTCGGGGGTGCCACGGACCGCGAGCGTGGAGGTCATCTCCTCGGTGACGAGGCCGATCATCGCGGCGACGTCACCGACCTTCGACAGCCGGTTGAGCTCGGGCTGGACGCCCTCCCAGCCCTCGACCTCGAGCACCGGGAGGTACGCCGGCGTCGAGCCGTAGAAGGCGAGCAGCCCACGGACCCCGAGGGACGCGCGCTCGAGCTCCTCCTCGGTGCGACCCATGGCCAGGATCGCCTGCGGATAGAGAGGGAGCTCGGCGGCGGTGCGGCCGGCCAGGGCGAGCCCGTCGGCCACCGCCGGGAGGGTGCGCTCACGGAAGTGCCGATGGCTGTGGAACGGCATCACGAGGAGGCCGTCGGCGACCTCGGCCGCCGTCCGGGTCATCAGCGGCCCGAGCGCGCCGAGCAGTACCGGCGGCGGTCCGTGGGGGTTCGGCCCGGGGACGAACGTCGGCGGCATCAGCGTGTGGGAGGTGTGCTCGCCGCGGAAGTCGAGCCGCGTGCCGTCCTGCCAGGAGGTCAGGATCGCCTTCACCGCGAGGACGATCTCGCGCATCCGCGCCGCCGGCGGCGACCAGGTGGCGCCGTAACGCTTCTCGATGTGGGGCCGGATCTGCGAGCCCAGGCCGAGCCGGAAGCGGCCCGCGCTCATCAGCTGCAGGTCCCAGGCCGCGTGCGCCAGGTGCATCGGGCTGCGGGGCATCGCGATCGCGACGTTGGTCATCAGGTCGACGTCGACCTGGCCGGCCGCCGCGGCGAGCGGGAGGAACACGTCGTGCGGGCCCTCGAACGTGAAGAGACCGGCGGCGCCGGCCTCGGCGAGGGCGTGCGCCCGCGTCAGCGCCTGGTCGGGACGGCCGTCGAGCTGGAGGTCCAGGAGCATGAGCAGAGGTTAGAACAGGTTCTAGTCTCGCCCGTTTCAGGACCAGCGGAGCACCCAGTACTGCACGCCGTAGGGCGCGTCGTCGTAGCGGACCTCGACGCGGTGCGCCGGGGTCAGCAGGTCGGCAAGGGCAGTGAAGGCGCCGACGTCGGCCCAGAGGTGCTCGGCGAGCGCGGGATCGAGGCCGGCCAGCCCGGCCGGAAGAGGCTCGACGAGCGCCCGCCGGACCTCTTCGTCGAACGGCTGGGCGCGTTCGTCGAGGTGGCCCGGGGCCTTGAGCGTGCGCTTGGCCGAGCCGTTCCCGACGACCAGGACGCCGGTGGGATCCTCCTCCACCTCCTCGACCTCCGCGCCGGCGAGCAGCGAGCGGGCGACACGGCGTCCGCGGTCNCCTCCGCGCCGGCGAGCAGCGAGCGGGCGACACGGCGTCCGCGGTCGTCGGCCGCGAGGACACGGACCCGGGGCCCGAGCGCCGCCACCACCGTCCGGCAGGCGGCCCGCAGGTCGGCGACCGGGTCCTCGATCGAGGCGTACGACGGCAGCAGGGCGAGGACGCCCGGCACCAGGGCGACGGTGGTCCGCCGGGAGGAGGTCATGCGAGCCCCCGGATCGCGCGGCGCGGTGGCCGGCGGCCGGCGATCGACCAGGCCATGTCGACCACCTGGCGGGTCTCGACCACCTCGTGCACGCGATAGATCCGCGCTCCTGCCGTCGCGCACACGGCGGTGGCCGCGAGGGTCCCGATGAGGCGTTCCCCGACCGGCAGGTCGAGGGTCTCGCCGACGAAGTCCTTGTTGGAGAGCGACACCAGGACCGGCCACCCGGTGTCGACCATCTCCCCGAGCCGGCGGGTGAGCTCGAGGGAGTGGAAGGTGTTCTTGCCGAAGTCGTGGGCCGGGTCGATGACGATCGCCTCCCGCGCGACGCCGGCCGCGAGGGCCCGCTCGGCGTAGGCGACCGTGTCGGCGATCGCGGCGGCGACCACGTCGTCATACTCGATGCGGAACGGGCGGGTCCGCGGCGTCACGCCGCCCGTGTGGGTGCAGATGATCGCGGCGCCGTGCTCAGCGGCGACGTCGACGAGCTCGGGATCGGCGCCGCCCCACGCATCGTTGAGGACGTCGGCCCCGGCCGCGCAGACGGCCGCGCCGACCTCGGCCCGCCAGGTGTCGACCGAGATCACCAGCGACGGGAACGCCTCGCGGACCCGCGCGACGAAGTCGACGACGCGCTCCTTCTCCTCCGCCGGCGAGATCTCGACCCCCGGCGCGGCCTTGATACCACCGATGTCGACGATCTCGGCGCCCTGCTCGACGACGGTCGCGACCCGTGCGAACGCGGCGTCCGCGGCCCAGGTGGCGCCCTGGTCGTAGAAGGAGTCCGGGGTGCGGTTGACGATCGCCATCATCAGCGTCGCGTCGTCGGCGAACACGTGCCGCCCGAGCCTCAGGGTCACAGCAGGGCCTCCGCCGCCGGTCGTTCGATCGTCTCCACCACCCGGTCCCGCGGCACCGGGCCAGGCAGGAACTGGCGCAGCACGGCGCTCTCCCCCTGCGGTTGCAGGCCAGCGCCCCGCCGGAGGGCGGCCTCGAGGATCTGGACCGACATCGCCCCCAGGTCGAGCAGCGGCTGGTGGCCGTGCGCACGGCTCCCGAGGTCGACCTGCGCGATCGCGGACGCGCCGTGGGCGGCCGCGGTGTCGATGAGGGCGGCGAGCTCGACGGCATACCCGGTCGGCACCGTGAGCGAGGCGAAGTGCGACCGTCGGACGGCCCACTCGCCCGCGAGCGGCTGGACCAGGTCCGCGAGCTCGGGGAAGAGCAGCGAGATCAGCGGGCGGGCGACCAGCTCGGTGACCCGTCCGCCGTCGAGCGGGCCCCGCTCACCGGGGCGCTCGTAGAAGCCCTTGACCAGCCGGACGTCCGGCCACGTGAGCAGCGGCCCGAGCAGGCCGGGGACGAAGTGTGTGTCCCAGTCGGTGAGGTCGGCGTCCATGAAGACGAGCAGGTCGCCGGTGGTGACGAAGAGGGACTTCCACATCGCCTCGCCCTTGCCCGGGTGCGTCCCGAGATCGGGCCGGATCTGGGCGGAACGGTGCACGTCCGCCCCGGCCGACGCGGCGACGTCGTACGTCGCGTCCGTGGAGTCGCTGTCGATCACGACGATCTCGTCGACGAGCGAGACGGTCTCGACGAGCCGCTCGCGGACCCGCACCACGACGTCGCCGACGGTCCCGGCCTCGTTGCGTGCGGGCACGACCAGGCTGACCCGGGTGTCGCCCTTGGCCGCGAGCAGGTCGTCGAGCGACCAGTCCTCCCAGCGGGCGGCACGGATCCCGCTCACCGGCACGTCGACGGACATGCGCGCGACACTACCGAGCCGGTGCACACCGGATTTGGCGGCGTTGACCAAAGGGCTCGCCTTCGGGCGGGCGGCGAGGCAGACTGGTCCTTCTCGGGACGATCGACGCCGCTTGCCCACATCTCCCTGGGGGGAGGAAGTTCCGGGTCCTGATGCGCGCATTCCGCAGATGGATGAGGAAGGCCCGATGCCGGGCCAAGTACGGACGCGCGTGCCCGCACGGCGGTCACTTCGGAGGCAAGCGCCGCAATTCCGTCACCCACGCGACGCACGCGCGCAGCCGCAAGGACGAGCGCGACCACGCCGGCTCTCACCGGTCGAGGAAGCGCTCCACGGCTGCGGCCATCGCCGAGGCGTAGTCCTGCTGCCCGGCGGCGCTGGTCATCAGGGCAGCGTCACCGTCGTCGCGCATGTTCCCGAGCTCGACGAGCACCGTCGGCACGTCGGACAGGTTGAGGGTCGCCAGGTCGTCCCGGACGTCGATGCCGTCGCTGCCGACGTACGTCGACGTGGCGAGGCCGGCGTCGACCAGCGCGTCACGCACCAGGCCGGCGAGCCGCAGCGAGGTCCCGGCGATGTCAGTCGTCCACGGGTCGACCTCGGTGGGCGCGATGACGTGGAAGCCGTGGGCGCCGGCCTCGAGCGATCCGTCGGCGTGGATGCTGATCTTCAGGTCGGCCGTCGGACCCGGCTGGCCCGGGTTGCCGGCCCGGCCGCGGACGTCGACGCAGGGGCCCCACGCCCCGCCGTCGTTGCTCGTCCGAGTGAGGAGCACCCGGGCGCCTGCCCGCTGGAGCTCCCGCCGCAGGCGGAGCGCCACCTCCCAGGTGAAGGTCGCCTCGGCGTAGCCCCCTTCGGTGGCCGTGCCCGTGGTGTTGCACGGCTTGGAGAAGCCCCCCGCCTCGACCGGCTGGCCGATCTGGGCGGGGAAGGCGGCGTTGCCGAGCTGGTGGCCAGGGTCGACGACCACGACGACGCCGGCGAGGTGCGCCGCAGGGACCATGGTCGGAGCCGTGCGGGTGACCATGGGCTCCGGCTCCGGCGGCGTCGTCGCAACGGTCGAGAGCGGCGCGGAGGGTGCTGCCGGGCCACCTGACGGCTCGACCGGCACCGGCGTCCCCGCGCACGCACCGAGCAGCACGGCGGCGCAAATGAGGAACGCCACCGTCCGCGGGGCCGAGCACGAGCTGGACACTGGTCTAGACAGAACCTTCCACTGTGTAACCGATGACGGTGCAGGTCGTTGGACCTGCGTCGCACCGGGGGGGAGTCGGCACTTTGCGTTTCCTGCATTGGACCAAAGCTGAGGTGATCTTGTGACGGTAGCCATCGGGCACACTGCCACTGCCCGTTCCCAGGCGCTGTCCGCACCTCTGAGCCGTACCCTCCGGTTCCTGCCGTTCCTGCTCATCCTCCTCGACGTCGCCGTCGTCGCCCTCGCGACCGGCGTCGCCTCGTTCCTCGACGACCCGATGCCGTGGTTCGACCCGACGTCGACCGCCGACCTGGCGAGCCGCACGACCGGTCCGCTCGTCACCCTCGGCTGGATCCTGGTGATCGCCCTCGGTGGCGGCTACCGACGCCAGGTCCTCGGCGGCGGCAGTGACGAGTACAAGCGGGTCCTCAACGCCAGCCTCACCTACACCGGGATCCTGGCGCTGGTCCTCTTCGTCTCCCAGGCCGATGTCTCCCGCGGCCTGTTCCTGCTGATCTTCGTGATCGGCGTGCCGAGCCTCGGGCTCGCCCGCTGGGGCGCCCGCTACGCGCTGCACCGGGCTCGCAGCGCCGGCTACCTCGGCCTCCCCGTTCTCATCGCCGGGTCACCCGAGCACGTCGACGACGTCCACGGCGTCCTCGACCGTGCCCCCTGGCTGGGCTACCGCGTCATCGGCGCGGTCACCCCTCCCGGCGACGCCACCACCACCATCGGCGGCGTCCCGGTCGTCGGTACGACGGACGACGTCACCCTCGCCGCCCTGCGCACCGACGCTCAGCTCATCCTGTTCGCCGGCGGCTCCTCCGCCACGGCACAGGAGCTCCAGGAGAAGGTCTGGCAGCTCGAGGAGCGCGGCATCGGTGTCGTCGTCGCCCAGGGCGCGACCGGCATCGTCAACGACCGGGCCTCCTTCCGGCCCGTCGGCGGCCTGCCGCTCATGCACCTCGGCGCCCCCGCCTGGGCCCAGGCCACCAAGCTCGGCAAGCGGGCCTTCGACCTCGTCGGCGCGCTCGCTCTGCTGGCCTTCTTCAGCCCGCTCTTCCTCTTCATCGCGCTGCGCATCAAGCTCCACGACGGCGGCCCGGTCTTCTTCTCCCAGTCGCGGGTCGGCCGCCAGGGCGTCCCGTTCCGCTGCGCGAAGTTCCGGACGATGGTCGTGGACGCCGAGGACCTGCTGGCCGCGCTGCACGTGGCGACCGGCTACGACGGCGGGCTGTTCAAGATGGAGGACGACCCGCGCATCACCAAGCCCGGTCGCTGGCTGCGCCGCTACTCCCTCGACGAGCTGCCGCAGCTGTGGAACGTCGTCCGCGGCGACATGAGCCTGGTCGGCCCCCGCCCGCCGCTCCCCCACGAGGTCGCGCAGTACGACGTCGCCGCCCGGCGCCGCCTGCACGTCCGCCCCGGCATGACCGGCCTCTGGCAGGTCTCCGGCCGCTCGAACCTCTCCTGGGAGCACGCGATCCGGCTGGACCTGTACTACGTCGACCACTGGTCGATGCTTCAGGACCTCCACATCCTGTGGCGCACCCTCGGCGTCGTCCTGCTCGGCCGCGGCGCCTACTGAGCCGAACCCGCAGGGTTCGGTCGGCGAACCCGCAGGGTTCGGTCGGCGAACCAGCGAGGTTCGGTCGGCGAACCAGCGAGGTTCGGTTACTCGTAGCCGAGGACGTCCTTGCGCTTCTCGCCCCAGGCGAGCGCCGACGCGATCGCCTCGTCGAGGGTGGCCTCGGTCTGCCAGCCGAGCAGCTCGCGGGCCTTGTCGGCGTTGGCGAACGCACCGACCGCGTCGCCGGGGCGGGGCGGGGCTTCCGTGACGGGCACGGGCTTGCCGACGACGCGCTCGACGGCGCCGATGAGCTCCTTGACGGTCACGCCGTCACCGCCGCCGATGTTGAGGTAGGAGTACGGCGCGCCCTCGGCCGCGATCACGTCGTCGAACTTCTCGACCGCGCGGACGTGGGCAGTGGCCAGGTCCCAGGCGTGGATGTAGTCGCGGATCCCGGTGCCGTCGCGGGTCGGCAGGTCGGTGCCGGTGATGGTGAAGGAGTCACGGAAGCCGAGCGCCGTCTGGGCGAGCAGCGGGACGACGTGGGTCGCGTCCTTGAGGTGGTAGCCGGTCGCGAGGTCCGGGTCGGCCCCGATCGGGTTGAAGTAGCGCAGGATGATCGCCCGCAGCGACGTGGCCTTGGCGATGTCCTCGAGGCACATCTCCATCATCCGCTTGGTGCGGGCGTACGGCGAGGTGGGGTCGACCGGGTCGGTCTCCCGGACCTCGAACGCCGGCTGCAGCGCATAGAGCGAGGCCGTCGAGGAGAAGAGGATCCGCGGCTTGCCGAGCTGCTCGAGCTCGTCGAAGAGCTCCAGCGACTTCGCCACGTTGTCGCGGTAGTACTCGTAGGGCAGCTCGACCGACTCCGGTACGACGATCCGCGCGGCCATGTGGATGGTCGCCTCGATCTCGGGGTGCTCCTCGACCACCCGGCGCACCAGCGAACGGTCGGCGATGTCGCCCTCGTAGAAGATCCGCCCCTCGGTGTACTGCCGCGGTCCGACCAGCAGCGAGTCGAGGAGGACGGGCGTGTGCCCCGCGGCCTCCAGCGCCTTGGACGTGATGGAACCGAGGTAGCCGGCACCGCCGGTGACGAGGATCTTCACGAGGGTGGAGCCTACGCGGAGCGCCCTCGCGGAGCGGTCAGGGGCAGCTGATCGGCGCCGGGTCGACGGCGTCCCGGACAGCAGCCGCATCGTCGCCGTCGCCGCAGTCGATGACCGCGTCGCGCGCCCCGTCGTTGGCGCGCAGCACGTCGCGGCCGCCTCCGCCGCGCAGGGTGTCGGCGCCCGCGCCGCCGGTGAGCTGGTTGGCCACCTCGCTGCCGACCAGGGTGTCCGCGCCTGACCCGCCGACGACGTTCTCGACCGAGCCGCGCACGGTGTCACGCTCACCGACCGTCCCGTCCTCGCGGCTGCCGTCGTTGGCGGCGCCGCTGCCGAGGGACACGTTGACGCCGATGGTGCGCAGCTCGTACTCGACGCTGTCGGTGCCTCCGCCGCCGTTGATCAGGTCGCCGTCGAACCCGCCGTCGAGGGTGTCGGTGCCGTCGCCGCCGCGCAGCGCGTCCTCGCCGTTGCCGGCCACCAGCAGGTCGTTGCCGTCGTCACCGACCAGGATGTCCTCGCCGTTCCTGCCGAGGAGGACGTCGGCCCCGCCCGCCCCGTCGAGACGGTCCTCCCCGCCCCCGCCGTCGAGCCGGTTGGCCGCGTCGTCGCCGACCAGCACGTCCGGACCCGAACCGCCGACCAGGTTCTCCACGTCGCCCGCGATGAGGTCGCTGACGCCTGAGTGGGGGTCGATCTCTCCGAGGTAGGCGCGCACCGGCGAGGCCTGGCCGGCATAGCTGACCGTGTCGGCCCCCGGGCCGCCGCAGATCAGGTCCTGGCCCTGGAGCCCGAGGATCGTGTCGTTGCCGCCCATCCCGTGGATGACGTCGACGCCGCGGGAGCCGCGGAGCGTGTCGTTCCCGGGCGAGCCGCTCATCGTCGCGGCCCGACCCAGACACGTCGGCTGCTGGGCGGCCCACGTGGTCGAGAAGTAGTTGCTGCCGGGGATGGGGACGGTGAGCGACCCGGTCGCGAACGAGTAGACGTTGACGCCGTCGGCCGCGATGAAGGCGATCGAGGTGCCGTCGGGCGACCAGGTCGGCTCGTACTCGTTGCGCGTCGAGCCGATCACGGCGTAGCGGTCGGTGCCGTCGGGGTCCATCGTGCCGATGTCGACGTCGGTGGAGGAGAAGGGGAACTGGAACGCGATCCGCGAGCCGTCGGGGCTCCACGACGGCGCCGAGCCGAGCCCCAGGTCGACCGGCGTGCCGCCGTCGACGTCCACGACGAACACGTGGACCGGGGAGTCGAACGCGCGCCCGCTGAAGCCGGCGAACGCGATCCTGGTCCCGTCCGGCGACCAGGCCAGGTCGTCGGGGAAGTAGGAGGTGTTGCGCAGGATCGGGATCGGTGCGCCGCCGGTGGCATCCACGACCCAGATCCCGCCGTCGCCGCTCTGCGACCGGGCGAACGCTATCTGCTTGCCATCCGGGGACCACGTCGGGTCGGTGTCGTACTGGCTGGTCGTGAGCTGGAGGAAGTTCGTCGTGTGCCCGAGCGGGTTCGCGACGACCCACAGGCCCTGTGCGCTCACCGCCCCGCCGTACGCCGAGTAGGCCATCCGGATGCCGTCGGGCGCCCACTCCGGGTCGTTGGTCCGCGCGCTGGAGTCGGGCTCGTGGAAGTAGCCGTACTGGTTGGAGCCCCGCAGCGATGCGGAGGTGGGCAGGCCGTTGCCGTCGTAGTACTGCTGCATGGTCACGATGACGCCGTTGGTGCCGGCGGCGACCTTCGCCTCTTCCTGCTCGGCGGGATCCGCGACCGCGCTCTCGTACGGCACCGCGGCGAGGACCGCGGCGAGCACCGCCGGGAGGGTGAGCGAGAGGAGCCGTCGCAGGCCGAGGGTCGACCGCATGGGATCACCGTCCGCGCTTCGGCGGTCGAGCGCAAGCACTGGCCCAAGATCTTTACCGATCCGCCCGTCACACCTCGCCCGGCAGAGCCGGCAGAGCCGGCAGAGCCGGGCAGGGTCAGGGACAGCTGATCGGTGCCGGGTCGATCGAGTCGCGGATCGCGGCGGCGTCGTCCCCGTCGCCGCAGTCGATCACTCGGTCCTTGATCCCGTCGTTGGCGCGCAGGACGTCGCGACCGTCGCCGCCGCGGAGCTCGTCAGCACCGGCGCCGCCGGTGAGCTGGTTGGCGACCTCGCTGCCGACCAGGGTGTCCGCCCCGGATCCGCCGGTGACGTTCTCGACCGATCCACGCACCGTGTCGCGCTCGCCGAGCGTCCCGTCCTCGCGACTGCCGTCGTCGGCGCCGCCCGCGCCGAGGCTCACCAGCACCCCGACCAGGCGGCCGCCGTACTGGGCGGTGTCGAGCCCCGGTCCGCCCGCGAGCAGGTCCGCATCGAGCCCGCCGTCCATCGAGTCCGCGCCTTCACCGCCGCGCAGGACGTCGTCGCCCGCCGCGCCGCTCATCTGGTCGGCTCCCTCCTCGCCGACGAGCAGGTCGTCGCCGCCGCCGCCGACGAGCGCGTCGTCGCCGTCGCCGCCGACCAGGGTGTCGTCACCACGGCCACCGACGAGGATGTCCACCCCGGCCCCGCCGGTGATCTCATCGGCGCCGTCGCCCCCCTCGATCCGGTTGATCCGCTCGTCGCCGACCAAGGTGTCGGGTCCGGCGCCTCCGATCAGGTTCTCCACGTCCGCGGCGATCAGGTCGCTCACCGCAGCGGTCGGCGAGATCTCGCCGAGGTACGCCGTCGCCGGCGCGGTCTGGCCCTCGTAGCTCACCGTGTCCGACCCCGCGCCTCCGCAGAGGACGTCCTGCCCCTGGAGCCCGATGATCGTGTCGTCGCCGCCCATGCCGTGGATGACGTCCACGCCGTCCGAGCCTCGAAGCGTGTCGGGGCCGCTCGTCCCACTGATCGTCGCCTGGCGACCCTGGCACGCCGGCTGCGCGGCCCCCCACGTCGTCGACTCGGCCGTCGTCGTGCTGGCCACGACTGCCTGTCCCCCGTTGGTCCAGTTGTAGGACCTGACCTGGGTCGGGGTGAGGAAGGCCATCCGGAAGCCGTCGGGCGACCATGCGGGCTCCTCCTCGCTGTAGGAGGCGTTGAGCAGCAGCAGTCGGCCGGTTCCGTCGGGGTTCATCCAGTAGATGTCCCAGTTGCCGGGGGACTGCAGGTACTGGAACGCGATCCGGTTGCCGCTCGGCGACCACGCCGGCGCCTCGCCTCGCCCGAGGTCGACCACGGTCCCGGCCGCGATGTCCAGGACGTACACGTGCTGCGGGGAGGCGAACGGCTCATCGGAGAAGTTGCTGA
The DNA here is from genome assembly GCF_014180715.1 of Nocardioides stalactiti. Taxonomy (GTDB): domain Bacteria; phylum Actinomycetota; class Actinomycetes; order Propionibacteriales; family Nocardioidaceae; genus Nocardioides; species Nocardioides stalactiti. Next base: position 19,617 of record NZ_JACEFC010000037.1, on the reverse strand, counting down.
ACGCGATCTTGGTCCCGTCCGGCGACCAGGAGAGGTCATACCCCCAGAGGTCCTCGTCGTGGAACACCTCGATCGGCGTCCCTCCGCCGGCGGGAACGACGAAGATCCCGTTGCCCCCGGCCTCCTTGCGAAGGAAGGCGATCCGGCTCCCGTCCGGGGACCAGGTCGGGTCGGTGTCGCTGGACCTGTCAGTGAGCTGAAGGGCCTCGTCGCCGTAGGAGAACGGTCGTTCGACCGTCCAGATGCCGTCCCCGTCTCCGGGTGCTCCGTAGGCGGTGAACGCGACCTGGGTGCCGTCCGGGGAGAACTCGGGATCACGTGGGGCGACGTCGAAGTCGCCGAGGTGGAAGTACGAGGACGGGCCGGTGGAGTCGAGGGAGCCACCTTCGACTCCGCTGGTGTTCGGGTCGAGGATGAGGTCGGTCCAGGCGATGACACCGTTGGTCCCGCTGGTGATCTTCGGGGTGACCGGCTCCGGCGGACCTGCAGGCGCAGCCTCTTGCGGCACCAGTGCCACCGCCGCGCCGAGGACGGTGGACAGAGATGCCGCGAGGAGGCGTCGCGGACCGAGGGTCGACCACATGGGACCCACCGTCGCACGACGACGGCCCGCCAGGAACAGGTCCTGCGGACTTTTACCGATCCCTCCGTCACACCCCGCGGCGATGGTCCTCGAGCAGGCCGAGCAGGTAGTCGCCGTAGCCGCTCGCGCGCAGCCCCTCGGCGAGGCGTACGAGCTGGGCGTCGTCGATGTAGCCCATCCGCCAGGCGACCTCCTCGGGGGCCGCGACCTTGGTCCCCTGCCGCGCCTCGAGGGTGCGCACGTAGTTGCCGGCGTCGTTGAGCGCCTCGAAGGTCCCCGAGTCGAGCCACGCCGACCCGCGCGGGAGGACCTCGACGCTGAGCCGCCCCTCGGCGAGGTAGCCGGCGTTGAGGTCGGTGATCTCGAGCTCACCGCGGGCGGACGGGCGCAGCGCCTTCGCGCGCTCGACGACGTCGGGGCCGTAGAAGTAGAGCCCGGGCACGGCGAGGTTGCTGCGGGGCCGCGCCGGCTTCTCCACCAGGGCCAGCGGACGGCCGTCGGCGGCGAGCTCGACGACGCCGTACGCCTCCGGGTCGGCGACCGGGTAGGCGAACACGTGCGCCCCATCGATGGTGTCGAAGCGACGCAGCCGCCCGCCGAGACCGGGGCCGTAGAGGATGTTGTCGCCGAGGACGAGGGCCGAGGACCCGCCGGCGATGTGCTGCTCACCGATCACCAGCGCCTGCGCCGCGCCGTCCGGGGACGGCTGCACCGCATAGGTCACCACGATGCCGAGGTGCGACCCGTCGCCGAGCAGCCGGCGGAACTGGTCGGCCTCGTGCGGCGTCGTGATGACCAGGACCTCCCGGATCCCGGCGAGCATCAGCGTCGAGAGCGGGTAGTAGACCATCGGCTTGTCATAGATCGGCATCAGCTGCTTGCTGACCGCCAGGGTGACCGGAGCCAGCCGGTTGCCCGTGCCGCCCGCCAGGATGATCCCCCGCATCCCACTAGCATGCCGGATGTGCCTCAGCGGATCCTGGTGACCGGCGGTGCGGGCTTCATCGGCTGCAACCTCGTCCGGCACCTGCTCGAACGCACCGACGCCTCGGTCACGGCCCTCGACAAGCTGACCTACGCCGCCAGCCCGGCGGCTCTCGACGGCCTGCCCGCCGACCGGTTCCGGCTGGTCGTGGGCGACGTGGCGGACGCGGGCGTGGTCGACCCACTGGTTGCGGAGCACGACGCCGTCGTCCACCTGGCCGCGGAGTCGCACAACGACAACGCGCTGGTCGACCCGGCACCGTTCGTCCACACCAACCTGATCGGCACGTTCACCCTGCTCGAGGCCGTCCGCCGGTACGACGTACGGCTCCACCACGTGTCCACCGACGAGGTCTACGGCGACCTCGCGCTCGAGGACCCGCAGCGGTTCACCGAGGACGCGCCCTACCGCCCCAGCAGCCCCTACTCCGCCTCCAAGGCGGGCGCCGACCACCTGGTGCGCGCGTGGGTCCGCAGCTTCGGGATCCGGGCCACCGTCTCGGTCTGCTCCAACAACTACGGGCCCTGGCAGCACGTGGAGAAGCTGGTCCCCCGCCAGGTCACGACCATCCTCGACGGGGGACGACCGCGGGTCTACGGCACCGGGTCGCACGTCCGCGACTGGATCCACGTCGAGGACCACAACGCGGCCGTCCTGGCCGTGCTCGAGCGCGGCACGGTCGGCGAGACCTACCTGATCGGCGCCGACGGCGAGCGCTCCAACCTCGACGTCGTCCGCACGATCCTGCGGCTGATGGGCCGCCCGGAGGACGACATCGACCTGGTCGCCGATCGCCCGGGGCACGACCTGCGCTACGCGATCGACGCGAGCCGGCTGCGCGCCGACCTCGGCTGGCGTCCGTCGTACGACGGACTCGAGGCGGGGCTGCGCACGACGATCGCCTGGTACGAGGCGAACGAGGCCTGGTGGCGGCCGGCCAAGGCAGCCACTGAGGCGGCCTACGCCGCCCGCGGCCAGTGAGCGTCGCTCAGACGGCTTCTACGCGGCCGTAGTCGTCCTCGAGCCGACAGATGTCGTCCTCGCCGGTGTAGGTGCCGTGCTGGACCTCGATGATGATGAGCGGGACGTCGTGCTCGTTGGTGATCCGGTGCGGCTCACCGATCGCGACGTTGACGGAGTCGGCGACCTCGAGGATCAGCACCTCGCCGTCGATCACGCAGGTGGCGGTGCCGGAGACGACCGTCCAGTGCTCGGCCCGGTGCTCGTGGGTCTGGTAGGAGAGACGTGAGCCGGGCTCGACGACGATCCGCTTGACCTTGAACCCATCGCCCTCGTCGAGGACCTGCCACGAGCCCCACGGCCGCACCGCGCTGTCACCGATCACTGCATCCACTCCCACCGAATAAGGTCCCAGGCTGCCGGCAGGCCCCCACCGCCGGTATCTGCCACGGTAACGACGCCGAACCCGGGAAGGGTACGCACGAAGTTGAACATTCCGCGACGAAAACTAGAACACGTTCACCTTCGCCGCAGCCCCGCCAGCGCCGGACGGACGTCGGCGAGATAGACCAAGGCAGCGATCGTCATCGCCAGGTTGACCAGCGCGATCGGCAGGGGCAGCAGCTGGAGCAGCACCGCGATGCCGAGGATGATGGTCCAGGTCGGCTTGTTGAGCTTGTCGGCGGCGAGGTAGGACTCGGCCGAGTAGAGCAGCGAACTGACGAACGCGAAGATCTTGACCACGAGCAGCACGAAGAAGATCGCGACCTGCACCAGGCCCTCGAGCTCGAACACGTTCATGGTGGGCGCGAGTCTACGGCCCCGGCGCTCGAGAAAAGCACAAGGCCCCGAGGGTCGGTCACCCTCGGGGCCTCGCGGTGAAGCGCTGGAGCGTCAGCTCACTTGGCAGCAGCCTTCTTGGCCGGAGCCTTCTTGGCGGCAGCCTTCTTGGCCGGGGCCTTCTTGGCGGCAGCCTTCTTGGCCGGAGCCTTCTTCGCGGCCGGAGCCGGAGCGGCGGCGGCAGCAGCCTTGGGCTCCTCGCCCTTGACCAGCTTGGTCACGACGGTCTCGCCGCGCTTGGCGAGGTCGGCGTACTGCTTGGTCGCGGCGGCGACGTTGTCGTCGTAGCGGCCCTGGAGCTTCTTGGGGAGCGCCTTGGCGTCGGCCTGGAGCTCGGCGAGCTTGGCCTCGAACTTCGCGCGGGTGTCGTTGAGCTGGGCGACAGCCTTGTCCTGGAGCGACTTCGGCTTGGGCGCCTCGAACTCCTTGACGGACTTCTGGACGTCCGCGACGCGAGCGTTGAGGTGGGTCTGGACCTCGGTCACGTAGCCACGGACGGTCTCGACGGCGAGGTCGGTCGCGCCGACACCGGCGTAGAGCGGCTTCTGGGCGGCCTCGGGAACCTCGGGGAGGTTGATGGCCTTGAGGTCGATCTTGGGGAGGTCGATCTTCGGGATCTCGACCTTGGGGACCTCGATCTTCGGGACCTCGAACTTGGGGAGCTCGAACTTCGGCATGGTGGAGTACACCCTTCTTTGTGGTGGGAGTTGCTGGGACTTATCAGGAGGGGTCGGTCGGTGCGTCGCCCTGGGAGCTGCTCTCGGGGAGGTCGACGGGCGGCGATGCCGCATCGGCCTCGTTGAGAGCCAGGAACGACGCATAGACATCGAGGAGCGATTGCTTCTGCCGCTCGGTGAGGCCGGTATCGCTGAGGACAGCGAGCTCGACCGACCCACCCACGCCGTCATCCGGACTGAGGATCCCCGCCCGGATGTAGAGCTGCTCCGCGGAGATCCGCAGCGCCTTGGCGATCTGCTGCAGAACCTCTGCCGACGGCTTGCGGAGCCCGCGCTCGATCTGGCTCAGGTACGGGTTGGAGACGCCGGCCTGCTCGGCGAGCTGCCGCAGGGAGAGGCGCGACTGCGTGCGCTGCTCCTTGAGGTAGTCACCCAGTGCGCCGACCGTCTCGGTCACCTTTGCCTTCACCATGGCCCCAGTGTGCTAGCAATAGTTAGCACTTTGCAAGCTGGGGGCACGTGAACTGGTTCACACGGGCCACGGAGCGGTCGGTAATACCTAGTGACTTTCGTGGGTTTGGCAGGATACAGACCGTGTCGAACCCGCCGATCCCTCAGCACTGTCCGTCTCCGCGCGAGCTGGACGACCTGGAGCTGCTGACGGTCGGCGGCCTGGCTCCCACCGTCGGTTTCAACGAGCCGGGGAGCCCGGTCACCCTCGCGCTTCCCGACGCCCTCGCCGGACAGGTCGCCGACGGAGGTGTCGTCGAGCTCGTGGACCCGGAGGGCTTGCCGCTGGCACGCGTCGCCGGCGGCGCCGCCGGCTGGGCGGTCACCCCCCTCACCCACGCGCAGTACGGACCGTTCCGCCGCCTCTACCTGGCGCCGTCGGAGGTTCGCGAGCAGTACGCCGGCCGCACCTTCGTCACCGTCACCGATGTGCTGAGCGACGCCCAGGTCGCCCAGCTCAGCGGCATCGGCGACGGCACCAGCGGCCTCGTCCTGCTCGCGCTCGTCGGCCGCGGCACGCCCGCCCTCTCCGCCGTCGGCCTGCTGCGCGCCACCCTCCGGGTCGCCGCGTCCGTCGCCGGCCGCCCGGTCGACGTCGTCGCGGTGCCGCTCGCCGCCCACGACGACCCGGCGGGCGACGCCGCCCTGCGTGCGCAGGTGGTCGGCAACTACGCCGACGGCGACCCCGTCCTCGACCTCGCTCCCGGCGGCACCCCCGCCGCCGCGGTGGCCGACATCGTCCGCGAGGACCGGCCCGCGCGCAGCGAGCAGGGCCTGGTCATCTTCTTCACCGGCCTGTCGGGCAGCGGCAAGTCGACCCTGGCGCAGGCGCTGATGGACCGGCTCCTCGAGCGCGGTGGGCGCAGCCTCACCAGCCTCGACGGCGACGTCGTACGTCGGAACCTGTCGGCCGGCCTCAGCTTCTCCAAGGCGGACCGCGAGACCAACATCCGCCGGATCGGCTGGGTGGCCGCGGAGATCTCCCGCCACGGCGGCGTCGCGGTCTGCAGCCCGATCGCCCCGTTCGACGAGACCCGCCAGCAGGTGCGCGAGTACGTCGGCGAGGCCGGCGGCGCGTTCTTCCTCGTCCACGTCGCGACCCCGCTCGAGGAGTGCGAGCGCCGCGACCGCAAGGGCCTCTACGCGAAGGCCCGCCGCGGCGAGATCCCCGAGTTCACCGGCATCTCCTCGCCCTACGAGGAGCCCGAGGACGCCGACGTCCGGGTCGACACGACCGGGCGCACCATCGACGAGGCCCTCGACGACGTCCTGCTCGCGCTGCGCGCGTCGGGCTACCTCGACCTGGTCGACGACGCCGCCCCGACGGCAGGCCGCACGGTCGCCACCCCCGCTCCGCCGGAGGGCGTGACCGTCACCGAGCCGCCCGAGGTGGGCGGCCTGGAGGCAGCCGACGGGTCGCGCGCCGCCGCTCCCCCGCACCTGAGCATCCTCTTCGTCTGCACCGCCAACATCTGCCGCTCGCCCTACATGGAACTGCGGGCGGACGCCTTCCTCGCCGAGCACCCGATCGCGATCGAGTTCGCGAGCGCCGGGACGCACGGCTTCACCGACCACGGCGTCGACAAGACCATGGCCGGCGTCCTCGCCGGCCGCGGCGTCGACGACGAGCAGGTCGCCGGGTTCCGCAGCCGCCGACTCACCCGCGAGCTCGTGGAGGCCGCCGACCTGGTCCTCACCGCCGAGACCAGCCACCGCGAGTTCGTGCTCGAAGAGGCGCCGGGCGCGTTCCGGAAGGTCTTCACCCTCGGCCAGTTCGCCGAGTCGGTCAGCAGGATCGACGAGTCGGTCGTCGGCCGCGAGCTGGTCGCGCTCGCCGGCCACCGCCGCGCGGCCTCGACAGCCGCCCACGAGGTGAGCGACCCCTTCAGCCGCGGCCGCGCCGCGGCTGAGCAGGCCGCGGACCAGATCGACGGGCTGCTGCGCGTCGTCATGCCCCGCCTCGCCGGAGCAGGGAGGATCACGAGATGAGCGAGCTCCTCACCCTCACGGCGCTGTCGATCGTCGCCGCAGGCTTCTTCGTCGGCATCGTGGTCGGCCTGACCGGCATGGGCGGCGGCGCCCTGATGACGCCGGCCCTCATCTTCCTGGGCGTCGGGCACACCGCGACGATCGTCACCGCCGACCTGACCGCTGCGGCGATCTACAAGACCGGTGGCGCGATCACCCACGCCAGGGAGGGCTCCCCGAACCTCCGGCTCGCCGCCTGGCTGATCGCCGGGTCGGTCCCCATGGCGTTCGTCGGGCCCTACCTGGTCAGCGCGCTCACCGACGACACCGAGCAGCTCGAGAACGTCCTCAAGCTCAGCATCGGCATCGCCCTGCTCTTCGCCGCGTCGACCTACGCGCTGCGCCTCTACATCAACCTTCGCCGGGTGCGCAGCGGCGCGGCGACCCCTGACGAGAACCCGCCGATCCGCCCGATCCCCACGCTGCTCGTCGGCATGCTGGGCGGCCTGCTCGTCGGCATCACCAGCGTCGGCTCGGGCTCGGTCATCATGATCGCGCTGCTCATGCTCTACCCCGGCCTCTCGGCCGTGAAGCTGGTCGGCACCGACCTGGTGCAGGCGGTCCCGCTCGTCTTCAGCGCCGCGGTCGCCAACATCCTCCTGCACGGGCTCGACTGGGCCCTGCTGATCCCGCTCGTGATCGGCTCGGTCCCCGGCACCCTCATCGGCGCCCGGATCGCCCCGCGGGTCCCGCAGTCCTACATCCGTCGCGGCATCGTCGTGGTGCTGACGATGTCGGGTGTCGCCCTGCTCTTCAAGGCCGGGCTGCACCCGTTCGGCGAGGGCAAGGAGACCCTGGAGGCCATGCTCGTCGCAGGGGTCGGCATCGCGATGCTCGTCCTCGTGCCCGTGGTCTGGGGCCTGCTCCGCAAGCAGCACGGCCTCCCGATGTTCGGGGCGCCCACGGTCGCCGAGCTCGAGAAGATCCCCGGCGACCGGCGTGCGGCCCGCAAGGCCGCGCTCGCCGCAGCCAACGACGCCGAGAAGCCCTAGCGGCGCCGCGCGATCTGCGACACGCTCGCGCAGCTCAGGTTAGTCGCGTCCGTAGATGTCGCGGGTGTAGACCTTCTCCTCCACGTCCGCGAGGACGTCGGTCCGCCGGTTGGCGATGATGACGTCGGCGCGCGCCTTGAACTCGTCGAGGTCCCGGACCACCTCGGAGCCGAAGAACGTCGTCTCGTCCAGCTCGGGCTCGTAGATGATCACCTCGATGCCCTTGGCCTTGATCCGCTTCATGACGCCCTGGACCGACGACATCCGGAAGTTGTCCGAGCCCGACTTCATGATGAGCCGGTGCACCCCGACCACCTGCGGCTTGCGGCGCAGGATGTCGGCGGCCACGAAGTCCTTGCGGGTCGTGTTGGCCTCGACGATCGCGCTGATGAGGTTCTGCGGGACCTCGCGGTAGTTCGCCTGGAGCTGGCGGGTGTCCTTCGGCAGGCAGTAGCCGCCATAGCCGAACGAGGGGTTGTTGTAGTGGTCGCCGATCCGGGGGTCGAGGCCCACGCCCTCGATGATCTCGCGGGTGTCGAGGTCGTGGGTGGCTGCATAGGTGTCGAGCTCGTTGAAGTACGCCACCCGCAGCGCCAGGAAGGTGTTGGCGAACAGCTTGATCGCCTCGGCCTCCGACGGCTCGGTGACGAGGACCGGGACGTCCTCGTCGAGTGCCCCCTCGACCAGCAGGGCGGCGAACTTCTTCCCGAGCGTGCGCGCGGCGCCCGACCGGGCCGAGGCGCCGATGACGATCCGCGACGGGTGCAGGTTGTCGTGGAGCGCGCGGCCCTCACGGAGGAACTCGGGCGAGAAGAAGATGGTGGCACCGGGGTACTCCCGTCGCATCCGCTCGGTGAAGCCGACGGGCACCGTCGACTTGATGACGATCGGGGTGTCCCGGTCGACCTGAAGCACCTGCTCGATGACCTTCTCGACCGTCGAGGTGTCGAAGAAGTGGGTGCGGACGTCGTAGTCGGTCGGGGTGGCGACGACCACGAAGTCGGCCCCGGCGTAGGCGAGGTGCGGGTCGAGCGTGGCCTTGAGGTCCAGGGGACGGTGGCGGAGGTAGTCCTCGAGCTCGGGGTCCTCGATCGGGCTCACCCGGTCGTTGACCTGGTCGACCCGCGTCGGGTCGATGTCCAGCGCGACCACCTCGTGGTGCTGCGCAAGGATGACGGCGTTCGACAGGCCCACGTAGCCCGTGCCGACGATGGCGATCTTCATGTCTCGACGGTGGGAGCCCGACCTTTCCGGTCCGGGACCGGACGGCCAACGACAGGTGCACACTTGCCGACACCGGTCGGTGACGGTGGTCACCCGAGCGATGACCCGGCCTCCCAGTCCCACAGCGCCGAGATCGGCAGCCCCCACAACCCGGGGCGGTACTTGAAGCCCACCGAGGCGGTGTTGAGGACGATCCCGCCGCGGAAGCGGGAGCCGGCCCGGACGGCGAGCGCCTCCAGGTTGCGGAACTGGTGGGGCCGGAAGCCGGCGGCCGTGCGCACCTCGATGCCGTAGACCGTGTCGTCCGGCAGCTCGAGGAGCAGGTCGACCTCGAGGCCGTTGCGTTCCCGCAGGTGGGTCACCCCGAACTCCACCTCGCTCGTCGACTGCTGGCGCAGCAGCTCGGCGGCGACGATGCCCTCCAGGTACGGCGCGAGCCGGACGCGGGCGCCCAGTCCGGTGAGGGCGAAGGCGCTCTCCCCGGCGAGCTGGCGGGCGAGCCCGGGGTCGTCGAACACCGCACGCGGCCGCGCGACGGCGCGCTTCGCCACGGTGGTCCGGGCGCCGGGGACGAGCCGGACCAGCCCGAGGTCGACCAGGGCGTCGATGTAGGGCGCCACCGTGGTCGCCGGGATCCCGGCCTGCGCCGCGAGCCGGGCCTTGTTGAGCTCGGCGGACGGCGGCTGGGCCATCGCGCGCAGCACGGCCAGCAGGGCGTCGGGAGCGAGCCGACCGCGCCGCAGGTCCACCGGCGGGCCCGCTCCACCGGACAGCAGGGAGACGTACTCCTCGATGCCGTAGGCCGAACGGACCTCGTCGGGAACCGAGGCCCGGGAGCCCAGTCGGGCGACGAAGTCGGCCATGCCCGGAGCATAACTCGTAGATTTGTCTACGCGAATCGCGCCGATGTCACCCTGCAAGGCGGCGCATGGCACGATGCTCCGCATGTCCCAGACCCACGCTGACTACCGGTTGAGCCAGCTCGACCAGCTCGAGGCCGAGTCGATCCACATCTTCCGCGAGGTCGCGGCCGAGTTCGAGAAGCCTGTGCTGATGTTCTCGGGCGGCAAGGACAGCATCGTGATGCTGCGCCTGGCCGAGAAGGCCTTCTATCCGGCGAAGATCCCGTTCCCGGTGCTGCAGGTCGACACCGGCCTCGACTTCCCCGAGGTCCTCGAGACCCGTGACAACTGGGTCAACCGACTCGGTGTCAACCTGGTCGTCGCCAGCATCGACGACGCGATCGCCAGCGGCGTCGTGGTCGACGACGGCAAGACCAGCCGCAACCGGATGCAGATCGGCACGCTGCTCAACGCGATCGAGGAGAACGGCTTCACCGCCGCCTTCGGTGGCGGCCGCCGCGACGAGGAGAAGGCCCGCGCCAAGGAGCGCGTCTACTCCCACCGAGACGAGTTCGGCCAGTGGGACCCGAAGAACCAGCGCCCCGAGCTCTGGAGCCTCTACAACGGTCGCCTCCACGAGGGCGAGCACATGCGGATCTTCCCGATCTCGAACTGGACCGAGCTCGACGTCTGGGACTACATCGGCCGCGAGGGCATCGAGATCCCGAACATCTACTTCTCCCACCAGCGCCGCGTCTTCGTGCGCGACGGCATGCTGATGAGCGAGACCCCGCTCAACCCGATGCGGGAGGGCGAGGTCGCCGAGGAGCGCACCGTCCGGTTCCGCACCTGCGGTGACATCACGCTCACCGGTTGCGTGGAGAGCACCGCCTCGACCATCGACGAGATCATCGAGGAGATCGCGGTCGCCAAGCTCACCGAGCGTGGGGCCACCCGTGGCGACGACCGGTTCTCCGAAGCCGCCATGGAAGACCGCAAGAAGGAGGGCTACTTCTGATGGCCGACACCACCGGGACCACCAAGGGCACCAACATGGACCTGCTGCGGTTCGCCACCGCCGGCTCGGTCGACGACGGGAAGTCCACCCTCATCGGTCGGCTCCTGCTCGACTCGAAGTCGATCTTCGAGGACCAGCTCGAGGCCGTCGAGGCGACGAGCACGTCCAAGGGCTACGACTACACCGACCTCGCGCTGCTGACCGACGGTCTGCGCTCGGAGCGGGAGCAGGGCATCACCATCGACGTGGCCTACCGCTACTTCGCGACGCCCAACCGCAAGTTCATCATCGCCGACACCCCGGGGCACGTGCAGTACACGCGCAACATGGTGACCGGCGCCTCGACCGCCGACCTCGGCCTGGTGCTCGTCGACGCCCGTCAGGGCCTCACCGAGCAGTCCCGCCGGCACGCGGTGATCCTCTCGCTGCTCCGCGTCCCGCACCTCGTGCTCGCGGTCAACAAGATGGACCTCGTCGACTTCTCCGAGGAGATCTACGAGAAGATCCACGCCGAGTTCACCCAGTTCGCGACCAAGCTCAACATCCCGGACCTCGAGGTCATCCCGATCTCGGCGCTCAACGGCGACAACGTCGTGAACCGCTCCGAGAACATGGACTGGTACTCGGGCCCGACGCTGATGCACCACCTCGAGCACGTCCACGTCGCCTCGGACCGCGACCTCATCGACGCCCGGTTCCCGGTGCAGTTCGTGGTGCGGCCGAAGTCCGACGAGTTCCACGACTACCGCGGCTACGCGGGCCAGGTGGCCGGTGGGGTGCTGAAGCCGGGCGACGAGGTCGTGGTCCTGCCGTCCGGCATGACCTCGAAGATCTCCAAGATCGACCTGTTCGACAAGGAGATCACCGAGGCGTTCCCGCCCATGTCGGTCACCGTCCACCTCGAGGACGACGTCGACGTCTCCCGCGGCGACATGATCGCGCGGGTGAAGAACGCGCCGGAGCCCCTCCAGGACATCGACGCGATGGTCTGCTGGATGACGACCAAGCCGCTGCAGCCCCGCCAGAAGCTGGCGATCAAGCACACCACGAGGACCGGACGTGCCCTGGTGAAGGACATCCAGTACCGCCTGGACGTCAACACCCTGCACCGTGACCAGGAGACCAAGGAGCTCGGCGTCAACGAGATCGGCCGCGTCCAGCTGCGCACCACGGTGCCGCTGCTGTGCGACCCGTACTCGAAGAACCGTGCCACCGGCTCGTTCATCCTGATCGACGAGGCGACCGGCGTGACCGTCGGCGCCGGCATGATCAACGGCTGAACCAGCCCAGCGCCCGAGCGAAGCGAGACCCCGCACCCCTCGGGGTGCGGGCTCTCTCGCGTCTTCGGGTCCGGGCGGGACCGGCTCAGGGCTGGACGGCCTCCAGCACTGTGGTGCACCAGTCCTTGAACGCCCCGATGTTCACGTCGGCGACGCTGGTCTGGCAGGTGAGCAGGTCGCCGTTCTCGGCGAAGGCCAACAGCCGGTACGACGTCCGCTCGATCTTGCCGACCTTCTCGTCGAACTGGAGCCCGTAGGACCACCCCTTCGGCGACTTGATCTCGCTGACCGAGGATGCGTACTTCCCGTCGCCCGGGTCGGCGGCCTCCGCGAGCTTGTCGTTGAGCTCGTCGGCCTTGAACGTGGTCGGCCAGCCGCCACCGCGGCGGGCGATGTAGACCAGCTGGCGTCCGAGCACCTTGTCCTCGCCGATCTCGAACCGGCACGACTTGCCCTCGACCTGCTCGCCGGCCACGACCTCCTCACCACGGACGATGGACCGGGCGATCTCGTCGCACGGCGGCAGGTAGGCGAACCCGCCGTCCTCGGTCGGGTCCTTGGTGGTCGGAGGCCCGCTGGCGTCCGTCGACTCGGTCGCCCCGGAGGTCGGGGCATCGGTCGCGGTGCCCGTGGTCCCCGACGTGCTCGTCGAGGGCTTCTCGTCGGCCTCCGCGTCCCCGTCGGAGCCGCCGCCGCAGGCGGCCAACGAGCCGACCAGCGCCGTCGCCGCCAGCAGCGCGATCCCCGGCCGGCGCATCAGCTGCTCGCCTTCGGCCGGGCGACGCCCAGGACCGCGTTGACGGTGAGCTCACGCTCCTCGATGTCGGGGATCACACCACGGACGTTGTCCATGATCTCGGGCGTGAGCCGGTCGAGCGTCGGCTTCGACGACGGGATCTCGTCCCACCGCACGATGTCGAAGTACTTCTCGACGATCGTGCGCAGCTCGTCGAGGCGCACCTGGTTGAGGTTGGAGAAGACATAGCTGCTCTCGGGCAGCTGGTCCTTGGCCCAGACGTGGCGCCAGTCGTAGAGCGTCTGCTGCTTGGCGTCGTCGGGCTTGAGCTGGGCCGGCTGGTTGGGGGCCATGTGGTGCCCGTTCCAGCAGTAGTAGTTGTGGTGGTGGAAGACCACGTTCGTGTCGGGCTTGCACAGCCGCACCAGCCCGGCGAACACCTCCTCGAGCTGCATGAGGTGCTCGGTGACGTTGTGCAGCGCGATGGTGTCGAAGGTCTCGTCGAAGGACTTGTCCTCCGAGGAGCTCTGGAAGAGCCGGATCGCGGGGAGTGCCTCCTGGATCTGCCGCGGCGTGACGCCCATGTCGTCCCACTGCCGCACCCGCTTGTTCTTCGCGCGCGTGCTGTCGAGGTCCATCGCCGGGTCGAGGCCTGCGTACGACGAGGCGCCGGCGATGAGGAAGCCGACGCCGAACCCGCCGAACCCGCACCCCACGTCGAGGACCGACTTGCCGCGGACGTACTCCTGGATCCGCTTGGGCCAGGCGACGTAGTCGAACCGGACCGAGACGTCGATCAGGTGCGGGTCGTAGTTGCGCAGCGCTCGCTTGATGTCGGTGGCGTTGCGAAAGTAGGCGATCTTGGCCTGCTCGGCATCCCGCGGCCAGTCCGGGCCGGGAGCGAAGGCGGCCAACGCCTGGGCGGCCTTGACCATGCGAGCGGTCGGGCCGCTCCTGCGCGCGCGGAGGTATCCGTTGTCGATGACCGCTACGTGCTTGAACGCCTCGGCTACCCCGTGCGCGGCGGCGATGCTGTCGAGGAGCTGCGGGAAGACCTTGTTGTCCGGCTCGACCGCGAGCCCCTCGCGGACCGTCGCCTCGGCGTCGTCCAGCCGACCAAGCGCGAGAAAGACCCGGCCCGCAAGGACGCACGCGCCGACGTGCTGGGGCCGTGCGGCGCGAAACGCGATGAGCAGGGGGGCTGCGATGTGCGGACGGCCCAGCTCGAACTCGGCGCGGGCCAGCAGGAAGCTCGGCAATCCCCCGGGGCGATCGCTGACGAGCGGGGCCAGCAGCGCGCGAGCCCCCTCCCAGTCCTTGAGGGCGATGGCTTCCTTTGCCGCCTCGAGCGGCGCGAGTTCCATGGTGCTCATCAGCTGCCCTTCAGGAGACCTTGAAGATGTTGCCGTTCGTGATCTGCCGGACCGCGCGGTCGAACCGGAACCGGTTGCCGCGCGGGTTGTCCTCGAGGTCACCGAGGAGGTCCTCGTAGTCGGTCTCGACCGTCTTGAGCAGGTCGAGGGCGTCGTCCTTGTGGTCCTTGAGTGCCGCCAGGTAGGCCCGGCTCAGGCCCATGAGGAACTCGTAGCGACGCTCGATCCCGGCGTACTCGATCGCGTCGTGCAGGGCCAGGCACTCCTCGTAGGACGCCTCGAGGAACGGGTCGAACGCGGCGACGTCGGCCGGGACGGCCGCGGTGTTGCGATAGATCGAGCTCGAGAACACCTGCCCCTCCCAGGTGAAGTAGTCCTTGAGGTAGCCCATCGTGACCCGGATCCACGGGAGCCGGTCGAAGAAGAAGTCCTGGTTGATGAGGGTCGACTCCCCCGGGATCATCGCCGGGTAGAACTCCCGGGAGACGTGGGCGTTCAGGCGCGAGGTCTTGCAGACGTCGATGAACGCGATCTCGATCGGGGAACCGTCCCACGACTTCTCGTTGAGGTCGCCGATGTGCAGCGAGATCAGGTCGCGGTAGGGCGCGACGGTCTCCTCGAGGATGGGGACGAAGCTGTCGCCGAGCTCGTAGGCCACGCCCCCGAACTCGCGCTTGATGCCCTTCTGCCCACCGGGGGCCGGCAGGAAGCCGAGCTCGTAGCCGTGGATCGGCTTGCCGCCCGGGAAGCGCTCCAGGTCAGTGCCCGCGAGGGCCTCACCGGCGCGCATGCCTTCGGCGGAGGCGACGAGCGAGGACCCGAAGAAGCTGCCGCCGTCGATGATCGCCCCGTCGCCGCGCCAGGTGCGGCTGACCAGCTGGTGGAGCATCGCGCGCTCGGCGAAGGAGAGCATGCCCGGCGCGAACTCACGGTCGCGCAGCCGCGCAGCGGTGCCCGGCACGTCGAGGTCCTTCAGGAACGGCCCGCCCACGAGGCCCCGGCCGAAGGGCTGCAACGTCATCGTCTGGTCCACCAACGCTTCTTCTCACTCGTCTCGTTGATCGGCTGGCGCTCCGGAGAGCCGCCCGGGGCAGGCTTCTCGTCGCTGTCGCGCACCCGCCGGAGGACCGGCTCGTCGTCGCGCTCGACGTAGAGCCGGCCACGGTACACGGGGAGGTCTGCCTCCCACACGCGCAGGTGGAGCCCGTCACCGTCGAAGAACTCCGGCAGCACCGGGATCTTGAAGGCATGGGCGCCACGACCGGGCACGTCCTCCAGGGAACGGTCCATGACGTCGGCCGGGACCATGAGGAGCGGCCGGTCGCCGCGCATGACGGCGACGTGCAGCACTCGCCCCTGGTCCTCGCGGTCCCAGGCCCATCCGGTGAGCCACTCGCCCTCCGCCCAGCCCTCGCCCCGCTCCGGCGGCTTGAGGCCCGAGCGGCCGGTGACCGGCGGCGGGCCGTCGGGCGGGCGGATGAGCAGCGTGCGGCTCAGCTCCACCACGCGCTCGGCGCTCATCCGGCCGTTGACGACGTCCATCGCGGCGGCCACGGCCTGCTCGACCAGGTCGTCGGTGGAGCCGACCACGGGCGTCGCAACGCTCACAGCACCCGGGACGGTCTGCCCGAGCTGGCGGTCCATGAGCTCGGTGAGCACCCGGGCCGACAGGACCGGGTTGCGCCCCGAGAGGGCGAACGTCTTGGTGCCGATCTTGTTGACGCGCAGGAAGACGTTGCGGAGCTTGTCGGCCTCGTCGTAGAGGCCCCAGACCATCGGGTACGACGTCGAGGGCGTCCACGAGGTCGGGACCGGGAGGACCGAGAGGGTCGTGTACTCGTCCGTGCCCTCGACACCCCGGGTGGCGACGAGCTCGACCTCGGTCTCCTCGCCACGGATCAGCAGCCGTCGGTCGCCCGGGCCGCGGGCGTAAAGCCAGATCTCGTCCTGTGCCGTGTTGAGGCCGAAGATCACCCGGCGCTGCTGGGCGCCGCTGGCGTTCTCGGGGTCCCACGTCGCCGGCATCAGCCAGTGCGTGTCGGCCTCGTCGACGGAGTCGGTGCGCAGCATCCGCTCGTCGACGCCACCGCCGCCGCCCCCGCCGCCCCCGTGGAGGGCGGCCAGCAGCAGCTTGCGCTGGGACAGCGAGGAGCGGTCGATGAGCGGCTTGGCCTTGAGGTAGGAGTAGAGCTGGTCGGAGCGGAACGCCCGACCCGTCGCGTCGGCCTCCGGCCAGAGCAGGAGCTGCTCGGGCAGGACCAGCAGGTCGTGGCCCGCCTCCGTCGCCCGGGTGACGTACTCGTGCACGATGCCGCGGCGGGCGTCGTACGGCTCGAACGTGCCGATCGCGTCGAAGGTGTCCTTGCGGATCGCGAACACCTCGGCGCCGTAGGCCCGCGACGTCAGGAACTGCGAGGCGACGTCGCCGCCGAGCGGCATGCCGACCATCGCGTCGTCGGTGGAGAAGAACGTCGTGAACAGCGTCTGCGGTCGGTGACCGAGCGCCTGCTTGGCGGCCGCGAAGAAGCCGAACTGCGGGAGCGCCTCGAGGCCGTCGGTGACGAGCATGGCGTCGGAGGTCTGGCTCGCCACCAACGTGTTGAGGGCGGTGCCGGCGGTCTGGCCGATGCAGTTGACGACCGTGACCTTGGGGCAGGACTGGTCGACGAGCGAGCGCACCTTCTCGATCTGGGTGCGGACGCTGGCGTCGCGATAGCCGAGGACGAGCTCGTCGGGCGCCTCCGCGTGACAGGCCTTGATGAGGTCTTCGAGCGAGTCGCCGCGGCGGACCAGCGCGACGTGACTGATCGACCCCACCGGACGCTCGACCTCGTCGACGCCCCGGGTCACCTGTGCCACCGCGGCCGTCCGGCCGTGCTCGGCGATGAGCTCACCGAGGTGGGCGTGGAAGCCGTACCAGATCTCGAGGTTGGCGTCGTTGGAGAATGCCGGGCGGGCGATGACCTGGCCGTCCCGCAACGCGATCGAGAGACGGTCCGCGATGGCCTGCGCGGTCGGCTCGACCAGGCAGGCGTCGTGGTCCTCCTCCGCGACGAGCTCGGGCGTGCCGCCGACGGAGGTCGCGATGAAGGGGACGCGCTGCTCCAGCGTCTCGTAGACCGCCATCGTCGAGTTCTCGATGAGGGACGGCATCACCGCGATCTGGTCGCGGGAGGTCAGGAACGTCAGCGCCTCGGGCTGGTTCTTGTCGGTGATCGTGGTGACCGGGCACTCCCAGGTCTCCGCCTTCTCCCGGACGAACTCCTCCGGCGTCAGGCCCCCCTGGGCCGGCAGCTTGCCGCCCCACTTGCCGAGGAACGTCACCGAGTCCGGGATCTCACCGCGCTCGTGGAGCAGGTCGATCGCGCTGCAGAAGATCTCGATGCCCTTGCGGGCCTCCAGCCGCCCGAAGAACACGAGGTCGCGACTCTTCACGACGTCGCCGTGCTGGCGCGGCTCCCCCGGTCGGGCGTCGATCACCGGCACGTTGGAGAAGTCGACGATGTTGGGCTGCACGAACACGTTGGTGTCCGGCAGGCGGTAGCCGACCCGCTCCATGAACGACAGCAGGTGCGCGGAACCGCCGATCACCGCATCGGCGAGCTCGACGCACTTCTGCTCGGCGTGGGCGGCCGCCACCAGGTTGACGTCGGTGATCGGCAGCATCTGGTAGTGCCGGTTCCAGATGTGCGGCGAGGAGGTCTTGACGAGGAACAAGGTGTCGCGGAACGCGAGCCCGAGGCGCTTGGCCATCAGGGCGTAGGTCAGACCGCCACGCCACTCCGAGGTGTGCACGACGTCGAACGGGTCCTGGTCCCGCAGCCACTCGTACGCACTGGCGTAGCGCCGCTGCCAGGCCGGCGAGGAGCACCACAGCGGCATCTCCGAGACCCCGAGGTAGTGCAGCGTCACGCCGAACTCGGCGTACCGGTCCACCCAGAACTCCGGCGTCTCGTCCTGGACCACCGGCCCCTTGAGGAAGAGCACGTGGACCTCGTGGCCCTCGGCCGCCAGACCCTTGGCCAGGTGGTAGTACGTCGAGGCGATTCCGCCGTTGCGGACCGGACCGATGATCTCCTCGGTCACGATCGCCACCCGGAGGCGGCTCGGCGCGTCACTCAGCCCTACAGACTCGATCCCGGGGAAATGCTTCACCTGGAAGTCGTCGCGTTGCATGTATCTCCCCGGAGCAGGTGGGACCTCAAGGCGTCATTGCCGCCATGACACTATAAGTGGCACGCCCGGGGGCACCGACGCTTCCCTCGAATTCCAGACCGGGAGAGACGCCACGTGGTCCTGTTCGCCTTCATCGCCCGCCACAAGGCACTGTCGGTCCTCGTCGGGATGGCACTCGCCATGACAGTGGCGATCGGTGGCTGGTTCTGGTCGCTCAACGGCAAGATCGACGACATCCCGCGCATCGACATCAACACCGATCGCGACAACCGGCCGCCCCGGTCGCAGCCCAAGGAAGCCCTGAACGTGCTGCTCGTCGGTGTCGACGGCCGCGGCACCGACGTCCAGGAGCGGCTCGAGGCGGGCGACACCGGGCTGCTCAGCGACACGATGATGATCTGGCACCTGGAGAAGGACCACCAGAACAGCCAGGTCGTGTCGTTCCCGCGCGACTCGTGGGTCAACATCGAGGGCTACGGCATGGCCAAGCTCAACGCCGCGTTCTCCTACGGCGGCCCGGAGCTGCTCATCGCGACCCTCGAGGACACCCTCGGCATCTACATCGACCACATCGCGGTCGTCGACTTCGAGGGCTTCAAGGGGATCACCGACACCCTGGGCGGCGTCGACCTGACGACCGCCGAGGGTGGCGAGGAGCACTTCGACGGCGAGGAGGCGCTCGAGTACGTCCGCGAGCGCAAGTCGCTGCCCGGCGGTGACTTCGACCGGATCGACCGCCAGCAGAACTTCCTGCGCCAGGTCCTCCACGACGCCACCCGCACCGGCACCCGGATGAACCCGGTGACGGTCACCAACCTCATCGGCGACCTCGGTGAGCTGCTCGTGCTCGACGACGACTGGAGCAACGGGGAGATCCGCGACCTCGGCTTCGACGTCATCACCAAGGGCGCCGGCGAGGTCGACTGGATGACGGCCTACACCGACGGCACCGGGACCTCCTCCGACGGCCAGAGCATCGTGCTGCTCGACATCGAGAAGTCCGCCGAGCTGATGCAGGCGATCTCCGAGGACGAGTTCGACGAGTACCTCGAGGACCACAAGATCGACCGGCTGCCCAAGCCGGAGGACGTCAACTAGAACTGGCGCGAGCGTGTCGCGGACGACGCTTGCCGCGCTCATCAACCCCGGCGGAAGTGCAGGCCGATCTCGGGGTCGACGACGACCTCCTGCGCGACCGGCATCCCCTCGACGACCAGCGGGGCATCGATCGGCAGGTTGCGCTTGAGGAGCGCGAGCGCGATCGGGCCGAGCTCGTGGTGACGGGCGGAGGAGCCGACCCGGCCGACGACCTTGCCGGCGGCGTCGGTGACGTCGCCGCCGACCGCAGGCAGCCGGTTCTCCGACCCGTCGAGGTGGAGCAGGGTCAGTCCGC
>NZ_JACEFC010000036.1 GCF_014180715.1 Nocardioides stalactiti | reverse complement strand
GGCCTACGAGCGCCTCAACTCGCTCACCGAGACGGCCGACGACCCGGCCGCCTACCGGCAGACGATGGCGGCCGCGGCCTCCCTCGGGATCGTCGGGCTCACCGACCTGGAGTTCACCGACACCCCCGACCGCTGGCGGGAGCGCTGGACGCACGGCGCCGACCTGCTCCGCGTGCGCACCGGGGTCTATGCCGAGCACCTCGACGAGGTCGTGGCCGAGGGACTGCGCACCGGCGTGCCGCTCCTCGACGACGACCGGCTGACGATGGGGCCGCTCAAGATCATCAGCGACGGGTCGCTCAACACCGCGACCGCCTGGTGCCACCACCCCTACGCCGTGGGCGCCGACCCTGCCCGTCCGACCGGTGCCCCCAACCTCGGGACCGACGAGCTCACGGCACTCCTCGCCCGCGCTCGGGCAGCGGGCCTGGAGGTGGCGACCCACGCGATCGGTGACGCTGCCGTCGACGCCGCCCTGACGGCGTACGAGCACACGGGCGCACACGGTTCCCTCGAGCACGTCCAGCTGATCGTCCGCGAGGACGTCGAGCGGATGGCCCGGCTCCCGCTGCGTGCGAGCGTCCAACCCCACCACCTGGTCGACGACCGGGACCTGACCGAGCAGGTGTGGCCCGACCGGACGGAGCGGTGCTTCGCGTTCCGCTGGCTGCTCGAGGCGGGGGTGCCCCTGTCCCTCGGCTCGGACGCGCCGGTCTCACCGCTCGACCCGTGGCTGGCGATCGACGCGGCCGTCCGTCGGACGGGCGACCACCGGCCCGCCTGGCACGGCGAGCACGCCCTGACCCGACGAGAGGCTCTCGCGGCGTCCGTCGACGGGCGGCTGGCCGTGGAGCCGGGCTCCCCCGGCGACCTGGTGCTGCTCGACGACGACCCGCTCACTGCGAGCCGGCCGACGGTGTCCCTCACGGTCGTGGCCGGGCGCACCGTGCACCGGGCCTGACACAGCGGGCCTGACACAGCGGGCCTGACACAGCGGGCTCAGTCGTCGAGCAGGTCCACCAGGAGGTCGGCGACGGCCTGTTGCTCCGCCGCCAACGGGTGGTACGGCGCCCCGACCGGCGGTCGAACGGACCCGTCGGCGATCCACGGGTCCGCACTGCAGAGATCGTGGCCCGCTGTGGCCGCGAAGACGTCCACGTGCTCGACCCCCGTCTTCTCGGCGGCCACCTCGAGCTGGCGGGCGAGCAGCACGTTCACCCGCCGGGCGAGCGAGGCGTCCGCGGGAGATACCGGAAGGGCCGCGCACGACCCACGGGCCGGCACCACCTGCGGGTAGCCGACCACGACGACGCGGGCGTCGGGCGCCCGTTCCTGCACGGCTCGGATCCCCTCCACGAGCCGCTCCCTGATGTGGGCCGCGGTCCGTCTGGAGTCGGCGACGTCGTCGGTCAGGACGGCCGCGGAGCAGGACACGGCCCCGTCGTCACGTGCGGCCTCCGAACCGCAGGCCCGGATCAGGTCCGAGAACAGGTCGAAGTCGTTGCCACCGAGCGAGATCGTCACGAGGTCGGTCGACGCCCGCACCGCATCGAGCTGCGGAGGCACGATCGACCCGGCGAGCGTCTCCTGGTCCGAGGTGATCGCGTCGCTGGTCGCACCGCCGCAGCTCACGTCGACCAGGTCCAGGTCGAGCGCGTCGGCCACCAGGGCGGGATAGCTGCCGTCGCCCCGGAAGCAGCCCCCGGCGAGGTCGGTCGAACCCACCATCGGCGCTGCGGTGTAGGAGTCACCGAGGGCCACGTAGGTGCCTCGGGAGCCCGTCGAGCCGGTGCTGGGCCCGCTCGCGGGACCGGTCGGTTCGGGCGCGTCGGCTCCGGCGTCGGAGCAGGAGGTCAGCACCGCCACCAGGCCGGTCGCGACGAGCAACCGCAACGGACGGTGGACCGGTGGGCGCATGCCCTCAACCTACGCAGCCGGACCAGGAGCCGGATCCACGCCGAGCGCGATCGTGAGCGCGAGGACGGTCGCCGGGTCCTCGAGCCGGTCGCCGAAGAGCTCGCGCAGCTGTGCCATCCGATAGCGGACCGTCTGCGGGTGCACGAAGAGCGCCGTCGCGACGTCGTCGCGGCGCCCTTGGTGGAGCAGCCACGCCCGCAGGGTCTCGGCGAGCTTGGCCGCGCTGGCCGGGCGCAGGTCGGCGAGCGGGGCGAGGACCGCCTCGCGCAGGTCGGCGAGCGCCTCGGGGTCGGCGGTGAGGACCAGCTCGGGCAGGTGCGCCTCGGTGTCGACGCCGAGGCCCCGCTCCTGGGCCCTTCGGGCCCGGTCGTACGACGAGCGCACCTCCAGCCACGGCCGGGCCGGGCCGACGAGGCAGTTGCGCCCGTCCACCCCGCGCAGCAGGGCCGATCGCCGTCGCCCGTGCGCGTCGGGCACGAGCAGCAGCACCGCGGCGTCGAGCTCGGGCAGGTCGGCGGCCTGGAGGGTGCCCTGGTGGACCAGCTGGAGAACCGAGCCGACCTGCGACTCGGGCACGATCACGGCGGTCAGGGTGGTCGGCAGCGACCACTCGGCACGCTCGGCGGCCGCGAGGACGGTCTTCTCGGGCGCCCCCGTCAGCAGGTGACGCGCGATCCGGTCGAGGAGCCGCTGCTTGACGCGGCCGGCGGTCGCGGATTCGTCACCGTGGCCCGAGACACTCGCGGCCGAGAGCTCGTCGATGTAGAAGAAGACCGCCTGGGCGAAGGAGCCCAGCGTGGTCGCGTCGACCTCGTGCTCCACCGCGAGGGCGGCCAGCTGCTCCCACGCCACCCGGGCACCGATCCGGTAGGCCGACAGCAGGGCCTCGGAGCTGCGCCCGCTGCGGGCCTCGCCACGGCCGAGCTGGTAGGCGCCCTCGATGGCGGCGGCCGGCGTGCGCTGTGCGCCACCGCGCCCCTCCGAGACGACGAGCAGGAAGCCGCCGAGGGCGACCCGCACCGCGGACCGGATGGTCTCGCCCATCGGCCCGCTGAAGGCATCGGTGTAGCTGGGGACCTCCTCGATGATCGCGGAGACGACGTCGTCGGCCACGACCGGCAGGGCGGAGCGCATCGCGACCATGACGTCGGGGGGCAGAACCAGGGGCGCCGGAGCTCCACGACGGGCCATCAGCACTCCTTTTGTTCTTGACGCATAAAAAGGGGCGTCAGATTCACCGTGAGCAGTCATGACCTTACCGCCTCGATCAGAGATTCTTGATGTCGTGAGCTCGATCAGTCTTTCCGCCCCCGTGCTGGCCCGGAGTGCCCAGCGCGGCGCCCTGCGCCGCCGCCTCCGCGCTGCCGCCGATGCGGCGCTGACCCCCCTGTCCCTCGACGACGTCCTCGACGGCTTCCACCCGCTGCGCTCCGGCGCGGACCTGCGCGGCAAGATCGTCGCCGTCCAGGCCGAGACCGCCGACGCCGCCACGATCGTCATCAAGCCGGGCCGCGACTGGCGCGGCCACGAGCCCGGCCAGTACCTCCAGGTCGGCGTCGACGTCGACGGCGTCCGTCTCTGGCGCAGCTACTCGCTGACCCACGGCCCGCGGCGCGACGGCCACATCAGCATCACCGTCAAGGCGATCCCCGACGGCGTGGTGTCGAACCACCTCGTGCACCGCGCCCGGGCCGGCGAGATGATCCACCTCCAGCAGGCGGCCGGCGACTTCGTGCTGCCGCTGCCGGTCCCCGACCGGCTCCTGCTCGTCACCGCCGGCTCCGGCGTGACGCCGGTCATCGGGATGCTGCGCAACCTCTTCTCCCGCTCGGTCGCCCCGACCACCGACATCGTCCTGCTCCACGTCAACCAGACCGAGCCCGACTCGATCTTCAAGGACGAGCTGCGCGCCCTCGGCGCCAGCAGCCGGATCACGCTCGTCGAGCACTTCGACGACCGCGACGGCGTCCTCGACCTGGCCCGGCTCGAGTCGCTGGTGCCGGACATCGCCGCCCGCACGTCGTACGCCTGCGGCCCGAGCGGCCTGCTCGACGCCCTCGAGCAGTGGTACGACGAGCGCGGCCTCGCCCTCACCACCGAGCGCTTCCGTACCGCCCTCCTCGCTGACGCAGGAGAAGGCGGCACGGTCACGTTCGCCGACGGCATCGTGCTCGAGGCCGACGGCGCCACCCCGATCCTCGACGCGGCCGAGGCGGCCGGCGTCCTCATGCCCAGCGGCTGCCGGATGGGCATCTGCATGGGCTGCGTCCTCCCGATGAAGGAGGGCGCGATCCGCGACCTCCGCAACGGCGAGGTCACCGTCGTCGTCCCCGGCGAGGCCGGCCCGGGCGGCGTGAAGATCCAGACCTGCATCAGCGCCGCTGCCGGCGACTGCCACCTCGATCACTGATCCCCCATCAGGAGACCCTCATGACTGCTGTGACCAAGAAGGCCGAGAACCCCATCGCGCACCTCTCCCCCGAGGACATCGAGGAGATCGGCCAGCGCCTCGACGCCATCCGCCAGGAGGTGCTCGACTCCCGAGGCGCGAGCGACGCCGCCTACATCCGCCGGGTCATCAAGACCCAGCGCTACCTCGAGCTCGGCAGCCGGGCGGTGCTGCTCGGCAGCATCTTCCCGCCGGCGTTCATCGTCGGCACGGCCGGCCTCTCGGTCGCCAAGATCCTCGACAACATGGAGATCGGCCACAACATCCTCCACGGCCAGTGGGACTGGATGCGCGACCCCAAGATCCACTCCACCACCTGGGAGTGGGACAACGTGACGCCGTCGGACCAGTGGAAGCACAGCCACAACGAGCTGCACCACACCTACACGAACGTGATCGGCAAGGACAACGACCTCGGCTACGGGATCATGCGCGTCGACGAGGACCAGCCCTGGCACCCGTTCTTCATGTTCCAGCCGGTGTGGAACTTCATCAACGCCTGCTTCTTCGAGTACGGCATCGCGGCGTACGACCTCGAGCTCGGCAAGAACCTGAAGACGCCCAAGGAGAAGCGGTCCGCGGAGTTCACGGCCAACTCCAAGGCCGTGCTCGCGAAGATCCGCAAGCAGGCGGCCAAGGACTACGTCGTCCACCCGCTGCTCTCGCTGCCGACCGGGTCCTTCCTGCCGACCCTGGCCGCCAACTTCACCGCCAACATCGTGCGCAACCTCTGGACGCACTCGGTCATCATGTGCGGCCACTTCCCGGAGGGCGTGGAGACGTTCGAGAAGAAGTCGATCGAGGGCGAGACCCGCGGCGAGTGGTACCTCCGGCAGATGCTCGGCTCCGCGAACATCTCCGGCTCGAAGGCACTGCACATGATGTCCGGCAACCTGAGCCACCAGATCGAGCACCACCTGTTCCCGGACCTGCCGAGCAACCGGTACGCGGAGGTGGCGCCCAAGGTCCGCGCGATCTTCGACGAGTACGACCTGAACTACCACACGGCCCCGATGCCGAAGCAGGTCGCGAGCGCCTGGCACCGGTTCGTCCGGCTCTCCTTCCCCAACGGCTGGCTGGCGACCACCAACGCCAAGAACCTGCCGCAGCAACTGGTCGCTCTCTACAAGATCTCGACCGCCGACAAGCGCAAGCGTCGGGTCATGCTCAAGCTGCTGGAGCGCAAGGCCAACCAGCAGGCCGCGGAGTACGTCCCCGCGGCCTGACGCCCGCAGCCCTGCCCCGGGGGCCCTACCGTCGACCGTACGACGACGGGTCGGATCCGAGCGCGGCGGCGAGGTCGTCACGGCGCGACACCCCGAGCTTGGTGTAGACCGAGTGCAGGTGGTTGTCGACCGTCCGCGGCGAGAGGCCCAGCCTGTCGGCGATCTCCTTGGTCCGCAGGCGGTCGGCAGCCATGGCGGCGACCTCCCGCTCGCGTGGACTGAGCCCTGCGAACGAGACGGCGTCCGGCCATCCGTTGAGGTCCCAGGCCGCGGTGATGCGACCGGCAGCACGGAGTGCTGCACGGGCGGAGAGCTCCTCGCCGCGGCGCGACCGGAGGTCTGCGGCCAGTCGCCAAGCGTGGGCAGCACGTCCGGGGAGCACGAGTGCCTCGAACCGCTGGGCAGCCGCCTCCAACGCAGCGGGGTCCCCGGCGAGCACCGCCTCCGCCCGGTCGGCGAAGGCCGCGACGAGTGCCGAGCGATCGCGCACCGAGGCCAGCAGGTCCGCGGCCTCGGCGCCGGGCCGGACCATGAAGGACTCGTCCACGGTGAGCACACCGGAGAAGAGCTCATTGTTCTCCAGGGCGTAGATGCCGGCCTCCCATAACAGCTCGGCCGCAGCCGTCGGTCGGCTCGCGCGGATCTCTTCCGCGCGGACCCGGGCGACCCCGATGCGCACGCGCGGCAGCAACAGCTCGTCCGCGGCCACACCCGTCACGAGCCGATGAGCCTCGCCGCCCCGGCCCAACCGGGCGAGCGCCGCAGCGACCAACGCGTCGGCCGGCAGTGCGAGGCCGGTCACGTCGTGCCAGGCGAGATGTCGCCGGGCATCGGCACCCAGGAGCGCCGCCTCGTCGTACTGTCCGGCGTGGAAGGCGATCTTGGTCCGGTTGTAGGACCACAGACCCAGGATCGGCCGCCGTTCGGCCAACGCCCGCTGCTGCTGACGCTCGGCGACCTGACGCGCCTCGACGAGGCGGTCGTCGTAGACCAGCGACAGGAAGTGGGCGAGCACCTTCATCTGCTCGTCGTGCTCGCCCTCCGCGGCGGCAGGCTCCGCAGGCAAGAGACGGTCGCGAGCGTCGTCGAGTCGGCCGTCCATCACGGCGCGGAGCGCAGCGGCGGCAGACCCGTCGAACGGCACCTCACCCGCGTCCCGGGCCGCGCCGTCCGGCGCGACGTCGCCGAGGATCACCCGACGCTCCACGAGCAGCGACCGGACCTGCGCCCGGACGACGGGGTCGCCGAGCGTCGACAGGATCGAACGGACGCGGTCCTCGAGCTCGGCGTGGTCGTCCACCCGCCCGCGAAGGTTCCTGATCCACCCGCGAACGATCAACAGCAGCTCGTGGTCGTCCGTTGCCCCGTGCACAGCGCGATCCAGCAGGGTGACCGCACCGGTGCGGTCCCCTTCGGCTGCCGCGATCTCCGCGCGTTTGATGAGCACCTTCGTCGTCTCGGCCAGCTGGTCGAGCAGCATGGCCGCATCCCCGGTCCACCCGCGACCGAGGAGCCAGTCCACCGTGGTGACCACCTTCTCCGGGTCGCGCTCCGCACCCGACAGGACGTGCAGGGCCGCGCGCGTCGTCTCGGGGACGCCGACGTCGGCATGGGCGAGGGCGCGGGCCGCGAGCGAGGCGGCTGCTCGGGGGGCGGTGCGACGACGCCAGGCATCCTCGACCAGCGGACCACCCACCACGAGGACTCCGTCGACGAGGGTCACCAGACGGCGTCGGACCGCCTCCTGCACGGCTGCGGTGTCGAACAGCTCGACCGGGACGGCGCCGACCAACCCGATCACCGCGACCAGGTCGGAGACCTCGACCGTGAGGTCGGTCGTGTCGTGTCCCGCGAGGGCCAGCACATCGCGGTCCGGCGCGAACCCCGTGATCCGGATCCCCCCGTCGCCGGGCCGGACTGCTCCGGAGGAGGTGGCCTCGGTCAGGAGCCGCACGGCGATGGCCGGGAGCCCAGCGCATCGATCGACGAGGGCGGCACCGCTCGGCACCTCGAGCTCGCCACCCAGCAGAGCCTCCGCCCACGCCAGAAGAGCTGCCGGGGCTAGGGGTCCGAGTGCGACCACGCGGGCGCCGCGTAGCTCGAGCGCCCCTCGGACCGCCTGGGACAGGCCGCGGGACGAGCCGGCGGTGACCAGGGTCGGGACACCGGCACGAACGGCCTGAGCCAGGAGCACGGCGGAACCCTGGTCGAGCCGATCAGCGTCGTCGACGACCAGGACCGACCCGCCTGCTCGCAGGTTCCGAGGCACCTCCTCGTAGAGCGCCACCGTCGGACGACCGGCGTCGGCGGCTCCCACCAGGCCAGCGAACGGGAGGAGGGGGACCTCCGCAACGGCCTCCGCCCCTCGGACGTGGATCGCGCCGCCGATGCCCTCGACGACCCGGGTCGCAAGGCTCGTCCGCCCGGAACCCGGATCCCCGACCACGACGACGGCGCCGCCCGCCAGCAGGTCAGCGACCACCGACTGCGTGTCCGCGACACGGGCATCGGGTTCCATCGCTGCGAGCCTAGACAAGGTCCGGGCGCCCTGCTGCGGATTTGGCTGCGGACTTGGCTCCACCACTGGCTGGCCGGTGTGCCGCGGTGGGCGGGCTCATCCCCGTGGACCCACCCACCGTTCTAGCGGATCCGGAACGACGCGGTGGCCTTGCGGTAGCTCTCCGGCCCGGCGACGTCGACCTTCCATCCGCCCTTCGCCGCGCGGGCGAGGCGGACCCGCTTCGAGAACGTCCCGTCGGGCCCCACCGTCGCCTGCACCCGGAAGACGCGGACACCAGCGCCCCGACGCGTCTTGAGCGTGATCCGCACCCGTTCGCCGGGCTTGAAGGCGCTGCCGCGCACGGTCGCGCTCCTTCCGGTGGCAACAGCCCGCGGCGCGACCGATGCGACGCCCTTCCGGGCCACCACCCGCAGCGTGAGCTGAGCCTGATCGGTCTGGTCGATGCCGCGAAGGACCACCGAGCCACCGGGCTTCGCGAACTCGGGCACGACGACAGGCTCGGAGAAAGCGCCCGTCGCGTCGGCGTCGACGCCGGCCAGCGCCAGCCCGCCCAGCCTCAGTTCGATGTCGGCATCCGGGTCCTCGAGGGTCTCGGCGGCGAAGTCGTACCCGCGGAGGTCGAAGCCCTCGCCCTGCCGAACGGTCGTCGCGCGCGTCTCGAGCCGCGCGTCGGCGTCCGGGTCATAGGCGGCAACCTGCAGGATCGGCTCCGGAGCGACCGCCTGGTCGCACACGTAGGTGCTGAAGAAGCCGCTGCCGCTGCCCTGCGGGTCGCCGAGCAACCCGATCTCGACCTGCTTGGGGCGGAAGTCGTACCACCCGCTGTCGGCGTACTGGAACTCGTGGAACTCGAAGGGGGTGTCGGAACCGAGGTCCAGCGGGGCGTCGGCGTCGAAGGTGCCGACGAACCTCTCGCCGGTCAGTCCGAACGTGTTGCCGCGACCGTCCTCGAAGGTGAGCGTGAGGCTGAGAGTGGCGTCGGCGACGTCCCCGGGGAACGTGTCCGCCGGCAGGTCGCTCAAAGAGAACGCAACGGTCTGGTTGCTTCGCACCGGCACGACCTGAGGCGTGTCGATGGTCAAGGTCGGCCGCCACTGGGTCGAGGCCCCGTAGGGCACGTAGTCGAGCTCCCGGTCGCAACTGGTGTACGAGACGGTGTCGGCCACGGGGACAGCCGAGGACGGATGCGGGGCAAGCGTGACCATCGGAACGATGACAGCGGCGGCGACGAAGGCGCAGCGGTGGACGGGGCGGTTCATGGGCGACCTTCCTCCGGGAAGTGGACGAGCGGATCGTGCCGGTTCGGGCGGCGACGCACCCTGAGCAATTCCTACTCAGGGAGATGCGGCCCTCCGCCTGCCACATTTGCCGCCGAATCCCGTGACGCGACATCGACCAAGGAGCCCCGACGTGAACCGCAGCATCTTCGCCGGCATCGCCGCCGCCCTTCTCATGGCGACCCTCACCGCCTGCTCCGAGGACGACACCGCTCGGGAATCCGACTCCGACCCCAGCACGGAGACCGACACCGGGGACGACACCGGGGACGAGGACGGGGCCGAAGTGGTGCCGGCCAACGAGCTCGACGCGGTCGGCTACGCGCTGTCGTCGGTGCTGCAGAACACCGACGGGTACACCGTCGAGGGCAACACCCTCGTCCTGACCTTCTCCGAGGGGTCGGTCGCCAACCTCGGCGAGGCGCACTGCATCACGGCCAACAGCGTCGCCACCGGGAACACCGTCCTGCTGCGGTACCCCGACGGCGAGATCGACTGCACGACGGTGGAGTGACTCCGGGGACACGACCCGGCCACTCGTCCTCGAGAACGATTCCCGGGGCCTGTCCGCATGGTCGGACGGGCCCCGGGGCACGTTCGGGGGCATGTCGTCCCGTCTGCGCGTCGCCCTGCTGCCGCTCACCGCCCTCGCCCTCGCGACCACCGCCTGCCAACCCGCGGAGGACGAGGACCCGACCGACGACGCGACGTCGTACGCGCTGGTCGCCGAGGACGCGACCCGCGTCTGGTCCGCCCAGCTCGACGAGGACTGGTCGCCGACCCATGTCATCTCCCTCGACAACGTCGTGATCGTCTCCTCGAGCTGGGAGATCGACGAGGGCACCGAGATCACCGCGTTCGACTCCGGCGGCGAGGTCCTGTGGACCGACAGCGGGTACGGCGGCGCACTGCTCGCACCGGCCGGCGAGGACCACGTGCTCATCTGCGACTTCGCCGAGTCGTGGACCGTGCGGCTTGAGGACGGCGACCGGATCGACGAGGGCGACGCCGACGACGAGCGCTGCCCGGTCTCCGACGACGAGGCCGGCATCGCGGTGCCGCGCCACGACGAGGCCTACACCCTGGGGAACGGCGTGCTGACGGTCGCGTCGGACGAGGGTGACTTCGAGGTCGCGCTCGAGCCGGGCGTCACTGAGATCTGGGGCGTCGACGGAGGTGTGCTGACCTTCGCCGACGCGACCGACACGGTGGCGCTCTACCGCTGAGGGGAACGTCACTCGCGCACTAAGTTACCTGCGGGTAGCATTGCGCCATGAGCAACGTGACCTGCGAGATCGTCGACGGCATCGCCGAGGTGCGGCTGGACCGGCCCGACAAGCTGAACGCGCTGACCCTGCCGATCCTGCAGGACCTCGCGTCGACGGCCCACGCCCTGCGCAAGGACAAGGACCTGCGCGCGGTCATCATCAGCGGTGAGGGCGACGCGTTCTGCGCCGGCCTCGACTTCGCCAGCGTCATGAAGCGCCCCACCGGGATCGCGCAGGCGTTCGTGCCGAACCCGCTGCGCGGCACCAACCTGTTCCAGGAGTCCTGCTGGGCGTGGCGGCGGGTTCCGGTCCCGGTCATCGCGGCCGTCCACGGCCACTGCCTCGGCGGCGGCCTCCAGATCGCCCTCGCGGCCGACTTCCGGATCGCGACCCCCGACTCGCGCTGGTCGGTCCTCGAGGGCAAGTGGGGCCTCATCCCCGACATGTCGGGCATCCGCAGCATCTCCGAGCTCGTCGGCATCGACCAGGCCAAGCTGCTCACCATGACCGCCGAGGTCTTCGACGGCAGCCGGGCCCACGAGCTCGGGCTGGTCACGACCCTCGACAACGACCCGCTCGCCGGCGCCCACCGGCTCGCGGCCGAACTCGCCACCAAGTCCCCCGACGCGATCGCCGCCGCGAAGCGCCTCTTCAACGACACCTGGACGTCGTCCCCGCGCCGTACCTTCGCCCGCGAGCGGGTCGAGCAGGCCTTCCTGCTCGCCGCCCGGAACACCAAGGCCGCGCGCGAGGCCGCGTTCAGGAAGAGCGCCCCCGAGTACGGTCCCCGCGTCCGCTGATCCGACGGGTCAGCCTGCGAGGTGCCCCTGGTCCACCGGCAGGATCGTGCCGTGGACGGCGGCAGCGTCGTCCGACGCCAGGTAGGCGATGACGCCGGCGACCGCGTCGGCGTCCATCAGGCCGCGCTTCGCGGACACCCTCATGATGAGGTCCCAGTCGGCGCCGTCGGGCACCGAGATCGTCGTGACCTGCGGGGTGTTCATGCCGCCGGGGCAGACGCAGTTCACCCGCAGCGGCGCGTTGAGGTACTCGATCGCCAGCGCCTTGGTGAGACCCACGATGCCGTGCTTCGACGCGGTGTAGGCCGCTGAGTAGGCCTCGCCCATCAGCCCCGCCACAGACGCGACGTTGACGATGTTGCCGTGGCCCCCGGCCTCGAGCAGGTGCGGGATCGCCGCCTGGGAGACGAAGAACGCACCACTGAGGTTGAGCGCGACGTCGTGCGCCCACTCCTCGTCGGTGACATCGGTCGTGACCCGGAAGTCGTGACGGCCGGCGTTGTTGACCACCGCGTCGAGACCGCCGTACGACGCCACCGCCGCCGCGACGGCTGCCCGGCAGTCGTCGGCCACGGTGATGTCGTGGGAGCCGAACGCGACCTCGCCCGGCAGGTCGACGCAGGACGCCGCCACCTCGGCCAGCAGGTCGGCGTTGCGGGAGGCGGCGTAGACCCGCCCACCGCCAGCGGCGAACCGTCGTACGGTCGCCGCCCCCAGCCCTGAGGACGCCCCGGTGACGAGGATCGAGCGACCGACGAACGCGTCGGGACGAAGAGCAGTCATGCGGCCGAGACTCTCACGAGTGACCCGAGCCGCCGGGAATCTCGAACTTCCAGCGTCTTCGGCGTAAGGAAACCGCCCCTCTCAACGTCTTCTTGCTGACGAAGTGACCACAGCCGTGCCCGGGCGGAGCCGCGGGCGGCCGACTTGGAGGTGACGATGAAGCACGACGACCACCAACCTGGACATCCCACACGCGACCCGCGGCGCGCCGTCGTCGCGATCGTGGACGGGTACTCCACCGGCAAGTACATCGCCGCTCAGCTTCGCGACCTCGGAGCGACCTGCTTCCACCTGACGAGCCAGCCGACGATGCCCGAGCTGTTCACCCGGTCCTTCGACAGCGGCTGCTACGAGGAAGACCTCGCCTACCAGGAGGACTTCGATCGCATCGCAGCAGCGCTGGAGCAACGGGGGGTGACCGCCGTGGTCCCCGGCACCGAGTCCGGCGTCCTGCTCGCCGACCGTCTGAGTCATCGCCTCGGGCTTCCTGGCAACGCGCCATCGCAGCGTCGGGCTCGGCGCGACAAGTACCTGATGGCCCGCGTCGTCGCTGCAGCCGGACTGCGCGCACCCGCCAGCGATCTCGTCGAGAACCCTGCAATGGCGAGGAGCGCCCTCCTGGCGAGCAGGGCCACCGAGGTCGTCGTCAAGCCGCTCAGCAGCGCAGGAGCCGACAACGTCCACTTCTGCCGGTCGGCCGCTGAGGCCGCGGAGGCCGCTCGGGCCGTGTTGGAGGCGGTGGACCTCTTCGGCTCGCCCAACCGCTACGCAGTCGTCCAGGAGCGTCTCCTCGGTGTGGAGCACTACGTCAACTCGGTGTCGATCGACGGCCGGCACCTGATGGTGGAGACCTGGCGCTACACCAAGTGCTCCGGACCTTCCGGGGGGCTCGTCTACGACTTCGAAGAGCCGGTCGGCGGCTCCACGACCGACGCAGCCGAGCTGCACGAGTTCACGCGTCAGGTCCTCGACGCCCTCGGCATCAAGAACGGCGCCGCCCACACGGAGATCATGCTCACCTCGACCGGCCCCGTCCTGGTCGAGACGGGCGCGAGGCTGGGCGGCGCCACCCAACCATCGGTGACCGAAAGGTACTCCGGCACCTCCCAGACGCGCGCCCTGGCACACGCTCTGGTGGGCGACCAGGCCGCGGCCGACATCCGCCCATCGTGGACGCAGCCCGTCCGCAACGTGAGCCTCGTCAACCACGTGCCCGGGTCCGGCACGACGACGTGGGCCGACGCCCTCGCCCGCCTGGCGTCGGTGGTCGCGGTGGTCCCCGCGACCACCGGGGGCTCATGGCTGGACGTCACCCGCGACCTGGCCTCCGCACCCGGCTTCGTCTACCTCAGCCACCCCGACGAGCGGCAGGTGGCGGCCGACTACGCGACGATCCGCGACCTCGAGCACCGTGGCCTCTACACCTCGGCCGGCGGTACGGCGCCCGGAGCCGCTCAGGGGTAGCGCAACCCCACGGTCTCCTCGCTGATCTCCCACAGCCGGCGGGCAGCATCGGTGTCCTTGGCCAGCTTGGAGCGGCCCACCCGGCGCGGCGGCCCGCCGAGCTGCTTGAAGCCGCTCGGGCCGACGTACGCATCGCCGGGGAGGTCGGCCGTGACGGCCATCAGCGACGGCCACGCGCCGGCATCGGCCGGCTGCGAGATGCCCTTGACCGTGGCGTCGAGGATCGACGCGATGCCGCCGCTCGCCCGGCCGGTCTGGCCGTTGGCGACCAGGTGGGTGCCGGAGAAGCCCGGGTGCGCGGCGACCGCCGAGACCGGAACGCCCTTGGCGCGGCACCGTCGCTCGAGCTCGCCGGTGAAGAGCAGGTTGGCGAGCTTGCTCTGGCCGTAGACCGGCCACCGCTGGTAGCGGCCCTTCTTCACGAGCGGGTCGCCGAGGGGTGCCTTCAGTGCCACGGTGTGCATCAGCGACGAGACGCTGACCACCCGCCCGGCGCCGCTCGCGACCAGCTGGGGCAGCAGCAGCCCGGTCAGCAGGAAGGGACCGAAGTGGTTGGTCGCCATCTGCAGCTCGAGACCGTCCTCGGTCCGGGCGTACGGCGTGCCCATGACGCCGGCGTTGTTGACGAGGACGTCGATCGGCCCGAGGACAGCGGCCTCCGCTGCGGCCTTCCGCACCGAGGCGAGGCTCGCGAGGTCGAGCTCGAGGACCTCGAGCTGGGCGCCCGGCACCTCCTTGCGGATCGCGGAGACGGTCGCGTCGACCTTCGACAGGGTCCGCCCCGCGAGGATCAGGTAGGCACCGCGCCGCGCCAGCTCGAGCGCGGTGTAGTGCCCCAACCCGCCCATGGTGGGTCCGGTCAGCAGGATCGTGCGTCCGCTGAGGTCCGGGATGTCCTCCGGAGTCCACACGGCCTCCGCGCTCATGGGGTGCTCCCCATGACGGCGACGATCGCGGCGCCGAGCTGGCCGTCACCCTCGATGACCACGGCGCCGGGGGCCGGCTCCCGCCGTCCGCCGGCCAGCACGATGAAGGACTCACGGTCCATGGCCAACCCACCGGTCGGCACGACGGCGGAGCTGGCCGTCGACGGCGACGACCCGGGTGCCGTCGACGGCCAGCACCGCCGTCGTGCCGACCGGTGGCTTGACCTTCTTGCCGACGACGAACCCGAAGGCCTCGGAGAGGTAGTCGGCCGTGTGCTGGGCGCCGGCGGTGTCGAGGCCGCCGGGCATCCCGACCGCACGGCGGACGTCCTGCTCGTGCATCCACACGTCGAGCGGCCGGTTGCGAAACAGGGTCTGCTGGTTCCAGCCCACCAGGCCGAACAGGCCGGGCGCCGGAGCGTTCCCGTCCGTGGGCGGCTCGGCGAGCAGCTCGTCGTGACGCCGGGTCGTCCGCTCCCGGATCTCCTCGATGATCGAGGCCGGTGTCCGGTCGCGGCGGGTGACGACACCGATCTCGGTGAACTGGCCCATCGGACCGGTCACGTGCGGGGCCTCGCCGATGTCGGCCTGCTCGTCGGGACCACCGCCGAGGATGCTCTCCAGGTGGGCCGTGTGGGCCGCGACGGCCTTGACGTCCCACCCGGGCAGGTCGGTCGGCAACGCCCAGGCGTCGTCGGGCAGGGAGTCGAGGAGGGCCGTGAAGTCACCGATCGCCTGCCACCAGGTCTCGATGTAGCCCGCCAACCGGTCGGCATCGCTCATGGCCGCGATCGTAGCGGCGCGGCATGCGGCCGACCGGGGGGTGGTCAGGTCACCGCGGTCGGCGGTGCGGGCTGGATCAGCGCTGCGTCCCGGGCTTGCGTTGGGACGAAGGCACCACCTTGCTGCCCGGCCCGGCGTAGACGCCCGCCGCCACGAAGGCCGACAGGCTCGGCACCACCACGTTGGAGGACCCGTTCGGGCCGCCGGCGACCTCGGTGTACATCATCAGGCAGTACTTCGTGTTGGTCGCGGGCCGCACCAGCAGCGGAGCCGCGTAGTCGGCCTCGACGCCCTTGTTCGGGCCGACGACGAAGCCACGCAGCTGAACGTAGCTGCTGGAGTTCGCCTGCGTGCAGGTGGTCGCCGAGGTCGGGACGACCGCCTGGTAGAGGTAGACCCGGTACGACGTCCCGTCCGCAGCCGTGCTCCCGAGCGACCCGGCAGAGACGGACACGTTGGTCACCGCGAGGTGGGCGTTGGTGGGAGTCGTCAAGAACCAGTACCTGGCATTCGGCGCGTACTGGATCTGGCTGTAGTGCAGCCTGCTCGTCGCGTTGACGGTGTTGAGCCGACCGGCCACGTCGACGCGTGCGTAGCGCCCGGCGATGTCGGGGTCCTCGATGCTCGTCGAGCTGGTGACTGCGACCGCCGTCCCGCCGGCAGCGAGGACGACCGCCAGGCCGGACAACGCGAGCGCGAGCTTGCCGGAGAGTCCTTCGGTCTTCATCCCTGCTTCGCCTTCCCCCGGAGCGGGCGGATCCCGCCTCCCTCGTCATTGTCGCGGGCGGTGGGCCGATCCGCATCCTCCATCTGGAGGAGGCCGCGCCGTCGGCTCAGTGGGTCAGGTAGCGGGCCACCTGCGGCACGTCGTCGACGAACCGCAGCCGGGCGCCGTAGAGGACCCGGTGGGACGGACGACCCGGGGGTCCAGCGACGAACGGCGGCTCCGGCGGCGCGAGGTCGTGGTCGAGCACCCACCCGTGGAAGTACATCAACGGCTGGTCGTCGACCACGAGGACGTCCGCGCCCCCCGGCCCGCACAGACCGCCCGTGGAGGCCCGATTGAGCAGCACCCGGCGGGGGCGGGTCGGCCAGGTCAGCAGGTCCGTCGACCGACGCCAGACGGTTCGATAGCTGCACCGCGACCAGATGTCCTCGGAGGTGAAGAGGTGGAAGAAGCCACCGCGGCGCAGCACCACGGGGTTCTCCATGATCCAGCTCGCGCGGACCAGCTCGCTGCTGACGGCCTCCTCCGCCGGCACGAGGCCGTCGGGCCCGAGCGGCAGGACCCGGATCGAGGAGGGCTGGCCGTCGGTCTTGTAGAGGAGGTACGGCGTCCCGTCGTCGTCCCGGAAGACCGACGGGTCGATGACGCCGCGCCGCGGCAGGCCCGGGATGTCCGGGACCGTGTCGTGCGCGGTCGGGGTGTCGGCGCGCCGGTGGCAGACGAGCGGGCGGGCGTGGACCGGCCGGAACACGTCGTACGCCGTGTCCGCGATCGCCGTCCCGATGCAGCGGCGGCCCTTACCCAGGCCGCGGACCGCGGCGGCGTAGTAGAGCACCCACTGGTCGCCGAACTTCTCGAGGTCCGCCGCCCACACGTCCTCGTCCTTCGCCCACCGGGGCAGTCGGCCCAGCGCCGGCCGGATCCAGCGCCAGCCCTCGCCCGGGTCCCAGCGGGCGCGGCGCACCAGCGGGCCGGTGGTGACGAGGACCTTGCCGTTGAGGGTCTCGACCACGCTCGGGTCGCCGGAGCGCTCGGAGGTCAGGATCGGCTCCGGGTAGGGCTGCGCCGCGGCCGGCAGCGTCGTCGCGCCGGTCGCGAGGAAGGCGACGGCGGCGACGGCGGTCACAGCGAGGTGGAGTCGGCGCAGCACCCCCGGAATCTAGATCAGGAGACCGCGAGCGAGAGGGCGATCGCCCACATCGTCAGTCCGATGACCACGTCGAGCACCTGCCAGGCGCGCGGCGTCGCGAGGACGCGCTGGAAGGAGCCGGCCCCGTAACCGATCCCGGTGAACCACAGCACGCTGCCGACCGCAGCCCCGAGGGCGAACCACCAGCGGTCGCCCGATCCGTGCTGGTTGGCGACCGAACCGAGCAGCAGCACGGTGTCGAGGTAGACGTGGGGGTTGAGGTAGGTGAGGGCGGCGGCCCGACCGACCGCGGCCCGCCGCGAGGGGGCGCCGGCGCGTGCGGCCTCCAGGCTCTCCGCGCGACGCGCACGCGCGAGCGAGAGCACGCCGTAGCCGACGAGGAACGCGACGCCCAGCCAGCGCACGACCTCCAGCACCCAGCCGGCGTGCTCGACGACGGCCCCGATCCCACTGACCCCGACGACGATGAGGACCGCGTCGGACACCGCGCAGATCGCGACCACCGGAGCGACGTACTGCCGGGCGAGGCCCTGCCGCAGGACGAACGCGTTCTGCGCCCCGATCGCGACGATCAGGGAGAGCCCGGTCAGGAGACCGGCGAGGGCGGCGGAGGTCACGGGACGACGCTAGGCGCCGATCTTGATTCAGGCCAACGAATGTTTCTCATGATCCCTTAGCGTTGCTTCATGACTCCGCAACCGGGCCAGCTCGAGGCGCTCGTCGCGATCGCCGACCACGGCTCGTTCGAGGCGGCGGCGCGGGTCCTCCACGTGACGCCGAGCGCGATCAGCCAGCGGGTGCGCGCCCTGGAGTCCCTCTGCGGCCGCGTGCTGGTGACCCGCACTGCACCGTGCCGACCGACCGAGGCCGGTGCCGCCTACGTCCGGCTCGGGCGCCAGACCCGGCTGCTGTACGACGAGGTGCGGCTCGAGACCGACCCCGAGGACCATGTGGTTCCGCTGACCGTGGTGGTCAACGCCGACTCGCTGGCGACCTGGTTCCGCGACGTGCTCACGACCGCCGGGACCTGGGACGACACGGCGCTGCGGCTTCGGGTCGAGGACCAGGCCTACTCGGCGGGCCTGCTGCGGCGTGGCGACGTCGTCGCGGCCGTGACCAGCGACCCGACACCGGTGCAGGGCTGCGCGGTGGAGACGCTCGGCGTGCTGCGGTACGGCGCCGCGGCGACGCCCGCGTTCGTCGAGCGCTGGCGCCGCGGCCGCGCCATGGACTGGGAGCGGATGCCGGTCGTCGTCTTCAACGACAAGGACGGCCTCCAGCACGAGGTCCTCGCCGCCCGCGGCGTCTCCCCGCGGGTGGTGCACCAGGTGCCGACCTCCACCGACTTCCACGAGGCGGCCCGCCGCGGGCTCGGCTGGTGCCTGGTCCCGGAGCCGCAGCTCCTCCCCGACCTCGGGGCCGGCCGGCTCGTCCGGCTCCCCGGCCGACCGGAGACGACACAGGTCGACGTCCCCCTCTTCTGGCAGCGCTGGCGCCTCGACTCCCCCGCGCTCACCCGGCTGACCGATGCCGTCCACGCCGCCGCCCGCACCCACCTCCGCGGGACGGACCGCAAGCCACCAGGCAACCTCAGCCACTGACCGCATCGATCGCGTGGCGCACCGCGGGCGAAGCCCGCATCGTGCGATGCGCCCGGCCCGAGAGAAGCGAAGGGCCGGGCGCGTCGCAGGATCTGCGACACGCCCGGCCCTTTCAACTCAGAAAGCGGACTCGTCCAGGTCCATGATCGCCAGGTCGGTCGCCTGGGCGATCGCGACCTCGGCGCTGATCTTCGGCAGCACCTCGGCGGCGAAGAACTGTGCGGCGGCGACCTTGCCCTCGTAGAAGGACTTGTCGTTGCCGGGCTCGCCAGCGAGCGCGGCCAGGGCGACCTCGGCGCTGCGGAGCAGCAGCCACCCGACGACGACGTCACCGAGCGTCATCAGCAGGCGCGAGGTGTTGAGGCCGACCTTGTAGATGTTGCGCAGGTCGCCACCGGAGGTGACGTCCGCGCTCATCAGGTCGTTGACCAGCTGGCCGACGAGGGTGTTGGCGTCCTCGAGGGCCTTGCCGAGCAGCTGACGCTCGTTCTTGAGCTGCGGGTTCGCGGACTCGTCCTCGACGAAGCCCTTGATCTCGCTGGCGATGTGGCCGAGCGCCGCGCCGCCGTCCTTGACGATCTTGCGGAAGAAGAAGTCCATGCCCTGGATCGCGGTGGTGCCCTCGTAGAGGGTGTCGATCTTGGCGTCACGGACGTACTGCTCGATCGGGTACTCCTGGAGGAAGCCGGAGCCACCCAGGGTCTGCAGCGACTCGGTGCCGAGCAGCGTCCACGAGCGCTCCGAGCCGTAGCCCTTCACGATCGGGAGCAGCAGGTCGTTGAGCGCAGCCGCGGACTTGTACTCCTCCGAGCCCTTCTCCGCCACCTGGACGCGGTCCTGCGTCGCGGCGGTGTAGAGCACCAGCGAGCGCATGCCCTCGGCGTACGCCTTCTGGGTCATCAGCGACCGGCGCACGTCGGGGTGGTGGGTGATCGTCACCTTGGGCGCGGTCTTGTCCGCGGCCTGGGTGAGGTCGGGGCCCTGGACGCGCTCCTTGGCGTACTCGAGCGCGTTGAGGTAGCCGGTCGACAGGGTCGAGATGGCCTTGGTGCCGACCATCATCCGGGCGTTCTCGATGACGTCGAACATCTGGGCGATGCCGTCGTGGACCTCGCCGAGCAGCCAGCCCTGGGCCGGCTCGCCGCCGCCGATCTGCGGGTCGCCGAAGGTGACCTCGCAGGTGTTGGAGACCTTGATGCCCATCTTGTGCTCGACGTTGGTGACGTAGGCGCCGTTGCGGGCGCCGGTGAGCTCACCGGTCTCGTGGTCGAAGTGGTACTTCGGGACGAGGAAGAGCGAGAGGCCCTTCGTGCCCGGGCCACCGATGCCCTCGACGCCACGCGGGCGGGCGAGGACCAGGTGCATGATGTTCTCCTGGAGGTCCGACTCGGCGCTGGTGATGAAGCGCTTCACGCCGGCGATGTTCCAGGAGCCGTCCTCGTTGGGGGTCGCGTACGACGTACCAGCGCCCACGTCCGAGCCCGCGTCGGGCTCGGTCAGCACCATGGTGGCGCCCCACTGACGCTCGACCATGATCTCGGCGATCCGCTTGTCGCGGTCGGTGCCGTTGTCGTAGACGACCTTGCCGAAGAACGGGCCGGCGCCGTACATCCAGATCGGGGTGTTGGCGCCCAGGATCAGCTCGGCGGTCGCCCAGACGAGCGACGACGGCGCCTCAGTGCCGCCGATCTCGGCCGGGAGGCCGAGGCTCCAGAAGCCCGACTCCATCCAGGTGTCGTAGCTCTTCTTGAAGGAAGCGGGAACCGGCGCGGTGTTGGTCTTGGGGTCGAACACCGGCGGGTTGCGGTCGCCGTCCTCGAAGGACGCAGCGAGGTCCTCGCGGCTGATCCGGTCGACCTCGGCCAGGATCTCCTTGGCGGTGTCGACGTCCATCTCCTCGAACTTGCCGGCGCCCAGGACCTCTTGGCGCCCGAGCAGCTCGAACAGGTTGAAGTGGATGTCACGCAGGTTGCTCTTGTAGTGGCTCACAGTCCCACCGTTTCTTCGCTGATATCAGGTGACGCTTTCGAACCTACTCATCGGTTCTACTCGCCAGTAACTTAATCATACGTGCGGTGCTTGCTTGCTGCAAGCACGGCGTGATGTGAAGTGAAACGACCGAGATATCTGAAACAATGCATCCATGCGAGTTTCCGCCAAGTCCGACTACGCGCTGCGCGCCCTGATCGAGATGGCGGGGCGCGAGGACGGCAAGGCCGTCAGCGCCGAGGAGCTCGGTCGCCTCCAGGAGATCCCCCACGGCTTCCTCCAGGCGATCCTGGCCGACCTGCGGCGCGCCGGTGTCGTGATGTCCCAGCGGGGCCAGTCAGGCGGATGGCGCATGGGTCGCCCGGCTGCGGAGGTCTCCGTCGCCGACGTCATCCGGGCCGTCGACGGCCCGCTGGTCTCGGTCTACGGGCTGCGCCCCGAGGCGGTCAGCTACA
This sequence comes from Nocardioides stalactiti, assembly GCF_014180715.1. GTDB lineage: Bacteria > Actinomycetota > Actinomycetes > Propionibacteriales > Nocardioidaceae > Nocardioides > Nocardioides stalactiti. Next base: position 14,859 of record NZ_JACEFC010000036.1, on the reverse strand, counting down.
ACGATAAGGCCGACGTGCTCCAGCACGTCTGGATCGCTGCCCGGAGCTCGCTGCGCGAGGTCTTCGAGGAGGTCTCGATCCAGGCTCTCGCCGACGGCGCGCTGCCTCCGGCTGTGAGCAAGCGCACGGCCGACGAGGACGCCTGGAAGGCCCACTGAGGGCTCTCGACCTCCCGCCTCCCGCGGGGCGGTGACGGTCAGGCCGCGTCGTCGGACGAGCGGAGCCGCCGCTTCAGCTTCTTGCGCTTCTTCTCGCTCTCGTCGCGCCAGCGCTCGAGGCTCTGGTTGCGGCGTTCGAGCCGCTCGATCGCGCGGCGCGCCTCGTCGAGCGAGGAGACCGGTCGCGCCGTGACCGGCGCCGGTACGTCGTCGAGGCGGAGGGACGCGGTACCGAAGCCGGCGGTCCGGCCGAAGGCCTTCCACGCCTTCTCCGGCGACGGGTCGTCGAGCCGGAGCACGTGCAGGTGCTCGGGCTTGCGGACCGCGCGGCCCCAGTGCGCGACGACGGACTCGAGGTCGTCGTCCGGGCCGGCCGTCACGACGACGTTGACCTGGAGACCGGGCAGCGTGTCGAGGAGCAGGTCGATCTCGGCCTGGCTCGCAGTGGCGACGAGCGGCAGGCTGAGCGCCGTGGTCTGGGTGCCCTTGAGGACGCGGCGGCAGATCGCGGCCCACTGGCCCTCGACCTCCTTGCGCGTGTAGCCCCACGCCTTGTGCTCCCGCAGCATCTCGATCGCACCGAGGAAGCTCTCCTCGGCCGACCGGGTCGGGACCTCGATCCCGAGCTCGAGGAGCGCGGCGCGGTGGTGGACGAGTGCCACCTCGATGACGTCCCCGGCGCCGGGCAGCCCGACGTGGAGGAACACCTTTCGCTTCTTGGCCATGACAGCAGGGTGGGAGTGCCACCTGACCAGCCGGTGAACAGAGGCCGAACCGGGGGCGAGCGCCACCTGTAACCGTGGTCACTAGAACGTGTTCCACTTTTCGTCGTACGATCGCGCCATGATCACCTCCGACGCCATCAAGTGGACCGCGCCCAACGACCCGCACCCCGCGCGGTCGGCGTCGCAGCGCTCCTACTCCGCGGTCGCCAAGGGCGACCTCGCCGAGTGGCTCACCGTCTATGCCGAGGACGCGGTCCTGGAGGACCCGGTCGGCCCGTCGATGTTCGACCCCGAGGGCAAGGGCCACCACGGCCACGCCGGGATCTCAGCCTTCTGGGAGCTGGCGATCGCCCCGATCGCGACGTTCGAGTTCGACATCTACGAGTCGTTCGCCAACCCCGGCAGCAACACCTGCGCCAACATCGGCCGGATCAAGACGTCCTTCGCCGACGGCAGCCACACCACCACCGACCTGATCATGGTCTACATCGTCGACGACGAGGGCCGCGTGAAGTCGATGAAGGCCTTCTGGGAGCCCGAGCGCACGATGGCGAGCTTCACCAGCGCCTGACCCCGGGTCGCCCTGCCGGCGACCGCGGCTGTGCTCCTAGGAGAGCTGTTCGGCCATCCAGCTCACCAACGGGCGCAGCTTGCGCCAGTCGGTGCGGACCCGGTCCAGCAGCTCGGGCGTGTGGACGAACGGCTCGAAGCCGTACTTCTTCATCCCCAGCAGGGTCTTGTGGCGCAGCAGCTCGATCCGCGGATGGTCCTTGTCGTAGCCGCGCGGCGTCGTCTTCAGCTGCTCGCCGCCGATCTCGAAGCCGCCGCGGTCGAGGTCGCGCAGGATCCGCTCGAGAACCTTCCCGGACTTCTCCGCGGCCATCCCCTCCCGGATCGCGGCGAGCCCCGCACCGCCGGCCTCGTAGGTCCCACCGCCGACCCTGATCCCGGCCGCGGACACCTCGACGTACCAGCCGGTCGCCGACGCGACGCCGACGAACGCCCCCTGATGGGTCTTGTAGGGCGTCTTGTCCTTCGCGAACCGGACGTCCCGGTAGGGACGGAACACCTTGGCGTCTCCGAACTCCTGGGCGAGCGCGTCGGTGAGCGCCACCATCGGTGCCTTCACCTGCTCGGCGTAGACGGCCTTGTTGGCCTCCCAGAAGGACTTGGTGTTGTCGACCTCGAGGTCGTCGTAGAAGTCGAGTGCAGCGACCGGGAACCCCTCGAAGGACATGCGACCGACCCTAGGCCTCCACGATGCGGCGCCCTGCACGGCTGCCGGTTGCCGGAACGACTGGTCGGCAACTAGTCTGAATTGCATGAGCACGGTCGGTGCCTACGAGGCGAAGACACGACTGCCCCAGCTGCTGCGCGAGGTGGGCCAGGGCGAGGTCGTCACGATCACTCGCCACGGTGCGGCGATCGCGCGCATCGTCCCGGTCGCCGCCGTCAGCGGCGACGAGGCTCTGGTGGACGCGTTCCGTGCGGCGCGCGCCGGCGTCACGAGGGGCGACGACAGCATCTCCTCGATGGTCGCCGAGGGGCGCCGGTGACGCTCGTCGTCGACGCCTCGGTGACGATGGCGTGGTGCTTCGAGGACGAGGCGTCGGGGGCGACCGACGCCCTCCTCGAGCGGATCAGCGTCGAGGGGTGCGTCGTGCCCTCGCTGTGGCGGTCCGAGGTCGCCAACGTCCTCATGGTCGCCGAGCGCCGCGACCGCATCACCGCGGCCCAGCGCGACCGGTTCCTGGCCCTTCTCGACCAGGTCCCGGTCACTGTCGAGTCGACCCCGCCGGACAGCGCGGCCCTCATCTGGCTCGCCGACAAGCACGGCCTGTCGGCGTACGACGCGTGGTACCTGTGGCTCGCTGCTCGGTCGGCGGCCACCCTCGCGACCGTCGACGTCCGGCTCGCCGCAGCCGCGCGATCCGCCGGCGTGGAGGTCGTTCCGCCAGCGACCGACTGACGATCCGGCGCCGGGCAGGCCAGCCGGTCAGGGGTGCCGTACGCCGGTCCCGGCGAGGACGGCGCGGTAGCCCTCGACGTAGGTCGGGTACGTGAAGGTGAAGCCGGTGCTGCGGAGCCGGGCGTTGCTGCAGGTGCGGTCGGCGCCGCGCTCGCGTGGCGCGTCGGACGCGGCGACGGGCGGCTCGGGGCGGTCGAGCTCGCGGGCGAGGAAGCGCAGGACGTCGGCGAGCTCGGCGGGGTCGTCGTCGACACCGAGGTAGACCGGGTCGGGGGTGACGGGCAGCCCGGCGAGGTGGACGATCGCGGCGGCGGCGTCGTCGCGGTGGATCCGGTTGGTACGACGAGGGGTCGCCGGGGCGACGGCCTCCCCGCTCCGGACCTGGTCGATGAGTCGGGTGCGGCCGGGTCCGTAGATGCCGCCGAGGCGCAGCACCACCGGCTCCGTCGCGGTCGCGGCGAGACGCTGCAGCAGGACCTGCTCGGCCTCGAGCATCAACCGGCCGTTGAAGCGCGACGGTTCCGTCGGAGAGGTCTCGTCGACCGGCCCGGTCGCCTCGCCGTAGACGGCGGTCGACGACACGAAGATCGCCCGGCGCGGCACAGCACCGTCTCGCTCGAGCGCGTCGAGCACCCGCCCGACGCCGTCGACGTAGGCCGCCCGGTAGGCCGCCTGGTCGCGACCGTCCGCGGCGACCGCGATCACGACCACGTCGGTGTCGGCAGGCACGGTCGGCAGCGCGGCGGACGACAGGTCGGCCGCGACGCCCTCGATCGACCCCGGCAGCACGGACGGCGTGCGACGCCACCCGACGACGCGGTGGCCCCCGGCAGCGAGGCGGAGGCCGACCTCGGTCCCGAGGTCACCACAGCCTGCGATCAAGACGGTCATGGAGCGGACGACGAGGTTCGAACTCGCGACATTCAGCTTGGGAAGCTGACGCTCTACCAACTGAGCTACGTCCGCATGCACGGACGGGTCCGTACGGCGGGGAATGCTACCCGATCCTCAGCGGCCGACCCATCGGCTGGTCGCCCGGGTGCGCACGACCATGATCAGGTCCTGCGGGTCGTCGCTCGCCCAGCGGCTGCTCCCGGCCTGTCCGCGCCGGTCGACACAGGCGACCGCAGCGCCGGGTGGGGTGCCGTTGCCGAGGCAGGTCGGGACGGTCACGTAGGAGGTCCCGCCGGAGGCGAGCCGCCCGATGATCATCGTGAGCGGCGTCTGACCGGACAGCAGCAGCTCGTCGTAGCGCAGCTCGAGGATCGCGGGCGCGGACGCCGTCGCGGTGAGCTGGGTCGCGTGAAAGCTGACCGAGTCACCGACCGCGTCGCCGGGCCGGTAGGGGTCGCTCCCCGTCACCTCGGTGACCGCGACGGACGCACCGTCGGAGTCGGCGGTCGGCACCTTGAACGTGGCCGCCTGGTCGTCGACGCCGGCGTCGGCCACCGTTGTGCAGGCGTAGCTCCCGACGTAGACGCAGGCGGCCGTGCCGTAGCGCCGGCCAGCGGCGACCGACGCCGGGCGGACGGCGCCGTCGGGCAGGACCACGGTGCCGGCTGCGACGCGGACGACGGACGACGCGGTGGCGCTGTAGTCCGCCGAGATCACCGACGTCCCGGCGCCGCCCGACTTGAGGATCCGACCGTTGTTGGCGAAGCGGGAGAGCCCGTCGCCGGCGGGCGGCGTGGAGCCCTCGTAGTAGCCGCCGTCGTTCGCGATCTGGAGCGTCCCGACTCCCGCGCCGCTGCCGGTGTTGGGCTCGAGCTCGAACCGGGTGCCGTGGTCGGCTGCCAGGTAGCCGTCGTTGCTCAGCCGCACCAGCCCGTGGACGCGGATCCGGTAGTAGTCGGAGATGTTGACGCCCAGGTCGTCGACGATGAGCCGGCCGGAGTTCTCGACGACGAGCAGGCCGCGTGCGGTCGCGGCGGTCTGACAGGCGGTCGCCTCGGTGGAGCAGCGGCGGGTGAGGAAGCCCGGGGCGCCTGACATGGTCGCGCGAGCCTGCAGCGTCCCGCGGAGGTCGATCCGCCCCGTACCCCCGAGGCCGCCGTTGAGGAGCAGCGTCACGTTGGAGCGCAGCACCGACGGCCGGGTGGCCTGGGCCCCGAAGACCCTGAGATTGGCGCCGCTGTCGACGTGGACCGACGTCGGCTGGCTCGGCGTCCCGGCGACGTCGAGCGCTTGGATCCGTGCGTTCCACTCGTTGTCCCCGCCGAGGTGGACGGTCGATCCGGACGGGATGCAGACGTAGTCGCGGTTGCGGCTGATGTTGACGGTCGGGTTGCCCGACAGGTCGTTGGGCTGCTCGGCGCCGTTGCCGCCCGGCGGCGCCTGGCCCACGGTGAGCGCGACACCGTTCTTGGTCCAGTTGCGGTAGTCGCCCCACTCGTCGTCGTACGCGCCGGTCCAGCGGTAGGTGTCGAGACCCGCCTGCCCGCTGTAGCCGCAGTAGCCGCCCGGGGCCGCCGCCGACGCCGACTGGCCGGCAGGGCCGACCGGCACGAGCAGGCCCGCCGCGAGGGCGAGCGGCAGCAGCCGGACAAGAGTGCGCACGGAGATGATCCTCTATCCGATCGGGGTGAGTCCGGGGCGTTTCGGCGTAACGCCGTCACCGGAGGACCGGCCGGTGATCCGTCGGGCGACCCACGGCGCGAGATGGGTGCGCGCCCACTGCAGGTCGGCCTGGCGCTGCTCCCGGCGCGCGAGCACGGGCGCCGGGGCGGGAGCGAGCGGCTGCAGCCCGTGGGTGACGCCGAGCCGGTCGAGGACGGCGATCGCGATCGCCTGGTGGCCGACCGGGTTGAGGTGCAGCCGGTCCTCGTCCATGATCTCGGCGACCGTCCAGCCCCGCATCCGCCACAGGTCGATGACGGTCGCGCCGTGGTTGTCGGCGATCTCGCGGACCCACTCGTTGAAGATCGCCGTCCGGCCGCGGATCACCTTGATGACCGGGTTGAGGCCGGGGTCGGCGACGGTGAACATCACGACGTGCGCCCCGCTGGCGGTCAGCCGCCGGACGGCGTCGTCGTACGACGCAGCGAGGCCGTCGAGGTCGACCTTGGGCCGCAGCACGTCGTTGCCGCCGCCGTGGATGCTGACCAGGTCGGGCGCGAGGGCGATCGCCGGCTCGACCTGCTCCTCGATGATCGTCGGCAGCTTGCGGCCGCGGATGGCGAGGTTGGCGTAGCCGAAGTCGGGTGAACCGGCGGCAAGGACCTCAGCGACCCGGTCGGCCCAGCCACGGCAGCCGTTGGGGCGCGTCGGGTCGGTGTCGCCGACCCCTTCGGTGAAGGAGTCGCCGAGAGCGACGTAACGGTGGAAGCTCACCCACCCATTGTGCGCCCCACGCCCGACACGGGTGAGCGCGGACCGTCGACCGCGCACCGCGCGGACTTAGTAGGGTGCCGGAGTGCTGCTGAGCGACCGCGACATCCTCGCCGAGATCGACGCCGGACGGATCGCCATGGATCCCTTCGACCCGGCGATGCTGCAACCGTCGTCCATCGACGTGCGGCTCGACCGGTTCTTCCGGGTCTTCGAGAACCACAAGTACCCCCACATCGACCCGGCCGCGGACCAGTCGGACCTGACCCGCGTGGTCGAGCCCGAGGGCGACGACGCGTTCATCCTGCACCCGGGCGAGTTCGTCCTCGGATCGACGTACGAGGTGGTCTCGCTGCCCGACGACATCGCGGCGCGGGTCGAGGGCAAGTCGTCACTGGGCCGCCTCGGCCTGCTGACGCACGCGACCGCCGGCTTCGTCGACCCGGGCTTCTCGGGCCACGTCACGCTCGAGCTCGCCAACGTCGCCACGCTGCCGATCAAGCTCTATCCGGGCATGAAGATCGGCCAGTTCTGCTTCTTCCGACTGACGTCCCCGTCCGAGCACCCGTACGGCTCGGAGAAGTACGGCTCGCGCTACCAGGGGCAGCGGGGTCCGACCCCGTCCCGGTCCTACCAGAACTTCCACCGGACACCGATCTAGGCCCGAACGGAACCCGATCCGGCATCGTTCGATTGGTTAGGTTAGCCTAACCAACATGACGACAACCACGAACGCGTACGTCGCCAGCCTGCCGATGGTCCTCACCGAGGTCGAGGTGTCCCACGTCGAGCGGGTGTCGCCGTCGTACGTGCGGCTCGAGCTCGGCGGCTCCGGCCTCGCCGAGTGCGGCCGCAGCGGCCCGCTGCTCGACCAGCGGATGAAGATCGTGTTCCCCAACGCGGCCGGTGCGCTGCCGTCGTTCGCGGGCATGGACTCGTCGTGGTGGGACACCTGGCTCGCGATCCCCGAGGACGAGCGCGGCTCGATCCGCACCTACACGGTCCGGGACCTTGTCGGCTCCGGCGTCGACACCCGGATCGTCGTGGACGTCGTGGTCCACGACCCGGACGAGCACTCCGGCCCCGGCAACGACTGGGCGCTCCAGGCGTCGGTCGGGGACCGGGTCATTGTCCTGGCACCCCGGCTCGGCCACGAGTTCGGTGGCATCGAGTGGTCGCCCGGCTCAGCGTCGCGACTGCTGCTCGTCGGCGACGAGACCGCCGTCCCGGCCATCCGCGGCATCCTGCGCGACCTGCCCGACGACGCCTCGGGGGCGGCATTCCTCGAGGTCCCGTTCGCCGACGACGTCCAGCGCGACGTCGTCGCGCCCGACGGCGTCGAGATCACCTGGATCCCGCGCGGCGACGCGATGCGCGGCGCCAGCCTGCACGCGGCCGTCGTCGCCTGGCTGACCGGCGCCGCTGCCGCCGCGCCGACCGTGGGCGACGACGAGGTCGACCCCGACCTGTGGGAGACCCCGGTCTACTCCTCCTCCGGCGAGGAGGTCGCGGCCGCGACCCAGGTGCCGGCCGACACCCCCCACGCCGGTCTCTACGCGTGGATCGCCGGCGAGTCCAAGGTCGTCACCGGCCTGCGCCGCCGGCTCGTCAACGAGCTCGGCGTCGACCGCGGCCAGGTCGCCTTCATGGGCTACTGGCGCGAGGGCGTCGCCATGCGTTCGTGACGCCCCCACGCACCGTCGTACCCGCCCTACCTGTCGCATCTCGCCGAAATCACGACAGGTAGAGCGGGTACGACGCGCTACGGGCGGACCGGCAGCGTCACGACCGACCGGTGCTCCGGACCCGTGTAGAGGGTGAGCGGGAGCGCCTGGGTCGGGAGGTCCGGGATCGGCGCCAGCAGGTGCGGGACGTCGTACCCCTGGATCGTCAGGCGCAGCCGGTGGCCCGGCCTGATGACCGCGCCGGTCGGGAAGATCTCGACGTCGACCGGCGCGATCTCGCCCATCGCCAGGCGGTCCTTGGACTCCTGGGTGAAGGGGTGCCACGGCTGGATCAGCTGACCGTCGAGGTAGCGCGACCGGGCACGGATCAGCTTGCGCTGCGCGATCACCTGCCAGCCGCCGGTGATCCGGTGGACCGTGCCGTCGGGGGCGACGTCCTCGACGACCACCGACAGCATCCCGTCGCCGCCGAGCGACGACACGAACAGGTGGGCGTTGATCGGCCCCTGGAACCGGACGGCCTTGTCGACCGGAGCGGTCTCGAAGGTGAGCCCCGTGTAGTCGTTGAGGTTGTTGTCGGTGAAGCACGGGTTCTCGGCCCAGACCATCATCAGGATGCCGGCGGTCCACTGGTTGGCCGAGCGGGTGCACAGCCCGGACACCGGGAGCGGCAGCAGGGTCGACTCACCGGCCGCAGGGGCCGTGCGCTTGAGCACGCCCGCCCGGCCGCCCTGGGCGGCTGTGCCGGAGAGCACGTAGGACCGCGCGGTGAGGTCGTCGGCGACCCACTTCTGCTTGCGCACCCAGCGACCCGAGCCCTGCTCGTAGTAGCTGACCGGCGCGATCTCGCCGAGGTGGCCCGGCCGACCCTTGATCCAGTGGTCGAACCAGCGCAGCTGGAGCTCGCGGATCGACCCGTAGCCGGCGTCGCCGACGAGCGCGCCCGACGAACCCTGCAGATGGTCCCAGGGCCCGACGATCATCTTCACGGGAGCGCCGTTGCGCTGGAGCTTCTCGAAGAGCAGCGGGGTCCCCCGTTGGAACAGGTCGAACTGGCCGCCGATGATGAAGGTCGGGACGGTCACCTCGTCGTCGAGGTAGGTCAGGGCCGAGCGCTCGCGATAGAACGGGCCGTCGAAGATCGGGTCCTGGCCGAGCAGCGCCTGGAGGGCGAGCGTGATCGTGAACGAGCCGCCACCGATGAGGTGGTCGAGGAGGGTGCCGATCGCGGACTGCGGGTCGCTCGCCGTGTAGGCGGGCGGGATGAGCGCGGTGCCGTTGACCAGGCCCAGCCACAGCGGCATGAAGCCCACGTCGAGCTGGCCGCCGGAGGCGACCACGTCGCGGTAGACGTCAGCACCAGGGACCTGAGGGAAGATCGCCTTGAGGCCCGGCGGGTGGTGACCGGCGGCCATCAGCTGGCTGATGCCCATGTAGGACGGGCCGGCCATGCCGACCTTGCCGTTGCTCCACGCCTGGCGGTGCGCCCAGCCCACGATCTTGCCGGCGTCCTTGTTCTCGCGGGCGCTGAAGGCCGCCCAGCTCCCGGCGGAGCTGCCGGTGCCGCGGGCGTCGACGATGAGGTAGTTGTAGCCGCGCTGGACCAGGTACGACGGCGGCACCCCGGCGAGGCCGCCCCCGCCGCTGGACATCGCGGTCTTGTTGTAGGCCGTGATCATGACGATCACCGGGAACTTCCTGTCGACCGCCTCGCCCGCGTCGTCGGCGGGCTGGAAGAGGTCGCCACGCAGGACGACGCCGTCGTCCATGGTGATGGGGAGGTCGCTCGTCTTGACCATGCCCGGGTACTGCTCGGGCCGCTCCTCCCACGCGCTGTCAACGACAGCTGCTGCCGTCCGGGGCGTCACCGCGGGCGCGGCGACCCGTGGCTGCGCGGCGGCGACGGCGGTCGTGGGCAGGACGAGGCCCGCGGCGACGACGGCGCCGGCGACGACGGCGCCGGCGACTGCGCGCCGGGCGCGGCGCGACAAGGCGTGGTTCATGGATGCTCCCTCTCCCGAGACTTCTCATCGGGTCAACGACAAGTCAGCCGCACGGTTATCTGGGCTTGATAACGGTCGGACCTGTCAGGGGCCCAGCGAGGACCTTGCCACGAGCGCGGCCCGCAGGGTCGGGACGTCCGCGGGAGCGGTCGGGTCGAGGCCGGTCAGTGCCGCGACCCGACGCAGCCGGTTGTCGACGGTGTTGGGGTGCACTCCGAGCGCCACCGCCGTACGACGGCGACTGAGGCCGGCCGCGACATAGCTGCGCAGCGTCTCTGCGAGGTCCGGGCGGTCGTCGAGCGGGTCCAGGCGGGCGGCCAGGACGGCCCCGGCCGGACCGGGCTGGCGCAGCTGGTAGTCGAGAGCGACGTCGGCGAGCGTGTGGGCGCCGCCAGCACGACCCGTGAGCCGGGCGACCTCCGCCACGCCCACGGCGACCTCGGCTGCCGTCGCGACCTCCTCGGGCGGCGCGGTCACGGCCCCGACGTGGACGCTCGTGCCCGCCGCGCGCTCGACCTCCCGGACGACCTGCCCCAACCGCACGACGTCGCTGGACGGCACCAGCGCCAACGCTCCGTCGGACTGGGGTCGCCACAGCACCGGCTCGGCGTAGTGCCGTTCCAGCTCCTCCCGGACGCGCCGCAGCTTGCGCCGCTCGGCGACCTGCCGGTTGACCGACGGGTCGGCCTCGTCGGGGTGCGGCCCGACGAGCAGCGAGCACACCAGGTAGCGCTCGGGGAGCCGGACGTCGGCCGGCCCGGCCGCCGCTCGCGGGTCGCCGCCGGCGAGCAGCACGTCCACCAGGGCGTGCCGCGCACTGGCCTGCTCGGCCTGCACGGTGCGCCCGTGCCGGGCATAGCCGGCGGCAACGGCGGCGCACACGTCCTGGAGGAAGGTCAGCTGGATGACGACGACCCGCTGGACGCTGCCGAGGTCGGCCGGCCCGGCCGTGCCGACGACCGCCTCGGTCGCGACCCGGGACCCCCTGAAGTAGGCCGCGAGCACGGCGTCCATCGGGACGCCCTCCTCCGCCCGCCGGACCGCGGAGTCGGTCAGTTCCGCGAGGTCGTCCTCGGGCACCCGGCCCTCGGACCCGAGGGCGCGGACGAACAGGTCCAGCGTCCGGTCGATCACCCGCCGGACGTCGCCGTCGATGAGCTCACGCGGCAAGGCCGCATAGACGGGCACCTCGCGCACCAGCGTCTCGGTGACGGCGCCGAGGAGGTCGCGGTGGTGCTCGCGGAGGAAGTCCGCGACGGTCTGCCCGGCGATCACCACGGCGTCCACCCCGGCATTTTTGTGATCGATCACAACAACCAGCCCCCTATCGCCCCGGAGTTCCCAGGATCAGCCAACCCGATTGTGCTGCATCCTTCCCTTGACCGGGAAGATCCAGGAGGACCAGATGAAGCACGCACGGTGGCATGTCGGAGCGACGATCGCGGCGACGGCAGCGTTGCTGTCGGTCGTCCCCACGGCTCACGCCGAGGAGGACCCGCTGACGATGGTGGCCATCGGCGACTCCCAGGCCGCCGGCCCGCTGATCTTCACCCAGAACAGCTGGGACTGCCTGCGGTCCGACGACAACTGGCCGAGCCAGGCCGCGACTGAGCTCGGCGCGACCCTCACCGACGTCACCTGCTCCGGGGCGACCACGAGCGACCTGACCGGGAAACGGTTCGGCTACATCGCGCCGCAGCTGGACGCGGTCCAGCCCGACACCGACATCGTCACCATCACGATCGGGGCCAACGACCTGAACCTCGGCACGCTCGTACCGAGCTGCTTCAACCCGCTCCCGGCACCCTTCGGGGTCTCCTGCAAGTCCTGGCACGCCGACACCTACGACGCCCAGCTCGTGGGCGTGGGCGACCGGGTCGCCGCGGCGGTGGAGGCCGTCCACCAGAAGGCAGCGGGTGCGCGGGTGTTCCTCGTCGGCTACTTCCAGTACTGGGGCAAGACGGGCTGCTACCCGGTCGACCCGGTGTGGTCGGTCGACGCGGTCTGGATCCAGAGCATCTTCAACCGCCTCAACGCGAAGCTCGCGAGCGTCGCCGCCACCCACGGGGCGACGTACGTCGACCTGGCCGGGCCGAGCAAGGACCACGGCGTGTGCGCGCCGATCGCTCAGAAGTGGGTCGAGGGCATGATCCCGACCAGCGACGCGGCGCCGTACCACCCCAACCGGGCGGGGATGGAGCACGGCGGCGCGATCGTCGCCGCCGCGATCGACTGACCGCCAGGTCAGACGGAGTCGAGGCCGGAGCGGCGGGCGCGGCGCGTGGACCGGAGCCGGGCGGCGACCCGGCGACGGTCGGCACGGGCGATGCGGTCGGCGATCTCCTGACGGACACGGAGCTCGGACGTCTGCTCGATCATGGTCATCCTCCTCTCGCTGCTCGTGGTCGACTGCTCTGACTCAAGCACCAGCCACCGACAGTGGCGGGCGCACGGGAACGGGATCAGGCGGGTACCAGGTGCACGTCGCCGGAGACGGTGGTCGCGCGGACCTCGACGAAGTCGGCCCCCGGCTCCGGCTCGCCGACGCCCTCCAGCCCGGACCGGACGATGCCGGTGACGGTGGTGATGTCGGTCCACACCGGAGTCCCGACGGGGACGCCGATCCGGACGTCGCCGGAGGCGCCCTTGCTGGTCACCCGGCCGCGCGCCACCGAGCGGATGTGGGTGTCGCCGGAGCCGGTGACCATGGAGACGTCGGTGCCGGCTCGGGTGATCTCGAGGTCGCCGGACCCGGTCTTGACGACCACCGGCCCGTCGGTCTGCTCGACCCGGATGTCGCCGGAGCCGGTCGAGATCGTGGTGGCGGCCGCGAGGTGGTCGGCGGTGACGTCACCGGACCCGCTCCGGACCCGGAGCTCGCCGCCGACCTCGGTCAGCGCGACGTCACCGGACCCGGTGTCGATCGTGCTCACGCCGGTGATCCGCTCGAGGCTCACGTCGCCGGAGCCGGACTTCACCGCCGCCGTCGCCACCTGACCGGTGGCGCGGACGTCGGCGCTGCCGCTGCGGACGTCAACCCGGCTGTCCGCGGGCAGCGTGACGTCGATGATGAGCTCGTGGTCGCCGAAGATCCCGCGGTTCTTGGGGGCGACGACACTCACCCGGCCGGGCTCGTGGACGACCTGCACCTCGTCGGCGCGCTTGCCCTCGACCCGGACCTCCGTCCGGCGGACGTCGGCGGCGGTGAGGTCGACCCGGCCGCTGCCGTTCTCGACGTACAGCTGGATCGGCTCGGGGGTCTCGAAGGTGTAGTCAGGCATGGGGATGCTCCTGGGGACGGGGATGCGGGGGACGGGACGGCTCAGAGCCAGCCGGTGACGCGGCGGTTGCCGCGCTTGCCGAACGGGAAGTCGCCGCCGAACGGGACGTTGGACAGGTCGACGTCGACGTGGATCGCGCGGTCGCTCGTCGCCGAGCGGACCAGGTTGACCAGCCAGGTGTTGAGGGACTGGCCGGCCGCGGCGGCCAGGTCGTCGGCCCTGTTCTTGACCGACTCGGGCATCCGGACCGTGATCCGGGCCAGACCCTCCTCGACGACGTCTCCCGCGGCCGGCGGGGCCGGCGGGGGCGGCGGCGCGGGGGGCGCGGCCTGTGGTGCGTGGACCACGAAGTCGAGGTCGCGGCCGTCGAGCCGGACGTCGACCCCACCCGACGGCATCGCGGCGGTGATCTCGGCCGCCGCCTGGCTGATGGCCTCCATCAGCGCGAGCCGGGCGGACGGGTCGAGCGCGTAGCCGAGCCGCTCGGCGGTCCGCCGCGCCTCCTCCCCCGCACTCTCCGCGGCGGCCAGGAGGTCGCGGCGGAGGTTCTCGACGAAGGGAGTGATGTCCATGTGCACCACTATGACGTCACTATGACGTCATGTCAACACCAATCTGACGTCAGTCCGCCATCATGCGGCGGGACGTAGGGTCTCAGAGTGCTGCGGTTGACTCGGGCTGCCGTCGCCGGACTGGCCCTGTGCGCTGGGCTGGCCGGTTGTGTCGACGACCCGCCGGACGAGCCGGACGACGACGCGGGGTCCCCCTGGAGCGGCGCGTCCGCGCCGTCGTCACCGTCGTCGCCGGGGCAGACCGAGCCGGATGCGGCATACCCGCTGGCGGACGCCCAGCTGCGCGTCGGACCACCCGAGCTGGTCATGGGCCCGAGCACCTCGGTCGACTCGCCGCTCAACGCGATCACCGTCGATGGGATCGTCCGCGGCTACGTCGGCAACGTCGACTCCGTGCTGCTCGAAGGCACCAGTGCTGCCGACCTCGCGCCCACCGACCGGGTCGTCGTCCGGCGCGGCGACCGGCCCAGCGACTTCGACTGGTGCGGCGCGTGGCTCGACGCGGTCGTCCCGGACGAACGGGACCCGGACCTGCTTCGCGCCTGGTACCACGCGGAGGACGACTGCGCCTACCTCGCCAACGAGACCCACAAGTCGATCGCCTACGCCGAGTCGCGCGACGGCGGGCTGACGTTCACCAAGCCGCGCCACCCGGACAACCAGGTCGTCACCAGCCCCACCGGGAGCGCCGCCGGCCACCACACCGGGCGCGGAGCGCCGAGCGTGCTGCGCCGCGGCCGGTTCCTCTGGATGTACTACCTCAACGTGCTGCCGGACCTCTCGACCGTCACCAGCGTCGCGCGGGCGCCGGTGACGTCCGGCGGTGTGCCGGGCTCGTGGCGGAGCTGGACCGGCGACGGCTGGACCGGCGACGCCCTCGGCGGGCCGGCGGCAGCCCTCGACACCACCGTCCCGGCCTCGTCGGCGAGCGCCCACGCGCCGACCGGCGAGGTGGTGCTGGTGCGCCAGAACGCCCCGAGCGGCGGGATCGTGCTCCAGACGTCCCGCGACGGGCTCCACTTCACGCCCCTGCCCGAACCGATCGTGCCCTACCTCGACGAGCAGGTCCGCGACGACTGGAGCGCCACCGACGGCGACCAGATCATCGGCTACGTGTCGGGCGTCGGGGCCGGCGGGGC
>NZ_JACEFC010000035.1 GCF_014180715.1 Nocardioides stalactiti | reverse complement strand
CGCCGCGCCGGGTCGCGCGGACGACGCTCGACGCCCACGACAAGGGGCGGCTGTACGTGATGCCCCAGCTCGACGCCAAGGCGCTGTGGCGGCTCAAGCGCCTCGCGCCCGCGCCGTACGCCCGCGCCGCCGGCCTGATGGGCCGGTTCGCCCCCGAGCCGTCCGACGACTGACCACCACGGAGGAACGACGATGACCTACGACTTCGACGCGATGCTGCAGACGATCAAGGACAAGCAGTGGTCGCTCGCCGACATCGACTGGGACGCCCCCGGCGCCGAGACGATGACCGACGAGGTCCGCGCCAAGATGAAGCCCTTCATGGCCGACCTGGTGTGGATCGAGCACGTCGGCGCACGGGGCTTCGCCTCGCTCGCCAAGAAGGCGCCGACGCCGGCGATCAAGGAGATCTACGAGTACTTCCACGCCGAGGAGCAGAAGCACGCCAACGCCGAGCTGGCGCTGATGAAGCGGTGGGGGATGCTCGACGAGGAGGGCAACGTCCCCGAGCCCAACATCAACGTCAAGATGGCGATCAAGACGCTCGACAGCCTCGGTGACACGCTGCCGCTGAGCGCCCTCGCGACCCTGATCCCGCTGCTCGAGTGCGCGCTGGACGGGGCGCTCGTGAAGTTCCTCCTCGACGAGGTCCAGGACCCCGTCTGCCACGAGGTCTTCCGGCACATCAACTCCGACGAGGCTCGCCACATCACCGTCGACTTCCAGGTGCTCGAGCACATCGGTGCCGGGCCCCTGCACAAGCTGATGATCGAGTCGGCCAGCAACCTGAAGCCGCAGGTCGTGATCGGGCTGATCGTGGTGTTCGTGCCGCTGATCAACAAGATGCGCGACAACATCGTGGCCATGGGGATGTCCGAGCAGAAGCTCTACAACGCGGTCAAGCGCTACAAGACGATCGGCGGCCGCGGCGAGTTCACGCACCGGATCCCGGCCTACCACGTGCTCAAGGCGCAGGCCGCGATGGTCATCGACCGCACCCACCCCTACCACCGGTTCCTCGCCGACCCGATGGTCAAGGTCACCTCCTTCGTTCCCGCGAAGATCCTCGGCAAGCCACAGTCGTGGACCGAGGAGATCACCCACGAGCCGGTGGCCTCGTGAGCAGCCCCGGGGGTCGCCCCGTGCAGATCGATCCGGCGATGGACGTCGCAGCCGGGTTCCTCGGCGAGGTCCTGTACGGCGACGCGTGGCGCGACCACGACTTCAGTGGGCAGCGGGTCGCCGTGCTCGCCACCGGCCGCGACGCGGCCCGGGTCCTGGCCGATGTCGCCTGGACCGCTCGCACCGTGAAGGTCTTCCTCGACGACCCGGACTGGGTGCTGCCCGCGCTGCCCGGACCGCTGTCCGGAGTGGTGCACGCCGCCACCTGGGTGCCGGTCGCGGGCCCGCTGACGCACCGCCTGCTCGCCCGGGCGCACCTGCGGCTCGCCGTGAAGGACCCGTGGATCCGCCGTCTCCTGACACCGGACGACCGGTTCACCCGGCACGCCACGACCACCAGCGACCTGTACTACGCCGCGCTCCAGGACCCGCACTGCAAGCTGATCCGGTGGCCGGTCTACGCGATCACCGCCGAGGGTGTCCGCACCGCCGAGGGGATCGAGCACCAGGTCGACTGCATCGTCGTCCCTGCGCCGGAGCGGCTGCGACCGTTGCCCGCACCTGCCCGCGCCCCGCGCCCCACCCGTTCCCGAGAGGACCGCTCCGCATGACGCGCACCACCGACAGCCAGCCCGACCACCAGCCGGACCACCAGCCGGACCACGAGGTCGCCATCATCGGGGGCGGGTTCTCCGGCATCGGCGCCGCGATCCTGCTCGACAAGGCGGGCTTCGACGACTACCTCATGATCGAGGAGGGCGACGGCGTCGGCGGCGCCTGGCACTGGAACACCTACCCGGGCGTCGCGGTCGACATCCCGTCGTTCAGCTACCAGTTCTCCTTCGAGCAACAGGCCGGCTGGTCGCGGGTCTACGCCCCCGGGCGCGAGCTGAAGCGCTACGCCGAGCACTGCGTCGACAAGTACGACGTACGCCGGCGGACCCGGTTCGGCACCCGGGTCGTCTCTGCGGACTTCGACGACGCGGCCGACCTGTGGACCCTCGGCACCGCTGACGGCGGGACCATCACCGCGCGCCACGTCATCGGGGCGACGGGGGTGCTCACCCAGCCCAAGCCGCCGGAGATCGACGGGATCTACGACTTCGCAGGCACCGTCATGCACACCGCGCGCTGGGACCACGACGTGGACCTCACGGGCAAGCGGGTCGCGATCATCGGGACCGGTGCGTCGGCGGTCCAGGTGATCCCGTCGATCGCACCCGACGTCGCGCACCTGACGGTCTTCCAGCGCACCCCGATCTGGTGCCTGCCCAAGCTGGACACCCGGCTGCCGCTGCCGGCCCGGCTCGCGATGCGGGTGCCCGGGGCGAAGGCGGCGACGCGGTTGGCGAGCCAGACGTTCGTCGAGCTGACGTTCCCGCTCGCCGCGCACTTCCACAACCTGCTCCCGGTCGCAGGGGTGGGGGAGCGGCTCGGCCACGCGCACCTCCGGGCGGCGGTCAAGGACCCGGAGGTGCGCGAGAAGCTCACCCCGAAGTACGCGCTCGGCTGCAAGCGACCGAGCTTCTCCAACTCCTACCTCCAGGCCTTCAACCGGACGAACGTCCACCTCGAGACGACCTCGATCGAGCGGATCACGCCGACCGGCGTGGTGACCACCGACGGCATCGAGCACGAGGTCGACGTCCTGGTGCTGGCGACCGGCTTCAAGGTGTTCGAGAAGGGCAACATGCCGGCGTTCTCGGTCACCGGGGCCGGCGGGACCGACCTGGAGTCGTGGTGGGAGGAGAACCGCTTCCAGGCCTACCAGGGCGTCAGCGTCCCGGGCTTCCCGAACTTCTTCGCGATCCTCGGGCCCTACGGCTACAACGGCTCGTCGTACTTCAACCTGATCGAGACCCAGATGGCGCACATCGTGCGCTGCCTGCGGCAGGCGCGTCGTACCGGTTCGACGCGGGTCGAGGTCACGGCCGAGGCGAACGCCCGCTACTTCGAGAGCATGCTCGGCCGGCGCAAGCACCAGGTGTTCTTCCAGCCGTCGTGCTCGACGGCCAACAGCTACTACTTCGACGCCAACGGGGACGTCCCGTTCCGGGCGTCGACGACGCTGGAGACGATGTGGACGAGCAGCCGGTTCGACCTCGACGACTACCGGTTCGAGGGCGCCGCCAGCTGACAGCGAGGAGGATCCGTTCAACCTGCTCGAACGGATCCTCCGCGAGGTCGGCCCTGGCTCAGCCGCGCTTGGGGCGGAACGCGCCGGGGCCGTTGCGCAGTCCCAGGAGCACGGCGGTCTCGACCCACCCGCGGTTCGGGTCGGGGTCCTTGCCGGCGCCCATCCGGTGCAGCTGATCGGTGTGCCACGACAGGTCGATGGCGCTGTCCATGGTCCGCAGGTCCATCACGCGGCCGAGGACCATGCGCGCGCCGGTCCGCACCTGGGCGGTCGGCAGCTCGGTGCGGCCCTCCTCCAGGATCGAGCGGGGCGCGTCGGGGACCACGCAGGTCGGCCGGCCGAGGCCGACCAGGTCGCAGTCGCCCGAGGAGACCGCGCTCTCCATCGCCTCGGTGGTGCGGAACCCTCCGGTCACGGCGATCGGTACGGCGCCCGCCAGGTCGCGCACGGACGCGGCGTACTCCAGGAAGTAGGCCTCGCGCTCGGCGGTCGAGGCCCGGACCTTGCCGAGCATGGCCGGAGCCTCGTAGGAACCGCCGCTGATCTCGATCATGTCGATGCCGCGCTCGACGAGGTCGCGGACGACGTCTCGTGACTCCTCCTCGGTGAAGCCGCCCCGCTGGAAGTCCGCGGAGTTGAGCTTGATGCCGACCGCGAAGGCCGGGCTGGTGGCGGCCTTGATCGCACTGACGACCTCGAGGGCGAAGCGGCGCCGTCGTACGGAGTCGCCGCCCCACGCGTCGTCGCGCTGGTTGCTGCGCGGCGAGAGGAACTGGGTCACCAGGTAGCCGTGCGCGCCGTGCACCTGGACACCGTCGAAGCCGGCCGACTCCGCGACCGCTGCGGTCGTGGCGTAGCGCTCGATGAGCTCGCGGATCTCGGTGTCCGTCAGCGCCCGCGGCTTCATGGCGCCGGGCACCTTGGCCCCGATCGCGCTCGGCGCGACCGGGCGGTTGCGGGTGATGAGCGCGTTGGCCTGGCGACCGGGGTGGTTGATCTGCATCCACAGCGGGGTGCCGCTCGACCGGAATCCGCTGGCCCAGTGCCGGAGCTGCTCCAGGTGGCGGTCGTCCTCGACGGCGACGTTGCCGGGCTCGCCGTGATGGCGACGGTCGATCATCACGTTGCCGGTGACGACGAGGCCGAAGCCGCCGTCCGCCCATCGGGAGTAGAGCCGCTCGAGCTTCGCCGACGGGGCGCCGTCGCGCTCGCCGAGGCCCTCGCTGAGGGCGGACTTCATGAAGCGGTTGGCCAGGCGCTGGCCGTTGGGCAGCTCCAGCGGCGAGGCGAGGTGCTCGACCGTCGGCAGGGTGTCGTGGACGGTCATGCCGATGCCTTCAGCGAGGACGTCAGGCGCTTCGCGACAGCGGCGAACGGACGCTGGTACGCCGATCCGAGCACCCGCACGAGCAGGTCGACGGCGACGGCGTCCGCGCCGATGAGGACCTTGGCCCGGCGGGCCTTCACGCCCTTGAGGATCGTCTGAGCGGCGCTCTCGGGGCTGGTGCGGGTGAGGACGTCGTCGAAGAGGCGCTGGAGGCCCGAGACGTCACCGGCGTTGCTCGCCGACGCGTTGTTGACGATGTTGGTCTTGATGCCGCCCGGGTGGACGCAGGTGACACCGACCGGGTGGCCGGCGACGAGCATCTCCTGGCGCAGCGACTCGGTGAAGCCGCGCACCGCGAACTTCGCCGCGTGGTAGCTGCTCTGGGTCGGGACGCTGAAGAGCCCGAAGATGCTCGACACGTTGACGACGTGGCCGTCGCCGGAGGCGATGAGGTGGGGGAGGAAGGCCTTGGTGCCGTGGACGACGCCCCAGAAGTCGACGTCGATGACCTTCTCGATGTCCTCGTAGGGGCTCTCCTCGATGGTGCCGAAGATGGTGATGCCCGCGTTGTTGACGACCAGGTTGACGGCGCCGAAGTGAGCGGCGACCGCGTCGGCGTACGCGTGGACGGCGGCGCGGTCGCGGACGTCGAGGACCTCGGCGTGGAGATCG
Source organism: Nocardioides stalactiti (assembly GCF_014180715.1). Classification (GTDB taxonomy): domain Bacteria; phylum Actinomycetota; class Actinomycetes; order Propionibacteriales; family Nocardioidaceae; genus Nocardioides; species Nocardioides stalactiti. Next base: position 32,463 of record NZ_JACEFC010000035.1, on the reverse strand, counting down.
GCGCCCAGCCGCTTGCAGAGCAGCTCGGTCTCGGTCAGGCCCTCCGGGTCCCAGTCGCTGATCGCGAGCTTGGCGCCCGCCTGGGCGAGCTCGAGCGCGAGCGCCCGGCCAATGCCGGATCCGGCGCCGGTGACGACGGCGACCTTGCCGTGGAAGTCCTTCATCGCTTCTCCTCCTGAGGTGGTCCTCGGACCCTAGTCGCGCCGGCTGCCCACTACAAGTCATCTGACTTGAAAAGTGATCCGTCGCATGCGCGAGGATGGGTGCATGTCGTTCCAGATGACCGGATTGCCCGAAGCCGATGACGTCCTCGACCAGCACCCCTTCGCGGTGGTCGTCGGCATGATGCTCGACCAGCAGTACGGCATGGAGCACGCGTTCCGCGGCGGGTGGAAGGTGCTGAGCCGGTTCGGGACCCTGGACCCGGCGGCGATCGCGGCGGCGGAGCCGGAGGCCTTCAAGGAGCTGTGCAGCCAGCCGCCGGCGATCCACCGGTTCCCGGGCTCGATGGCAGCGCGGCTCCAGGAGCTCGCAGCCCTCGTCGAGAGCAGGTACGACGGCGACGTGACCCGGCTGTGGACCGAGCCGACCACCGGCAAGGAGCTGTTCAAGCGGGTCCAGGAGCTGCCGGGCTTCGGCAAGCAGAAGGCGCAGATCTTCGTCGCCCTGCTCGCCAAGCAGGTCGGCGTCCGCCCCGAGGGCTGGGAGGCCGTCGCCGGCGACTACGCGCTCGAGGGCTACCGGTCGGTGGCCGACGTCGTCGACGGTGACTCGCTGCAGAAGGTCCGGGACTTCAAGAAGGCGAAGAAGGCCGCGGCCAACGCCTGACCGCGGGGGAGGCACCCCCTAGAGTCCGCTGCGTGATCGGCGACTACGACCGCGAGGCCAGTGCGGCAGCGACCTCGACAGCGACTCCTGAGCAGGTCCTCCGGCTCGCGACGGACCTGACCGGCTTCTCGACCTGGTTCGAGATGCACGACAGCTGGCGGGGCGACGTGCCCGCGCGGGCGAGCCTCGGGCTCGAGGTGGTCGAGTCGGTGCGCCTCATGGGGATCCCGGCCGAGATCGCCTGGACCGTCGTCCAGCTCGACGACCGGACCTTCGCGCTCTCCGGCGAGGGCCCGATGGGTCTCCTGGTCGGGGTGTCGGTGTCCGCCGCGACCACCGTCCACGGCGGCAGCGAGATCGAGGTCGAGATCGGGCTCGGCGGCGACCCGGTCCAGGGGCCGATGGGCGCCACCATCGAGGCCCACGTCGAGGGTGCGGCGCAGCAGACGGCCGACGCGCTCGCCGCGAAGGCGGCCGACCACGTCGGGCCGGCGGAGCCGGAGCCCGGCAGCGGTCCGGTCGTCCACGCCCGCACGGGCGTCCGGCTTCACCCCAACACCCCCGTCCTCGTGGGCGTCGGTCAGCTCGTCCAGCGCGACCCGGTGCCCGACGGCCCCGACCCGGCCGCTCTCTCGGCGGAGGCGCTGCGCCGGGCCGAGGCGGACGCCGGCGTCACCGGGCTGCTCGCCGAGGCCGACGCCGTCTACGCGATCGCCAGCGTGTCCTGGCAGTACGGCGACCAGGCCGCCGCCGTCGCCGCCGCCGTGGGCGCGGAGCCCGAGGTCACGGTCGTCTCCAGCCGGTTCGGAGGCGACGCCGGGCAGCTGCTCGTCAACGAGGCCGGCCGCGCCATCGCGGCGGGCGAGGCGTCGGTGGTCCTGGTCTCCGGCGCCGAGGCCGGCGCGACCCAGGCGACGGCGCAGAAGGCCGGTCAGCGCACCGAGTGGCCGGTGCAGCCGGCCGGCACCGCGCCGACCCGGGTGCTCGGCAAGGACGCCGAGGCCAACAACGACGCCGAGGCCAAGGCCGGTCTCGGCGCGCCGGTCTACATGTACGGGCTCATCGAGTCCGCGATCCGCGCGAAGTCGGGGGCCGGCATCGCGGAGCACCGGGACCGGATCACCGGCCTGTGGTCGGACCTCTCGCACGTCGCGGCCGCCAACCCCTACGCGTGGAGCCCGACGGCGCACTCGGCGGAGCGGCTCGCGACCGCCGACGAGGCCAACCGGATGGTCACGACGCCGTACCCGAAGCTGCTGTGCGCCAACCTCCAGGTCGACCTGGCCAGCGGGCTCATCCTCTGCAGCGCCGCCGCCGCGGAGGCTGCGGGCGTGCCGCAGGAGAAGTGGGTGTTCCTGCACGCGGGTGCGGCGGCCCACGACGAGTGGTTCGTCTCCGAGCGCGGCGACCTCGCAGCCTCGCCGGCGATCCGCACGATCGGCCGGGCCGTGCTCGAGCACGCCGGACTGACCGTCGACGACGTCGCCCACGTCGACCTCTACTCGTGCTTCCCGTCGGCGGTGCAGATCGCCGCTGCCGAGCTCGGCCTCCCGGTCGGCGACCCCGACCGGCCGCTCAGCGTCACCGGCGGCCTCACGTTCGGCGGGGGTCCCGGCAACAACTACGGCACCCACGCCGTGGCGAGCCTCGTGCAGCGGCTGCGGGAGGACCCCGACTCCTACGGCCTGTCGACCTCGCTCGGCTGGTACCTGACCAAGCACGCGATCGGGATCTACTCGGCGACGCCGCCGCGGACGTCGTACCGCTCGCTCACGCCGGTGGTCGACGCGACGCCGACCCGACGCGCGCTCGGCAGCTTCGTCGGCGACGCGGTCATCGACGCCTACACGGTCCAGTTCGACCGCTCCGGTGCTCCCGAGGCGATCATCCTGAGTGCGGTCACGCCGGACGGCGACCGAGCGCTGCGCCGCTACGTCGGCAGCGACCTCGCCGCGCGCGGCGTCGAGGAGGAGCTGGTCGGTCTGCCGGTCCGGCTGGAGGAGGAGTCGGCGACCCTGCTCGGCGACTCCGCGGTCGCCGTGCCCGAGCCGCCGGCCCTGCCTGTCCTCGTCGAGCGTCGCGGTGAAGTCACGCTCATCACCCTCAACCGCCCCCAGGTGCGCAACGCCATCGACCTGCGGACGGCGCTGCTGCTGGAGCGGGCGATCGACGGCTTCGAGGCCGATCCTCAGGCGCGGGTCGCCGTCCTCACCGGCGCCGGTACGGCGTTCTCGGCGGGCATGGACCTCAAGGCGGCCGCCCGCGGCGAGTTCCCGGTGACCGAGCGGCGCGGCACGCTCGGCATCTGCGGCGTGCCGCCCCAGAAGCCGATGATCGCGGCGGTCGAGGGCTCAGCCCTGGCCGGCGGCTGCGAGCTCGCCCTGGCGGCGGACCTCATCGTCGCCGCGGAGAACGCGCAGTTCGGCCTGCCCGAGCCCAAGCGCGGCCTGGTCGCGGCGGCCGGGGGAGTGCTGCGGCTCGCGCAGCGACTGCCCCGCAACCTCGCGATGGAGATGGCGCTGACCGCCGAGCCCCAGCCGGTCTCCCGGATGGCCGAGCTCGGCCTCGTCAACCGGGTGGTGCCCGCGGGGCAGGCGGTCGAGGCGGCGATCGAGCTCGCGGAGACGATCGCGGCCAACGCCCCGATGTCGGTCGCGATCAGCAAGCAGATCGTGCTGGAGTCGCCGGACTGGTCGACCGCGGAGGAGTTCCAGCGACAGAGCGAGCTGGCGACGCCGGCGATCTTCTCCGAGGACGCCGTCGAGGGCGTCGTCGCCTTCAACGAGAAGCGTGCCCCCGTCTGGAAGGGGCGCTGACGGCGGGCGCGGCCGTGGCTGAAAGATTTAGGAATCATATGCTTCCCGGAAGCGACTGATTCCTGGTACGGTCCCCGTGTGACCACTTCCACAGCCTCCGGCGTCGCGACCTCCGGGTCCTCCGACCTTCCCTCGGGTGGCCGCCTGTGGCAGGGCCAGACCCCCGGCGCACGTGAGGCCGACCGCCGCGAGCGCCTCGTCGAGGCAGGTCTCGAACTGCTCGGCACCCAGGGCACCGGCGCGCTGACGATGCGCGCCGCCTGCCGCGAGGCCGCCGTCGGACCGCGCTACTTCTACGAGCTGTTCGCCGACCGCGAGGAGCTCCTGACCGCGGTCTACGACGAGGCCGTCGACCGGATGCGCGAGCCGATCATGGCCGCCGTCGTCGCCGCAGCCGAGCACGGCGTGGCCTCCGCGATCCTCGCCGCGTTCGACACCGCGATCGCCGTGGTCGAGGGGGACCCCCGGATCGGACGGGTCCTCTTCCGCGAGTCCGCCGCCGACGACACGTTGCGCCCGCGGTCCCAGGCCGCGATGCCCGACTTCGTGCTCACCGTCGTGGGCGAGGTCCTGCCCGAGCGCGGAGCCGCGCTCCGCGCGGGGGCCGACGCCTGGACCCTCCTCGGCTTCTCCGCCGCGATCTTCGCGCTCTTCCTCGCGTGGAGCGAGGGCGCCCGCCACACCTCGCGCGAGGAGTTCGTCCACCACTGCGCCGCACTGACGGTCGAGCAGCTCGCTCTCGACATCGTGCTGCCGCCCGCCGACCGGAAGGCCTCCTGATGCCCGCGACGACCGCGCCGGTCAACCACGAGCGCCGCGGCAGCGGCGAGCCCGTCGTCCTCGTCCACGGCATCGGCAGCCGCTGGCAGTGCTTCGAGCCGATCCTCGACCGGCTCGCCGCGCAGCACGAGGTCATCGCCGTCGACCTGCCCGGGTTCGGCGGCACGCCGCTCGTCGCCGGGGTGCGCCCGGGCCCGCGCGGCTACGCCGACTGGCTGGAGGGCTGGCTCCGCGAGCAGGGCATCGAGCGTTCCCACCTCGTCGGCAGCTCGATGGGCGGCGGGGTCGGCCTCGAGCTGGGTCGGCGCGGCTTCGCGGCGTCGGTCACGGCCTTCGCGCCGGTCGGCTTCTGGCACACCGCGGGACTGCGCTGGACGCAGGGCCTGCTCACCACCATGCGGGTCGCCGCGCGCACGATGGGCCCCGCGCTCGACCGGGTCGTCGAGAACCCGACCGGGCGCGCGCTGCTGCTGAGCTCGATGTTCGGCCAGCCGCGCAAGCTCACTGCGGCCATGGCCCAGGGCGATCTCCACGGTCTGGCCGCCGCGACGGCGTTCGAGGCCGCACGCGCCGACTTCGGCCGCTACTGGTTCGACGCCGACAGCGACCTCGGCGCGCTGCCGGACATCCCGGTCACCGTCGCGTGGGGCACCCGCGACGTCGTCCTCACCCACCGCACCCAGAGCGCCCGCGCCCGCGCCGCGCTCCCGTCCGCCCAGCACGTCGACCTCGGTCGCTGCGGGCACCTCCCGTTCAACGACGAGCCGGACACCTGCGCTCGTCTCGTCCTCGCCACCGCGGCGGCCGCCGCATCCCACAAGGAGAACCGATGACCGAGCAGCTGGTCAGCACCAACCCCGCCAACGACGAGGTCGTGGCGACCTTCCCGGTCCAGACGGCCGAGGAGGTCAACGCCGTCGTGACGCGCGCCCAGCACGCCGCGCCCTGGTGGCGCGACCAGGGGTACGACGGTCGCAAGGACGCCCTCCAGGCGTGGAAGCGCTACATCGCCAAGAACGCCGAGGACCTCGTCGAGCTGATGCACCGGGAGAACGGCAAGCCGCTCACCGACGCGCGCCTGGAGGTCATGCTCGCGCTCGAGCACATCGCGTGGACCGCCAAGAACGCCGGCAAGATCCTCAAGCCCGAGAAGCGCAAGACCGGTCTCCTCCTCTCCAACTTCTCCGCCCGCGTCGAGCACGCGCCGTTCGGCGTGGTCGGCGTGATCGGTCCGTGGAACTACCCGATCTTCACGCCCAACGGCTCGATCGCCACCGCGCTCGCGGCCGGCAACACCGTCGTATTCAAGCCGAGCGAGTACACCCCGGCCATCGCCAAGTGGTACGTCGACGCCTTCGCTGCCGCCAACCCGGAGGCCCCGGCCGGCGTGCTCTCGCTGGTGACCGGCTTCGGCGAGACCGGTGCGGCCCTGTGCCGCGCCGGCGTCGACAAGCTCGCCTTCACCGGCTCGGCGCCGACCGGCCGCAAGGTGATGGCGGCCTGCGCCGAGTCGCTCGTGCCCGTCGTCATGGAGCTGGGCGGCAAGGACGCTGCGATCGTCGCCGAGGACGCCGACCTGGCCAAGGCCGCCGAGGCGATCGCGTTCGGCGCGATGGGCAACAGCGGTCAGACCTGCGTCGGCATCGAGCGCGTCTACGTCGAGCGCCCGGTCCGCGACGCCTTCCTCGAGGAGCTCAAGGCTCAGGTCAAGTCGATCAAGCCGGGGTCGGACAAGTCGTCGTCCTACGGCCCGATGACCATGCCGAGCCAGATCGCGATCGTCCGTCGCCACGTCGACGACGCCCTGTCCAGCGGCGGCACGGCCGTCATCGGCGGGCGCGACAGCATCGGCGAGCGCTACATCGAGCCTGTCGTCATCCTCGACCCGCCGCACACCTCCTCGGCGATCCAGGAGGAGACCTTCGGGCCGACCCTGACCGTCACCACCGTCGAGTCGCTCGACGAGGCGGTCAAGCTCGCCAACGACACCCCGTTCGGCCTGGCCGGCGCGGTGTTCTCCAAGTCGCGCGCCGACGAGGTCGTCGACGGCCTCGAGACCAGCCAGGTCTCGGTCAACTCGGTGCTCGGGTTCGCCGGCATGGCGGCGCTGCCGCTCGGCGGCAAGGGGGAGAGCGGCTTCGGGCGGATCCACGGCCCCGAGGGCCTCAAGGAGTTCACGCGCCCGCGCGCGATCGCCACCCAGAACTACGCCGCCCCGATCAACCTGCTCACCTTCGGCCGCAAGCCCTGGGTCGTCCGCCTCCTCCCGCGGATGATCCGCTGGATCCACGCCCGCTGAGAGGTCACGTCACCCATGAAGCCCTCCGTCGCCGTCATCGGCACCGGGTTCGGCGGCCTGGCCGCCGTCATCGAGCTCAAGAAGCGTGGCTTCCACGACATCGTCGTCCTGGAGAAGGCCGACGACGTCGGGGGAGTGTGGCGCGAGAACACCTACCCCGGTGCCGCCTGCGACGTCCCCTCGCCGTTCTACTCCTACTCCTTCGAGCCCAACCCGCGCTGGCCCCGCCGCTTCTCCCAGCAGCCCGCGATCCTCGACTACATGCACGACGTCGCGGACAAGTACGACGTCCGTCGACACGTCCGCTTCGGCACCGAGGTCACCGCTGCGTCGTACGACGACGCGACCGGGAAGTGGACCGTCGAGCTCAGCACCGGCGACGCGGTGACGGTCGACGTGCTCGTCTCCGCGGTCGGTCAGCTCTCGCGTCCGTCGGTCCCCGACATCGAGGGCATGGAGTCGTTCGCCGGTCCGAGCTTCCACTCCGCGGAGTGGGACCACGACGTCGACCTCACCGGCAAGCGGGTCGCGGTCATCGGCACGGGCGCGAGCGCGATCCAGTTCGTGCCCGCGATCCAGCCCGACGTCGCGCAGATGACGATCTTCCAGCGGACGGCGCCGTACCTGGTCCCGCGCTTGGACACGGAGTTCTCCGAGACCCACCAGAAGGTGTTCGAGAAGGCGCCGGTCACCCAGCTCGTCGAGCGCGGTACCTGGTACGGCGTGACCGAGGGTCTCAGCGTGGCGTGGGTCTACTCCAAGGCATTGGCCGCGACGATCCGCGCGGTCTCCAAGGCCCACATGAAGCGGCAGACCAAGGCCAAGCCCGGTCTGTTCGAGAAGGTGTGGCCGACGTACCAGATCGGCTGCAAGCGGATCCTCTTCTCCAGTGACTACCTGCCGGCACTCGCGCAGGACAACGTCGACCTCGAGACCGAGCGGATCGCCCGGATCACCCCGGCGGGCGTCGAGACGGTCGACGGTCGGGTCCACGAGGCGGACGTCGTCATCTGGGGCACCGGCTTCAAGGCGACCGAGTTCCTCGCGCCGATGTCGATCAAGGGCAGCGGGGGCCGTGACCTGCACGGGGAGTGGCGCGAGGGTGCGCACGCCTACTACGGGATGACCGTGCCGCACTTCCCCAACCTGTTCATCCTCTACGGGCCCAACACCAACACCGGCGGCGGCTCGATCATCTACTTCCTCGAGGCGCAGGCCGCCTACCTGGGCGACTACGTCGAGCACCTCGCGAGCGTGGGTGCTCCGCTCGACGTCCGCCCCGAGGTCGAGAACGACTACGACGAGCGGATCCAGGGCCAGCTGAGCGACAGCGTCTGGACCCAGTGCTCCTCGTGGTACCGCAACGAGCACGGCCGGATCACGACGAACTGGCCCGCTCTCGGACGTCAGTACAAATCGCAGGCCAAGTTCGCGCCTGCCGACTACAAGGTGGTGGCCCGATGAGCCCGAAGAAGGCTGGCAACTACGACTACGACGTCATCGTCGTCGGCTCGGGCTTCGGCGGCAGCGTCACCGCGCTCCGCCTGACCGAGAAGGGCTACAAGGTCGGCGTCCTGGAGTCCGGGCGACGCTGGAACGCCGAGGACCTGCCCAAGACCAACTGGAACATCCGCAAGTCGATCTGGGCCCCGCGGCTCGGCCTCACCGGCCCGCAGCGGATCAGCGCTCTCGGCAAGTGCCTGGTGTTCAGCGGTGCCGGCGTCGGCGGTGGCTCCCTCATCTACGGCAACACGCTCTACGAGCCGCTGCCCGACTTCTACACCGACCGCGCCTGGGGTCACATCACCGACTGGCGCGAGGAGCTGGCCCCGTACTACGACCAGGCGAAGCGGATGCTCGGCGTGGTCGAGAACCCGCGGACCGGGCCGAAGGACGACCTGCTCCTCCAGGTGGCCCGCGACCGCGGCGTCGCCGACACGTTCCACAAGACCCAGGTCGGCGTCTTCTTCAACGAGGGCCGCGAGGGGGAGACCGTCGCTGACCCGTACTTCGGCGGCGCGGGCCCCGAGCGCCGGGGCTGCATCCACTGCTCGGAGTGCTTCACCGGCTGCAAGCACAACGCCAAGAACACCACGACCACCAACTACCTCTACCTCGCCGAGAGCAAGGGTGCCGAGGTGCACCCGCTGACGACGGTCACCAAGGTCGCGAAGGACGGCACGGGCGGGTACGTCGTCGAGACCCAACGGTCCAACGGCAAGCTGCGGAAGGGGCGACGCACCTTCACCGCGGAGCAGGTCGTGTTCGCCGCGGCCGCGCTCGGCACCCAGAAGCTGCTCCACGAGCTGAAGGACGAGGGCACGCTGCCCGACCTGTCACCGCGCCTGGGCGAGCTGACGCGCAGCAATTCCGAGGCCATCGTGGGTGTGACCAGCAACAGCCGCAACGACATGGCGCAGGGGGTGGCGATCACCTCCTCGATCCACCCCGAGCCGCAGACCCACGTCGAGGTGTGCACCTACGGGGAGGGCCACAACTCGCTGTTCCTGCAGACGGTGCCGATGGTCGACGGGGGAGCGTTCCGATTCCTCCGGCTCCTGCTCACCTTCCTGCTGCACCCGATCGCGTCGATGCGCACGATGAACGTGAAGGGCGCTTCCGAGAGGTCGGTCATCCTGCTGGTGATGCAGTCGCTCGACAACTCGCTGACGTCGTACCGGAAGGGCGGGCTGCTCAAGACCAAGCAGGGGACCGGCGAGCCGAACCCCGACTGGATCCCGCTGGCGCACGAGATCGGGCGCGAGTACGCCGCCGCGGCCGACGGGGTGACGGGCAACATCGGGACCGACATCTTCAACATCCCGGCGACCGCCCACTACATCGGCGGCTGCACGATCGGCGACTCCCGCGAGACGGGCGTGATCGATCCGTACCAGCGGGTCTACGGCTACCCCGGTCTGCACATCGCCGACGGCAGCGCGATCACGGCCAACCTCGGCGTCAACCCGTCGCTCACGATCACGGCCCAGGCCGAGCGGGCGATGGCGTTCTGGCCCAACAAGGGTGAGGCCGACCCGCGGCCGGAGCTCGGCACGGCCTACCAGCGCGTCGCCCCCGTCATGCCCAACGCACCTGCGGTGCCCGAGACCGCCCCGGGCGCGCTGCGCCTGGCGAGCGCCTGAGGAAGGACCCCCCATGCCCAAGACCACCAAGACCACCAGGACCGCGCCGACCACCGCGACCGCCACCGAGCGCCTCGCCGAGCTCGAGCGCGGCACCGACGGTGCCACGGCGCTGGCCTTCTTCGACTCGCTGCCGGCTGTCGCGCCCGCCGAGATGACCGGCCGCTACCGGGGGCGTGAGCTCTTCACCGGCCACGAGATGGACGGCCTGCTCGCGGCGTCCGGCTGGTACGGCAAGCAGTTCGACGACGTCGACCACGTCCACCCGTTGCTCTTCAAGAGCCACGGCGGTGACATCTTCCCGGTCGAGCCCCGCAAGATGCCGCTCGGAGTCGCGTCCAAGGTGCCGTCGGCCGTCGTCAACCGTGCTCACTCGGCCGTCGGTGCGCTCAAGCCCGCGATCAAGACCTCGAAGCACCGTGCGCGCCTGCGCGCGGTCGAGTACCGCGGCGTCGTGACCGCCGGGATGGTCTACGACCACCTCCCGATCATCGACTTCTTCCGACGTGTCGACGACGACACCCTGCTCGGTGTGATGGACCTGCGCGGCTCGACGCCGTACGTCTTCATCCTCCAGGCCGACCGCTGATGGCTCCTGCGATCAGCGCGGAGGAGCTCGCGCACGCGGGCCTCCAGCTGGCCGTCGAGGGTGCGGTCGCCACGATCACGCTCGACCGGCCCCAGGTCCGCAACGCCCAGGTGCCGCGGATGTGGGCCGGCATGGCGCGGATCCTCGGCGAGCTCGGGCCCGAGGTCCGGGTCGTCGTGGTGCGCGGGGCCGGCGGCACGTTCTCGGCCGGCCTCGACCTCTCGCTGCTCGATCCGTCCCAGACCGACGAGGAGGGCAACTTCATCGCCACCCTCGCCGCGAGCGACCAGGAGATCATCGACCAGATCGGGATCTATCAGCTCCCGTTCGCGATGCTGGCCGACCCGCGCTTCATCACGATCGCGGTCGTCGAGGGGCACGCGATCGGCGCCGGCTTCCAGCTGGCGCTGTCCTGCGACCTGCGGATCGTGGCCGAGGACGCCCGGTTCTGCATGAAGGAGCCGGCGCTGGGCCTGGTCCCCGACCTGGTCGGCACCAAGCCGCTCGTCGACGCGGTCGGCTACGCCCGGGCGCTGGAGATCTGCGCGACGGCACGCTTCGTCCCCGGTGACGAGGCGGGGGAGATCGGGCTCGCCCAGGTCGTCGTCCCGGCGGCTGAGCTCGACGGCGTGCTCGCCGCGACCATCGACGCGTTGACGGCCCACGTGCACGGCGCCGTCACGGCGACCAAGCGGCTGCTCCAGGAGGCGCCGTCGCGCTCGCTGGAGGACCAGCGGCTCGCCGAGCGGACCGCCCAGGTCGCCCGGTTCCGCGCGCTCGCCGGGGGCTAGCGAGCCGAGGTGCCGCCCGGTGTGCGGGGGACACCCACCTGCGTGGCAGAATGAGACCCGCGGTCTTGACGCCTCCGGGCTGGGCCGCGCCCTGTTGTCAGTTTCTCCGCTGTATCGAGAGGTGTTCGTGTCGTCGAACGCGCGCAAGGTTCCTGCTGCGGTGCTGGAGCACCCCGCCATCGTCGCCCTGATCGACCGGGCCCAGCCGATGGGCAGCGTGAGTCCTGAGGATGTCCGACAGGCGTGCGCGTCGGCCGACGTGGCCGCGCCGTACCTGAAGTCGTTCCTGGGGCACCTCGCCGGCCTCGGCATCACGGTCGCCGTCCCGGCGACCAGCCGCGCCGTCGCCGCGACGAGCACGCGCAAGACCGCCACCGCCAGCACGGCGAAGAAGGCGGCGCCGGCCAAGAAGGCCGCCGCGGCCCCTGCCGCTGAGGAGCCCGCCGCCAAGGCTGCTCCCGCCAAGAAGGCCGCGCCCGCCAAGAAGGCCGCGCCGGCGAAGAAGGCCGCTGCGGCGCCTGCCGCGGTCGTCGTCCCCGCGGTCGGCCCCGACGGCAAGAAGGTCCTCCCGGACATCGCCGACGAGCAGTTCGAGCAGGACGTCGCCACCGACCCGACCATCAAGGCGGACGAGGAAGAGGCCTCGGCCACCTCGTCGTTCGTGGTCTCCACGGCCGACGACACCGACGAGCCGGCCCAGCAGGTCATGGTCGCCGGCGCGACCGCCGACCCCGTCAAGGACTACCTCAAGCAGATCGGCAAGGTCCCGCTCCTCAACGCCGAGATGGAGGTCTCCCTCGCCAAGCGGATCGAGGCCGGCCTCTTCTCCGACGAGAAGCTCGCTCGCGGCGGCAAGATCAGCCCCAAGCTCCTCGAGGAGCTGGAGTGGATCGCCGAGGACGGCCGCCGCGCCAAGAACCACCTGCTCGAGGCCAACCTGCGTCTCGTCGTCTCGCTCGCCAAGCGCTACACCGGCCGCGGCATGCTGTTCCTGGACCTGATCCAGGAGGGCAACCTCGGTCTGATCCGCGCGGTCGAGAAGTTCGACTACACCAAGGGCTACAAGTTCTCGACCTACGCGACGTGGTGGATCCGCCAGGCGATCACCCGCGCGATGGCCGACCAGGCCCGCACCATCCGGATCCCGGTCCACATGGTCGAGGTCATCAACAAGCTGGCCCGCGTCCAGCGCCAGATGCTGCAGGACCTCGGGCGCGAGCCCACCCCGGAGGAGCTCGCCAAGGAGCTCGACATGACCCCGGAGAAGGTCGTCGAGGTCCAGAAGTACGGTCGTGAGCCGATCTCGCTGCACACCCCCCTGGGTGAGGACGGCGACTCGGAGTTCGGCGACCTGATCGAGGACTCCGAGGCGATCGTCCCGGCCGACGCGGTCTCGTTCACGCTCCTCCAGGAGCAGCTGCACGCCGTCCTCGACACGCTCTCCGAGCGCGAGGCGGGCGTGGTGTCGATGCGGTTCGGCCTCACCGACGGCCAGCCCAAGACCCTCGACGAGATCGGCAAGGTCTACGGCGTGACCCGCGAGCGGATCCGCCAGATCGAGTCCAAGACGATGTCGAAGCTGCGCCACCCGTCCCGCAGCCAGGTCCTGCGCGACTACCTGGACTGACGGACGGCCTGCCAGACCAGGCAGGCACCCACGCCGAGGACGGTCACGGCGATCAGGCTGTCGACGACGCCGTTGAACGCCATCGCGTGGAAGCCCTGGGGGATGCTGCGCGCTGCGGACACCAGGCCGACGGCGGCTGCGGCGAGCAGGACGGCCGGCAGCACCTCGCGGGGGAGCACGCGCGGGACCCGCGGGTCACGCGCGGGGGCGAGCGAGCGCAGGTGACGGACGGCGGCCCAGGTCACCACCGCGAGCCCGAGGACCCCGGAGGCGTACTGCGCCCACTTCAGGCCCGGCAGTCCGGCGTGATCGGCTCGTAGCCAGGCGATGTGCTCGGGGCCCCAGCGGCCGGGGTGGGTGAAGGAGTCCCAGGCGAAGTGGGTCGCCGCGCCGATCGAGCCCGCGAGCGGCACCAGCAGCCACTGCCGCGCGGTGAGCCGGCCGCGCTCGGCCAGCCGCTCGCGGACTCCGGCCGGTGCCAGGTCGACGACGGCGTCGCGCAGCAGGACCGTCCACAGCGCCACGACGCCGATCGTCAGCACGACGTCGACGACGAGGATGCCGAGCAGGCTGTGGGTGACGTCGTACCCGTGGACCCAGCCCAGGAACAACGGGATGTCCGGCACCATCGACCCGACCGCGAGCGCCGTCATCGGCAGCCCGGTCCTGCCGAGCGGCAGCACGGCGGCCGGGTGGGCGAGCGTCATCGGCACGCGCGCACCTCGCCGGTCAGGCGGCGCTGCGGCGTACGACGACGACCGTGACGTCGTCGGTCGTCGCCTTGCCGAGCGCCCCACGCGCCAGCTCCGCGGCCAGCGCATCGGCACCCTCGGTGCGTCCCAGGGCCTCCTGGATGACGTCCATCACCGTCCCGTGGTCGCCGTGGACGTCGAGGAAGCCGTCGCTGACGATCACCAGCGCCTCGCCGGGGCCGACCCGGTCCTCGTGGATCTCCCACTGCTCGTCGGGGAGGGCGCCGATCGGCAGGCCCTCGCTCTCGAGGTGGACCTCGCGGTCCGGCCCGATGATGAACGCCAGGCCGTGCCCGGCGTCGACGTACTCCACTGCACCGTCCTCCGGGCGGAACCGCGCGGCGAAGAAGGTGACGAAGCTGCCGAGCTCGTCGAGGTCGCCGACCATGTCGTCGGCGACGCGCCTGATGCTCGCCGCCAGGCTGTTGTGCGGCGAGGTGCCGCGCAGGATCGCGCGGACGCCGGCGGCGAGCAACGCGGCCTGGAGCCCTTTGCCCATCACGTCGGCCAGGGCGACCTGGACGTTGCCCGACCGCTCCAGCACCAGCCAGTCGTAGAAGTCGCCGCCGACGGCGCCGGCCTGGACGCAACGGCCGGCGACCTCCCAACCCGGGAGGTCCGGGATGCTCCGGGGCAGCAGCCGCCGCTGGACCTCCGAGCCCTGCTCCAGGTCTGCCCCGGTGGCGAGCTCCCGCTCCACCCAGCTGGCCAGGTCACGCAGCATCGCCTGCTCGCCGACGGAGAGCGCTCGCCTCGAGTCGTTGTCGATGAGGCACAGCGAGCCGACCCGCTGCCCGCCCGGCGTCCGCAGCGGCGCGCCGGCGTAGTAGCCCAGCTCCGCGTTGTCCCGCAACGGATGGTCGGTGAACCGCTCGTCGGACCGGATGTCGGTGATCTCCAGAGTCCGGTCGCTCTCGATCGCGACCGAGCAGAGGGACTCCTCGCGCGGCAGCGTCGACATCGGGGCCCCGAACAGGTCCCCGGCGGCCGCCTTGGTGAAGTGCTCGTGCTCGCCGACCAGGTTGATCGCGACGTAAGGCACGTTGAAGATGTGCTGCGCCAGCCGGACGACGCGGTCGAACCGCTCCTCGGGCGCGGTGTTGAAGAGGTTGAGCGCGCGAATCGCTGCGAGCCGCTCGTCCTCGTCCTCGATCTGCAGACCCGGCATCAGCTGCTCCCCGCACGGCTGCGCACCATGTGCCAGTGGTTGATGTCGTCGACCCGCTGGTAGGAGATCTCGTCGAGGATCGCGTGGGCCAGGGGCAGGCCGCGGCCGGACTCGGCGTCGACGCCCGGCATCTCGGTCGCGAGGTCGGCCACGTGGGCGTTGCCGTCGTCGGACAGCGTCGCCTCGAGGCGGTCGGGCAGCACGTCGAGGGTGAAGCGCCAGCCCACCCCGGGTGGGCTGCCGTGCTCGACGACGTTGTTGGCGATCTCGATGACGGCCGTCTCGAAGAGCATCAGGTCGCCGCCGTCGAGGTCGGGGTGGTCGGAGCCCACCCGCTCCAGCAGGTGGTGGAGCTCCTCGATGCCCTCGGGCACCGCGAACCCGCTCAGGTCGTAGCCGTCACCATCCATCGACGGCGGCTTCGACGGTGTCGAACGGCGTGAGGATCCGATCGAGGTTGGTCAGCTTGAGGACGGTGACGACCTGGTCGCCCGCGGCCGCGATCCGGAGGTCGCCGGAGGCCTGCCGAGCCGTCTTGAGGCCGCCGATGAGCGCGCCGAGCCCGGAGGAGTCGATGAAGTCGACCCCGGCGAGGTCGACGACGATCCGCGCGTTGCCGGCAGCGACGGTCTCGTCGATGCGCGCCTTGATCCGGGGCGCCGAGACCATGTTGAACCGCCCGGAGGTCGCCAGGACCACCACGCCGTCCCGCTCGCTCTGCTCGATCTGCATCAGGAAACCAGCTCCTCGTCGGTCTGTTCGCCACTCGGCGCGGGATCGGGGGCACGGAAGAGCCCCGCTTCGATGATGACACTGAGGACCACGAGGTCGTACGCGACCCACGCCGTGTTGACGCCCACCCCGATGATCGACAGCTCGTCGGTCGTCATGAGGAGGACGACGGCGCAGAACACGGCGACGACCAGGAGCGCCATCGCCAGCAGCTGTGGCCAGATCAACCGGTACGGAAAGGGCTGCTTCCCGCCGTCGCGCACCTTGGGCGTCACGATGAACCCGAGCTCCTTGCCGAACCAGACGTTGCCCGCCGCTGTGGTGCAGGCCTTGATCCAGACCGGGAAGAGCGCCAGCGAGTACTGGTGGCCGCGCCAGGTCCTCACGCCGTAGCCGACGATCCCGAACATCAGCTGGTTGAGCAGGAAGTACGGCGTGAACAGCGCGAGGAAGGTGAGGCCGTAGGCGTGGACCGGGAGGATCCCGAGGGTCAGGTAGAGGACCGGGGCCAGCAGGTAGGCGAGCGCAGCGAACCCGGAGAGGTAGCTCCACATCGTCGCGAAGTACATGAGCCGCTGGCCGCCGGTGAGGCCCCTCTTGCGCAGGGGGTTGTCCTTGAGGAGCACCTGCAGCGTGCCCTGCGCCCAGCGCAACCGCTGCTTGAGCATGGTGCCGAGGTCCTCGGGGGCGAGGCCGGTGGCGAGGACCTCGTGGTGGTAGGCCGACTTCCACCCCGAGGCGTGCAGCTCCATGCAGGTCGCCATGTCCTCGGTGACCGACACGATCGCCATCGGCATCACCGGCTGCGCCTCGTTGCTGCGGGTGACGTCGACGGCCCGCATGATCTCGGCGACCTCCTCCAGCGCCGCGAGCGGCGAGAGGTCACGGGTGGCGAGCTCCTCGAGCACGTCCTCCTGCACCGTCGGGATGCCGGTGACGGGATCCATGAGGATGCCGATGTCCTCGGTGAAGCCCATCTCCATGAGGTCGGCGTGGATCGCCGCCAGGTCGCGGTCCACGACGGACCGGCCGGCCTGCCGCACCGTCTCCTGGAACCGGTAGGTGACGTCGCCGTACGCCGCGCCGCCGTCGAGGTCGGCGAGCGCGGCCCGCACGCCCTCGCGGACCATCCGGATCGCCGCGGCGGTCTCCGGGTCGTCCTTGCGCACCTTGCGGGCGGCGCGCGCCAGGATCCGGCTGGAGGTCTCGAGCGCGGCGCGGACCGCCGACTCGACGGCCCGGACGTAGCCGGTGATGCCGAGCCGCATCAGCGCCTCACGGCGGATGACGGCGTTGGAGCCGCAGAAGAAGGCGGCGTTCCAGCCGTCCTTGCCCTGCTGGATCGGACCGTAGAAGAGGGGCGCCTGGCTGCCGAGCGGATCGGTGTCGGTGACGTTGCTGAACCACTGCGGGGTCTGGACCAGAGCCATGTCCGGGTCCTCGAACCAGCCGAGCGTCCGGTGCAGGATCTCGGGCTTGGGGATCTGGTCGGCGTCGAGGATGAGGAGGAACTCGCCGTGGGTCTGGAGCAGCGCGTTGTTGAGGTTGCCGGCCTTGGCGTGGCGGGGCCGACCTGCCCAGTCACCGCTGCGGACCAGGTAGCCGATGCCGGCGGCCCTGGCGGCCGCCTCCATCTCGGGTCGGGCGCCGTCGTCGAGGATGTAGGTCTCGTGCGGCCAGGCGATCTCCAGGGCCGCCAGCGCGGTCACCATGACCAGGTCGACCGGTTCGTTGTAGGTCGTGATGAAGACGTCGACGGTCGCCTCGGGGTCGGGCGGGGGAGCGTCGCCGCGCCGCTTGATGCGCCAGATGGTGAATGCGAACAAGAAGCCGTCGACGAGCGCGTAGGTCTCGGCGAGGACCAGGGGGAGCGCGATCCACCAGTAGTCCCAGTTGATCGACCACCCCCACCGCCAGGTGAGGTAGATGGTCCCGGCGGCGAGGCTCAGCACCGTGACGATCCGCAACGCGAAAAGTCGTCGCGGCGTCGTGGCCTGCGCTTCCTGTTGCGCCTGCGGCGGCATCCCGCTCCTCTCCTCGACCGTCGGGTCAACCCTAGAGGGCCGGGGTCAGCCCGCGGCGACGAATGCCACCGCGACCCCGCAGAGCAGGAGGCCGACCGCCTGGCCGCGGTAGATGCGCTCGCCGAGGAAGGCGGCCGCCAGCAGGATCGTGAAGGCCGGGTAGAGCGAGGTCAGCACGGCGGCGACGGCGAGCAGGTCGGTCTGGCTGGCCAGCAGGAAGAGCAGCACGGCGGCCGAGGCGACCAGTCCGGCGACCGCGCCCCAGAGCTCGGTGCGGGCCGTCGGGACCCACGAGGCCCGGAAGGCCGTCGCGAGCGCGGCGATCGTCACCAGCGCCCCGGCCTGGCTGAGGACGAGCGGCCCGTAGCCGGCGCCGTCGGGCACCTGCCCGAGGGCGACGAAGAGGACTCCGAAGCCGAGTCCGGCGAGGGCGCCGTCGACGAGTCCGGTCGTGGCGGGGGCCGGCTCCGGCGCGGCGGGCTCGAGGGTGGCCTCCGGCCCGCGGGCGACGAACCAGATGCCGGGGAGGGCGAGGAGCACCCCGAGGACGACCAGCCCGGAGGGCCGCTCACCGGTCGCGAGCCCGACGGCGACCGGGACGACCGCGGCCCCCACCGCCGAGACGGGGGCGACGACACCCATCCGCCCCGAGGCGAGCCCGCGGTAGAGGAACACGGTCCCGGCCCCGCTGCCGAGACCGGAGGCCAGGCCCCAGGCCAGGTCGGCGCGGGTGGGGTCGCCCGACACGGCGAGCGCGAGGACGCCGGCGCCGACCAGGCCACCGACGGCGCCGAGCAGGGCGACCGGCCACGGCGTCGTACGACGGGAGGCGAGGCCGCCGATGAAGTCGGAGAGGCCGTAGGCGACCGCGGCGCCCAGCGCGAGGAGGACACCCATCAGCGGGCACCAAAAGCGGAGGCCCCGGACAGCAGTCCGGGGCCTCCGTCGAGGAGCGTGTGGCCGGTCAGATCTCGCCCTCGGGGGCGATGGCCGGCGTGCTGCCGAGCTTGTGGGTCTCGTCGTGCACGGCTGCAGCGACCTGCTTGAGCTTGTCTCCGTGCTCGCGGGCGTGGTGCGCGCAGAAGAGGAGCTCGCCACCGGAGACCAGCTCGACACGAAGGTAGGCCTGAGCGCCGCAACGGTCGCAACGGTCTTCTGCCGTCAGGGGTGCGGAAGGTGCGATTGCTGTAGTCACGTCGGCCTCACTTTCATCGGTCGACCTACTTATCGGTCGGTGACGGGTTCAACGTAGCGACCGGATCCAAGATTCCCGGTTCTTTATGATCAATCCCACGACCATCCAAGCACGCGATGGTCGGCGAGCGATTCAATTTTCATGTCGCGAAACGAGCTTGTCATCAACGGTGTCGGGTTCCCCACATCGTGGCCCTGGGGATCCCCGTGAGCCTGCATCGAAGCCCGGCGTGTCGCAGGTAGATTCCTACCCAGCACGACGCAGGTTCAACCAGGAGCACGCCATCACCGACAAGACGTACAACGCCGCCCACCTGCTGGTCCTCGAGGGGCTCGAGGCGGTCCGGAAGCGGCCGGGCATGTACATCGGCTCGACCGACACCCGGGGCCTGATGCACTGCCTGTGGGAGATCATCGACAACGGCGTGGACGAGGCCCTCGGTGGCCATGCGCGCCGGGTCGAGGTGACGCTCCACCCCGACGACAGTGTCGAGGTGTACGACGACGGGCGCGGCATCCCGACGGACAAGGAGCCCAAGACCGGGCTGCCGGGCGTCGAGGTGGTGGCCACCAAGCTCCACGCGGGCGGCAAGTTCGGCGGCGGCTCCTACAACGCCTCCGGCGGTCTCCACGGAGTCGGGCTCTCGGTCGTCAACGCGCTCTCCTCACGGATGGACATCGACGTCGACCGGTCCCCGTCCCAGCAGGGCCTCTCGTTCCAGCGCGGCATCCCGGGGGTCTTCGCCGCGGAGGGTCCGAAGGCAGCCTTCGAAGCCAAGTCGGGTCTGACGCGCAAGGGCAAGCGGGTCGGCAAGGACCGTTCCGGCACCCGGATCCAGTTCTGGCCCGACCGCCAGATCTTCACCAAGGACGCCCGGTTCGAGCTCGACGGCCTGGTCGGCCGCGCGCGGCAGACGGCCTACATCGTGCCCGGCCTCGAGCTCGTGGTCCGCGACCTGCGGGGCCCGGAGCTGTTCGAGGAGAAGATCCGCCACGACGGAGGTATCTCGGAGTTCGCCGAGGCGCTCAGCCACGGTGAGCCGGTCACCGACGTGCTGCGCATCACGGGCACCGACACGTTCACCGAGACCGTGCCGATGCTCGACGAGCACGGTCACATGACACCCCAGGACGTCGAGCGCGAGCTGACCGTCGACATCGCGGCCCGGTGGGACACCGGCTACGAGACCGAGCTGCGGTCCTTCGTCAACGTGATCGCGACCCCGAAGGGCGGCACCCACGTCGCCGGCTTCGAGGCCGCGCTCACCAAGACGTTCAACGACGCGATGCGCGCGGCCAAGGCGCTGAAGGTGAACGACACCGACGTCATCAAGGACGACATCCTCGAGGGCCTCACCGCGATCGTCACGGTGCGGCTCGCCGAGCCGCAGTTCGAGGGCCAGACCAAGGAGATCCTCGGCACGCCCGCGGTCCGGGCGTCGGTGCGCAAGGTCGTCTCGGCCCAGCTCAAGGACTTCCTCACCTCGACCAAGCGGGCCGAGAAGGCCCAGGCCAAGCTCCTCATGGAGAAGGTCGCCGGCGCCTCGAAGACCCGGATCGCGGCGCGTCAGCACAAGGAGACCCAGCGCCGCAAGAACGCCCTGGAGTCCTCCACCCTCCCGGCCAAGCTCGCCGACTGCCGGGCGTCCGACAACGACCGCACCGAGCTGTTCATCGTCGAGGGTGACTCGGCGCTCGGCACCGCCAAGCTGGCCCGCAACTCGGAGTTCCAGGCGCTGCTCCCGATCCGGGGCAAGATCCTCAACGTCCAGAAGGCGTCGGTGGGGGACATGCTCAAGAACGCCGAGTGCGCCTCCATCATCCAGGTCGTCGGCGCCGGCTCGGGTCGTACGTTCGACCTCGACGCGGCCCGCTACGGCCGGATCATCTTCATGGCCGACGCCGACTCCGACGGTGCCCACATCCGGTGCCTGCTCGCGACGCTGTTCTTCAAGTACATGCCCGACCTGGTCCGCGAGGGCCGGGTCTACTCGGCCGTGCCGCCGCTGCACCGGATCGAGATCTCCAACCCGCGCAAGGGCCAGGACAAGTACGTCTACACGTATTCCGACGACGAGCTGCAGCGCAAGCTGGCCGAGCTGAAGAAGAAGAACGTGCGGTGGAAGGACCCGGTCCAGCGCTACAAGGGTCTCGGTGAGATGGACGCCGACCAGCTCGCGGAGACCACGATGGACCCGCGCCACCGCACCCTGCGCAAGCTGACGGTGACCGACGTCGAGGAAGCGGCGAAGGTCTTCGAGCTGCTCATGGGCTCGGACGTGGCGCCGCGCAAGGAGTTCATCGTCCAGGGCGCCTACGAGGTCGACGTCGAGGCACTCGACGCCTAGGTCCGGCGAATCTCCGACACGGGCCCGTTCGTTCGATCTAGCCTGGCGGGCATGCGGCGCTGGCGGACGGTGATCACCCTGACGTTGGCGGTGCTCCTCGTCGGAGGAGCGGCCTTCCTGGGCTACCGGATGCTGATCGATCCCACCGATGACGGCGACGACGCGGCGGACCCCCTGGCACCGGCGTTGGAGCCGACGACCTGGGACGTCTACACGCGCAAGGGCGACCTGACGATCCAGTACGACGGCTCGGCCTGCCAGGAGGCGAGCGAGGCGGTCGTGGAGGAGCGCGCGGACCGGGTCGTGGTGACCCTGCGGACGAAGGTGGCCGCGGAGGAGTGCACCGAGGAGGCGACCCGTTACCAGGTGCGGGTCCGGCTCCGGAAGGCGCTCGACGGCCGCGAGGTCTACGACGGCGCGTGCCTCATGGGCGACCAGCCGCAGCGGATGTGCCTGCGGTCGGTCCGAGGCTCGGAGGCGGCATGACCGCCCCGACCCGGGACGGCGTCAGACCTTCGGGGTGAGCAGACCCGAGTCGACGTCGTAGAGGAAGCCGCCGACGCTCACCGTGTCGGGGATGAGCGGGTGCGCCTTGACCCGCTGGACGTCGGCGGCGAGCGCTGCGTCCTGACCGTCGGTGACGGGAAGCGTCAACCACGACGTGTCCTGGCCCGTGGCGCTGTCGAGGCGTTCGCGCAGGACGGGCTCGGCGTTGCTCGCGACGGCACACCGGGTGTGGGGGACCACCATGATCCGGCTCACGTTGAGCATGTGGACCGAGATGACGAGCGCGTCGAGGGTCAGGTCGTCGACGCGGCCGCCCGGGTTGCGCAGGATCTTCGCGTCGCCCGGCTTGAGGCCGACGGTGCGCAGGGGGTCGATGCGCGAGTCCATGCAGGTGACGATCGCGACGCCCGCATGGGCGATGCCGTCGAACCCGGTGAGGTCGAAGTCCTTCGCGAAATCAGCGTTGGCGGCCAGGAGGTCGTCGAAACTGCCCATGGGACCAGGCTATCCGCCCGTCCGGAGCACCTCGGCCGTGTCCAGTCCTCGGGTCGGGGCGGCCCGGAAGAGCACGAGGGCGAGCACCCCGGCGAGCAGCGCGGCGACGGCAGCGCCGGTGAAGACCGACTGCTCCTGGACGATCGCCAGGTCGACCAGGCCCAGGTCCGGGTGGGCCTCGTGCTCGGCGTGCAGCCGGTTGAGGCCCCAGGTCGTGAGCACCGAGATGCCGACGAGCATCCCGACCATCCGGGCGACCACGACCAGGGCGCTCGCCAGGCCGTGGGTGTCGTGGGACGTCGTGGACAGGATCGCGGCGTTGACCGGTGCGAGCGCGAGCCCGAACCCGAGCCCGCCCACGACGAGCGGCACGTTGGCCGTGAAGCCGTCGAGCGTCGTCGCGTCCCACTGCGCCATCCAGAAGAACCCGGCCGCCGCCATCGTCATGCCCACGGCCGTGATCACCCCGGCGGGGACGCGGCGGATCAGGTAGCCACCGACCACGGCGCCGATCGGCAGCGCGACCAGGAAGCGGAGCAGCACGAGCGCCGCACCGAGCTGAGAGTCACGGTAGGTCGTCGTCCGGGCGAACAGAGGGATGTCGACGAGTGCCGCGATGAGCGCCCACCCGACGAGAAAGCTGACGACGAGCGAGCCCCAGGCCGGGACCGCCGAGAGCGCCGCCCGCGGGATGATCGGGGCCTCGGCACGGAACAGGTGGACAACGAACGCCGCCAGGGCCAGCCCCGACCCCAGCAGGAACCAGCCGCCCTTGGGGTTGAAGACGGCGATCTCGGGGTCGGCGCTCGCGAACGCCAGCACCACGCCCCCGAGCGCGATCGCCAACAGCGTCGCCCCGACCAGGTCGGCGTCGAGCGCAGCCCGGATCCAGCCCCGGAGGTCGATGAGGGGACGGCGCGCGAACAGGCAGCGCAGCACGAGGGCGAGCAGGGCGCCGATCGCGACGAGCCCGATCGGGGTCACCCACTCGTTGCCGCCGTCGACGTACGGGATGAAGAGCTGGCCCCAGGTCAGGTCGCGCTTGAGGTCGGAGGGCTGGAGGAAGACGAGCAGCCCGGCGGCCAGCGTGAGCAGCGCGGCCAGGCCGCCGAGGACGTCAGGGCGTCCCCGCGGCGCACCGTCCGCCCGCTCCTCGACGGCAGGAGCGGTCCACAGCGTGCGGACGGCCACCACGAGGAGGACGCCGACCGCCAGGTTGATCGCGAAGATGCCACGCCACGAGGTGAAGGAGAGCACGAGCGCCCCGAACAGCGGCCCGAGCACGCTGCCGATCTCCTGGACGCCGGACACGATGCCGAGCGGGAGGCCGCGCTGCTCGACCGGGTAGAGCGCCGCGACCAGGGCCATCGTGGCGGGCACCAGACCACCGCCGCCGGCACCCTGGAGGAACCGGCCCACGACCATCGTGGTGAGGTCGAAGGACACTGCGGTCACCAGCGAGCCGACCGCGAAGATCCCGAGCGACGCGGCCAGCACGGGCACCTGGCCGCGCAGGTCGGCGATCCGGCCGATGAGCGGCAGCATCGCGACGTAGCCGAGCAGGAAGCCCGAGACGATCGGCGCGGCCCGTTGGAGCTCGTCGACCGGGATGGCGACCGTCGCCATCATGTCGGGCAGCGCCAGCACCACCACGTAGGTGTCGATCGCCGCGAACGCGACCGCGGCGGCGCAGAAGGCCAGCAGCAGGCGGGAGCGGCGGTCGGGGGCCTCGGCTGCTGGAGGAGTCACGGACGGTCCTGCGGGTTCACTCGGGTTCGCTCAGCTCATTCGGGCGCCGAGATCTCCTGCTCGACGTCGTAGTCGTGGACCTCGATGACGTAGGTGATGGCGTCCATGCCCGGGAAGAACTCGCCGGTGATCTCGGCCTCGGTGAGGAAGCCGTCGGCGTCGATCCGGTACGTCGCCTCGAAGTCGTCGCCCTCGGCGCACGGCAGGATGTTGCGGATGGTGTCGCCGGGGACGGTGCCGGTGAACGGGGTGATCGTCTCGGAGTTGTCGTCACCGCCGAGCTCGCTGTCCCCCTCCTCGAGGTCGGTCGTCGCCGTGAGGATCGGCGAGACCCCCGTCTCGGGGTCGAGGAGCTGGCCGGGGTCCGGGGCGCAGAACTCGCCCGGGTCGATCGTGTCCCAGCCCAGGACCGGGATCTCGACGTAGAGGTCGCCGTCGACGGAGATGACGGGGATGTCGGCCGCCTCGACGCCCATCACCCGGCCGGCCACCTCGCCCTCGAAGGACGCGGGGTCGGCGATGAGGACACCTTCGGCCGAGGCCAGGTAGTCGCCGTCGTCGGGCTCGTCGTCGGTGCTGAGCGAGACCTCGACGCCCGAGGTCTCGTCGAGCTTTGACTTCGCGCCGGCCAGCACCTCCTCCGGCGTGACCTCGCCGTCGCCGTCGTCGTCGAGGTCCTTGTTCTCGGTGACGGGGTCCTCCCCGCCGGAGCAACCGGCGACGGAGACCACGGCCAGACCGCCGACGAGGGCGGCCGCGGCGAGACGGCGGACGGGCAGCACGAGCGTCATGTCGTCACCCTGACACAGACGAGGTCAGCACGGTGAGCAGCGGGCCGGCGCAGGCCGCGAGTGCCTGGCTGCCGGGCACGCCCGAGCCGTCGCGACGTCCGTTGGCCTCCGGCAGGTCGACCGGCGCCCCGCTGGCCGCCGCCGCGCGGGCCGGAGCGGGACCGGCCCAGGCGAACACCAGGGTGTCCTCGCCCTTGAGGAAGCGGTGGCACCGCACGCCGCCCGTGGCTCGCCCCTTCGCGGGGTACTCGGCGAAGTCGGTCACCTTGATCGCGCCCGGCTCGGTGCCGGGCAACGCGGTCGACGAGCCGGACGCGGTGACCAGCACCGCTCCGTCGGCGTACGACGCCAGGTCGAGCGCGCCGAACCACACGACCCGCTCGCGGTCGGTGACGCGGATCCCGGCCATGCCGCCGCCCGAGCGGCCCTGCGGACGCACAGTGGAGGCGCCGAAGCGGAGCAGCTGGGCGTCGGAGGTGAGGAAGCACAGCTCCTCCTCGCCGGTGCGGAGCTCGACCGCGCCGACGACCTCGTCGCCGTCCTTGAGCCCGATGACGTCCCACTCGTCCTTGCCGAGGACCTCGGGGTTGACCCGCTTGACCACGCCCTGCCGGGTGCCGAGGGCCAGGCCCGGCCCGTCGGTCGCGAGCGAGCACAGCGCGAGGGGGCGCTCGCCCTGGCCGAGGGACAGCAGCTCGGTCAGCGGCACGCCCCCCTGGAGGTTCGACTCGTTGGCCGACGCCGGGATGGTGGGGAGGTCGAGCACGCCGATCTTCACCAGCCGGCCGGCCGAGGTGAGCAGGCCGATCTCTCCGCGGGCGGTCGTGCGGACCGCGGAGACCACGACGTCGTGGTTGGCGCGGGCGCCTCCGGTCCCGACCGGCTCGTCGCTGCTCGTCCGGGCGAGCAGCCCGGTGGAGGAGAGGAGTGCGAAGCACGGGTCGTCCGCGACCTCGAGCGGCACGGCGGCCGCGGTGACCGCACCGGTCCCGGCCGACTCCAGCAGGACGGTACGACGCGGCGTGCCGAACGTCTTGGCGACCTCGCCGAGCTCGTCGCTGACCACCTGCCGGAGCAGGTTCTCGTCGGCGAGGATCGCCTCGAGCTCCTCGATCTCGCGGCGCAGCGTCTCCTGCTCCTTCTCCAGCTCGATGCGGGAGAAGCGGGTCAGGCGCCGCAGCTGCATCTCCAGGATGTAGTCGGCCTGCGCCTGGGAGAGGTCGAACACGGAGATCAACCGCTCCTTGGCGGCCGCGGAGTCGTCGCTGGTCCGGATGACCTGGATGACCTCGTCGATGTCGAGCAGCGCGATGAGGAGGCCGTCGACCAGGTGGAGACGTTCGGCCCGCTTGTCGCGACGGAACTTCGAGCGGCGGCGGACGACCTCGTAGCGATGGTCGAGGAAGACCGTGAGCATCTCCTTGAGCCCGAGCGTGCGGGGCTGTCCGTCGACGAGGGCGACGTTGTTGATCCCGAAGGTGTCCTCCATCGGCGTCTGCTTGTAGAGCTGCTCGAGCAGCGCCTCCGGGACGAAGCCGTTCTTGACCTCGATCACCAGGCGCAGCCCGTGCTCCCGGTCGGTGAGGTCCTTCATGTCGGCGATGCCCTGGAGCTTCTTGCCCTGGACCAGGGTCTTGATCCGCTCGATGACCTTCTCGGTGCCGACGCCGTAGGGCAGCTCGGTGACCACGATGCCCTTGCGGCGGCCGACCGACTCGACCCGCGCGGTCGCCCGCATCCGGAACGTGCCGCGTCCGGACTCGTAGGCGTCGCGGATGCCGTCGAGGCCCACGATCTTGCCGCCGGTCGGCAGGTCGGGACCCGGGATGAAGCGCATCAGGCCGTCGACGTCGGTGCCGGGGTGCTTGATGAGGTGCCGCAGCGCCTGGATCACCTCGACCAGGTTGTGGGGCGCCATGTTGGTGGCCATGCCGACGGCGATGCCGGTGGTGCCGTTGACCACGAGGTTGGGGATCGCCGCCGGCAGCACCGACGGCTCCAGCTCGCGGCTGTCGTAGTTGGGCCGGAAGTCGACGGTGTCCTCGTCGATCGACGCGGTCATGGCGGTCGCGGCCGGCGCCATCCGGCACTCGGTGTAACGCATCGCCGCGGGGGAGTCGTCGGGCGAACCGAAGTTGCCGTGGCCGTCGATGTAGGGAAGCCGCATCGACCACGGCTGCGCCATCCGGACCAGGGCGTCATAGATGGCGCTGTCGCCGTGGGGGTGCAGCCGGCCCATGACCTCGCCGACGACGCGGGCGCTCTTGACGTGGCCGCGGTCGGGCCGCAGGCCCATGTCGTTCATCGTGTAGAGGATCCGGCGCTGCACCGGCTTGAGGCCGTCGCGGGCGTCCGGCAGGGCACGGGAGTAGATGACCGAGTAGGCGTACTCCAGGAACGAGGACTGCATCTCGTCGCGGATGTCGGTGTCGAGGATGTGCTCCTCGAAGTCTTCCGGTGGGGGAGTCGTCGTACGCCGTGCCATGCGGGCATTCTCCCCGGCACCGACTTCGCCACGACGGAGGGCTCGCCGCTAGATTGGCCGCGTGACCGATCCCGCGACCCCGACGGGTGAGATCGAAGCGCCGCCGTCCCACTGGGAGGCCGATGTCCTCCTGCGCGACGGGCGGACGGCGCACATCAGGCCGATCAGCGCCGACGACGAGGCGCTGATGGTCGAGTTCTACTCGCGGGTGTCCGACGAGTCGAAGTACTACCGGTTCTTCTCGCCGATGCCGAAGCTCTCCGAGCGCGACGTACGACGGTTCACCCACGTCGACCACCACGCCCGGGTGGCCCTGGTCATGATCCTCGGTGGCCAGATGATCGCCGTCGGGCGTTTCGACGTGGTCGGCCCGCAGGAGGCCGAGGTCGCCTTCCTCG
Source organism: Nocardioides stalactiti (assembly GCF_014180715.1). Classification (GTDB taxonomy): domain Bacteria; phylum Actinomycetota; class Actinomycetes; order Propionibacteriales; family Nocardioidaceae; genus Nocardioides; species Nocardioides stalactiti. The sequence continues at coordinate 4,947 of NZ_JACEFC010000035.1, read as the reverse complement.
TCGAGGACCAGCACCAGGGCCGCGGCATCGCCCAGCTCCTCCTCGAGCACCTCGCCCAGGCGGGTCGCGAGCGGGGTGTCGAGCGCTTCACCGCCGAGGTGCTGCCCGACAACCAGCGGATGATCCAGACCTTCCGCGACGCGGGCTACCGGGTCGCGAGCGGCTATGCCGACGGGGTGATCACCCTCGAGTTCCCGATCGACCCGACCGACACCGCGATCGGCGTGATGCACAACCGCGAGCACGTCGCCGAGTCCGCCTCGATCCACCGCTTCTTCCACCCCGACTCGGTCGCCATCGTCGGCGCGAGCCGGCGTCAGGACACGATCGGCCAGCTGCTCGTCCGCAACCTGGTCAACTCCGACTTCGCCGGCCGGGTCTACGTCGTCAACCCGTCGGCGAGCGCGGTCAGCGGGATGCCGGCCTACAAGTCGGTGAACGAGATCCCCGACGACGTCGACGTCGCGATCGTCGCCGTCCCGGCCGACGCGGTGACCGACGTGGTCCTCGACTGCGCTGCCAAGGGGGTCCATGGCCTCATCGTCATCTCCTCCGGCTTCGCCGAGACCGGCGAGGAGGGTCGCCGCCGCCAGCGGCACCTGGTCGGGCTGTCCCGCTCCTACGGCCTGCGGCTCATCGGCCCCAACTGCCTCGGCGTCATCAACACCGACCCCACGGTGTCGGTCAACGCCTCGCTCTCCTCGGTGATGCCGGCCCGCGGTCGCGCCGGCTTCTTCTGCCAGTCCGGCGCGCTCGGCTCCGCGATCCTGGAGAAGGTCAAGAACCGCGGTCTCGGCATCTCGACGTTCGTCAGCGCCGGCAACCGTGCCGACGTCTCCGGCAACGACCTCCTCCAGTACTGGGAGGAGGACGACGCCACCGAGGTCGTGATGATGTACCTCGAGTCGATCGGTAACCCGCGCAAGTTCTCCCGGATCGCCCGCCGGGTCTCGCTGCGCAAGCCGATCGTGGCGGTCCGGTCCGGCCGCACCACCCAGGGCGTCCCGATGGGTCACACCGTCCGCCAGATCTCGGCGCCGCAGGCTGCCGTCGACGCGATGTTCCGCCAGGCCGGCATCATCCAGGTCGACACGCTCGAGGACATGTTCGACGTCGCGCAGCTGCTGGCGCACCAGCCCCTGCCGCGCGGCCGCCGCGTGGCGATCGTCGGCAACAGCGACGCCCTGGGGCTGCTCGCGTCCGACGCCGCCGCAGCTGTCGGGCTGGTCGTCAACCGGTCGGTCGCGCTCGGTGCCGACGCGACCGCCGAGGACTTCGAGGACGCGCTCGACGACGCCATCGACGACCCCGACATCGACGGCGTGGTCGCCGTCTACATCCCTCCGCTCAACGTCACCGGCGAGGAGGTCGCCAACGTGCTCGCCGCGGTCGGGGAGCAGTCCGACAAGCCGCTGGTGTCCTCGTTCCTCGGTGCCGAGGGCGTGCCGGAGCTGCTCCGGGTGCCCGACGTCGCCGGCTCGACCGCCGGGCGCGGCTCGGTGCCTTCGTACCCGGCCGTCGAAGCAGCGGTGCGCGCGCTCGCGAAGGTCGTCGAGTACGCCGTCTGGCTGCGGACCCCCGACGGCGCCCCCGCCGACCCGGGGGAGATCGAGCCGGCCCAGGCCAGGGCGTTCGTCCAGAAGGTCATCGCCCACGAGGAGGAGGAGGTCCTCCTCGACCGGGACCGCCGGACCGAGCTGCTCGCGGCCTACGGGATCGACCTGTGGCCGGCCATCCGGGTCGACACCCTCAAGGAGGCGCAGGCCGCCGCCAAGGACCTCGGCTGGGACGTGGTCCTCAAGGCGACGCGGGAGTCGGTCCGTGAGCGTCCGGACCGGCAGCACGTGTGGCGCAACATCGACTCCGTCAGCGAGATGAAGGAGGCGTGGGGGACTCTCAACGGGTTCGTCCCCGACCCCGCGGACGCCGCGTTCGTCGTGCAGAAGAACGCGCCGCCGGGAGTGCCGATCTCGATCCGGTCCTTCGAGGACCCGCTCTTCGGCCCGGTCGTGTCGTTCGGGATCTCCGGGCCGATCGTCGAGCTGCTGGGCGACTGGTCCTACCGGATCCCGCCCCTGCTCGACCACGACGTGGCCTCGATGATCCGCGAGGTGAAGAGCTCGCCGCTGCTGTTCGGCTACCGCGGAGCCGACCCCGTCGACATCGGCGCGATCGAGAGCCTCATCACCAAGGTCGCCCACCTCCAGAACGACCTGCCCGAGATCCGTGCCCTGGAGCTGTCCCTCGCGCTCGCGGGGGTGCACGGCGCAACCGTGCTGACGGCGTCGGTCCGGCTGGCGCCCGTGCGCGACCCGCGACCCGACTCCCTGGTCCGACGGCTCCCGGACGTCACCCTCACGCTCCCCGGCTGAGAGCCCGCGTGACAGGATGCGGACATGCCTGACGTCCGCGCCCGCACCGACGACCGGGACCGTGCCCCCGATCTCCGCACGGCCATCGACCGCACGGGCTACTACCCCGAGGTGGTCGCGGACGCGGTGACCGACGCCGTCGGCGGTGAGCAGGTGGTGTCCTTCTACGTCCACCACGAGCCGACGTTCGAGCGGGACGAGGTCCGTCGGCACCAGAGCGTGATCGTGCTGACGCCGTCCCGGCTCATCCTGGCGCACACCGACGAGCACACCGGCGACGACCTGCTGCCCGAGCCCTACACCTCGACCTCGACCGAGGCGGTCAACCTCAGCGCCGTCTCCTCGGTCGTGGTGACCCGGATGACCACGAACCCGACGGCCGGGCCGCGCCCGCCGGTCGAGGCGGTCCTCACCATCGGGTGGGGTGCCGTGCACCGGGTCGACCTCGAGCCGGCCGGCTGCAACGACCCCCAGTGCGAGGCCGACCACGGCTACACCGGAACCCTGGCCTCCGACGACTTCTCGCTGCGGGTCTCGGCCGCGGCGGACGGCAACGACGCGGTCGGCGGGCTGCTGTCCTTCGCTGCCTCGCTCTCGGCGCGCACACGCGGGTGACCGGCTTCTGCGAGCCGGCCTACGGTGACCGGTCGCTCGGTGACGTCGTCCCGGCTGTCGCGGCCGCGCTCGGCCAGCCGCTCGGCCCGGCGCCGACCGGGCTCGAGCTGCCCGGCGCCGCGTCGTACGTCGTCTTCCTGATCGACGGCCTCGGTGCCAACCTGCTCGCGCGGCACGCGGAGGCCGCGCCGTACCTCTCCTCGCTGCTGGCGACCTCCACGACCGGCACCGCGGGCGTCCCGTCGACGACCTCCACCAGCCTCACCTCCCTCGGGACCGGGCTGGTGCCGGGTGGGCACGGACTGGTCGGCTTCACCACCCGCGTCCCCGGCACCGACGAGCTGCTCAACGCCCTGCTCTGGGACGCCGACGTCGACCCGACGGAGTGGCAGCCGCACGCGACGGCCTTCGCCCGCCTCCAGGCCAAGGGGGTGCGGGTGAGCGTGGTCAACAAGCGGGAGTTCGACGGCAGCGGGCTGACCATCGCCGCCCACCGGGGTGCCGAGTACGTCGGGGTCGACCGCGTCGGCGAGCGGATCGCGGCGGTCGTGGCCGCGTCGGCGGACTCGCCGTCGCTCACCTACGTCTACGACGGCGACCTCGACTGGACCGGCCACCGCTGGGGCGTCTCGTCGAGCCACTGGGAGCAGCAGCTGGCGATGATCGACCACGAGGCCGAGCAGCTCCGGGACGCGCTGCCGGCCGACCGTCGGCTCATGGTGGTCGCCGACCACGGGATGGTCGACGTGCCGACCGGCGCCCGTATCGACGTCGCCGAGGACATCGACCTCACTGCCGGGGTCGCGCTCATCGGCGGCGAGGCACGGTTCCGTCACCTGTACTGCAAGGGCGGCGCGGTCCCGGACGTCGTGTCCTGCTGGCGTGACAAGCTCGGGGAGAAGGCCGAGGTGCTCACCCGCGGCGAGGCGATCGGGCGGGGCTGGTTCGGCCCGGTCGACCCGCTCGTGCTGCCACGGATCGGGGACGTGGTCGTGGCCTGCCGCGGGGACAACGCGATCCTGTCGACCGAGGGTTTTCCCTACGAGCCGTTCCTCATCGGCATGCACGGCTCGCTCACCGACGACGAGATGCTCATCCCGTTCCTCGTCGACTGACGGCCGCACGCGCGACCCGCTGAGGATCCCGACGAACCTTTTGCGGCACTGTTGTCGTCGGGGAGGGGGAGAGGGGCGGCGCCCAGGCCGCCCCGGGGAGTCGGAGGAACGATGGCCGCTCGGGACCGAGCCGCGTTCGCGGAGTTCGTCGCCGCCAGGTCGACGGCGCTGCACCGTGCGGCGTACCTCATGGTCGGCGACGTCGGGCTGGCGCAGGACCTCGTCCAGGAGGCGTTGACCAAGACCTACGTCGCGTGGCCGCGGCTGCGTGAGGCGGGCAACGCCGAGGCCTACACCCGCAAGGTGATCACCAACACCGCGATCACCTGGTTCCGCCGCAAGGGCTGGCACGGCGAGCGGGCCACGGGCGACCTGCCGGAGCGGGCGCAGGGCGGCCACGCCGACCACGTCGCCGACCGCACGGCCCTGATGCAGGCGCTCCAGCAGCTGCCGCCGCGGCAGCGGGCCGCGATCGTGCTGCGGTTCTACGACGACCTCACCGAAGCGCAGACGGCGGCCGCGATGGACTGTGCCGTCGGCACCGTGAAGAGCCAGGTCTCCGCCGGTCTCGCCAAGCTCCGCGTCCTGCTCGGCGACGCGGTCGACCCGTCCGACTGGGACGACCTGATGCCCGCAGGAGGTGCGGCATGACCGAGAAGCTCAAGACCCTGATGGACGAGGTGACCGGGATGGTCGACCACGACTTCGCCCTGCCCGACCTCGACGCGATCACCGCGGCCGGCGACCGGACGGTCCGGCGTCGGCGGGTGACGGCGGGGGCTTCGGCGCTGCTCCTCGGCGCTGTCGTCGCGACGGGGGCGGTCCTCCTCGGCGGGCGCGGGGAC
>NZ_JACEFC010000034.1 GCF_014180715.1 Nocardioides stalactiti | reverse complement strand
GGACGTCGGCCGCGACGGGCAGGCGAACCGGGGTCTCCTCCGCGCCGGCCACGTCGGCCGCCCGCACGGCGTAGCCGTCCATCGCGGAGTTGTCGAAGGAGGGGAGGGGCTCGGGCGCGACGACGGCGTCGGCGAGGACGAGCCCCCGGGCCTCGGCGGGTGAGACGGTGGTCGCCGGGAGGGTGCCGAGCAGCGCGGCGACGAGGCCCTGGTGCTCGGTGACGGATCGCATGGGGCCAAATCTATGTCGGCGGCGAGCGGGGCAGCCCCCATGACTCCGTCCCGCTCGCCGCCTGATCCGGACAACGCGCAGGTGACGTTCGCGTTACGGGACTTGTGACACGTTGTCGCGGTAGGTCCGTGGACGACCTCTTGGATCGTTCAAGTCGCTTGGGTTACCGTCGTTTCGTGCGCGCGATCCGTCGATTCACCGTCCGCCCCCTCCTGCCTGCGGCCCTGGCTCCCCTGGGTGAGCTGGCCGCCAACCTGCGTTGGTCGTGGCACCCCGAGACCCAGGACGTCTTCGCAGCCGTCGATGCCGACCTGTGGTCCGCCAGCGGCCACGACCCGGTCCGGCTGCTCGGTGAGGTCTCGGCCGAGCGCTGGGACGAGCTCGCCGCCGACGAGGGCTTCGTCCGTCGGCTCGGAGAGGTGCGGGCGGACCTCGAGGCCTACCTGAGCGAGCCGCGCTGGTACCAGCGCGCCTCCGAGCGGGAGCCCGACGTCGCGTGGCCGCACCGGATCGCCTACTTCTCACCGGAGTTCGGGATCACCGCCGTGCTCCCGCAGTACTCCGGCGGTCTCGGCATCCTCGCCGGTGACCACCTGAAGGCGGCGAGCGACCTGGGCGTGCCGATCATCGGCGTCGGCCTCCTCTACCGCCACGGCTACTTCAAGCAGTCGCTCTCGCGGGAGGGCTGGCAGCAGGAGACCTACCCGGTCCTCGACCCTGACGAGCTGCCCATCTCGCTGCTCCACGAGGCCGACGGCAGCCGCGCGCTCATCTCGCTGTCGTTGCCCGACGGCCCCGACCTGATCGCCCGGATCTGGGTCGCGCGCGTCGGTCGGGTCCCGCTCCTGATGCTCGACACGGACGTCGAGGGCAACCCGGAGCACTACGTCGACATCACCGACCGGCTCTACGGCGGCAACAGCGAGCACCGGCTCCGCCAGGAGATCCTGCTCGGGGTCGGCGGGGTCCGCGCGATCCGCACGTTCTGCCGGATCACCGGCACGCCCGAGCCCGAGGTGTTCCACACCAACGAGGGGCACGCCGGGTTCCTCGGCATCGAGCGGGTCCGTGAGCTGACCGTGGGGGAGCAGGGGCCCCACCTCGACCTCGACACCGCGATCGAGGTCGGTCGCGCCTCGACCGTGTTCACCACGCACACGCCCGTCCCCGCCGGCATCGACCGGTTCCCGGCCACGATGGTCGAGCAGTACTTCGGCGACGCCGGCCCCACGCCCGGCGTCCCCGTCGACCGGGTGCTCGCACTGGGGGCCGAGGACTTCGAGGGCGGCGACCCGAGCGTCTTCAACATGGCGGTGATGGGGTTCCGGCTCGCACAGCGCGCCAACGGCGTCTCCCAGCTCCACGGGGAGGTCAGCCGGGGGATGTTCAACGGCCTGTGGGCCGCGTTCGACGAGGCCGAGGTGCCGATCGGGTCGATCACCAACGGCGTGCACGCCCCGACCTGGGTCGGCCGGGAGGTCATCGAGCTGGCGGTCAGCCAGGGCGCCGACCCCGAGAGCGACGACACCGACGCGTTCTGGACGGCGGCCGACAAGGTGCCCGGCACCGAGATGTGGGCGGTCAAGCGTCAGCTGCGGACGCGGCTCGTGCAGGACGCGCGGCGCCGGCTGGCGCGCTCGTGGGAGAAGCGGGGTGCGGCGCGCGCCGAGCTCGGCTGGATCGACTCCGCGCTCGACCCCGACGTCCTGACGATCGGCTTCGCGCGGCGGGCGGCGTCCTACAAGCGCCTCACGCTGATGATGCGCGACCCGGATCGGCTCAAGGCGCTGCTGCTCCACCCCGAGCGGCCCGTCCAGCTCGTCATCGCCGGCAAGGCGCACCCGGCCGACGACGGCGGCAAGAAGCTGATCCAGGACATCGTGCGGCTCTCCGACGACCCCGCCGTACGACACCGGATCGTCTTCCTGCCCAACTACGACATCGCGATGGCGCAGCCGCTCTACCCCGGCTGCGACGTCTGGCTCAACAACCCGCTGCGGCCCTACGAGGCGTGCGGCACCTCCGGCATGAAGGCGGCGCTCAACGGCGGCCTCAACCTCTCGGTCCTCGACGGCTGGTGGGACGAGGGGTACGACGGCGACAACGGCTGGGCGATCCCGACGGCCGACGGCGTCGAGGACACCGACCACCGCGACGACCTCGAGGCGGCGGCGCTCTACGACCTCGTCGAGAACGAGGTCGCTCCGCGCTTCTACGACGTCGACGCCGACGGGGTCCCGACCCGCTGGATCGAGATGGTGCGCCACACCCTGAAGTCGCTCGGCCCGAAGGTGCTCGCGACCCGGATGGTGCGCGACTACGTCCGCCAGATGTATGCACCCGCCACCCACAACGCCCGAGCGGTCAACGCCGACTACGCCGGGGCCCGTGACCTCGCGCAGTGGAAGGCCCGGGTCCGGGCGGCCTGGCCGGCCGTGCGGGTCGAGCACGTCGAGACCCAGGGCGTGGGCGACGAGCCGTCGGTCGGAGCGCCGATGACCGTGCGGTGCTACGTCGCCATCGGCGACCTCGCCCCGCAGGACGTCGAGGTGCAGCTGGTCCACGGCCGGGTCGACGCCGAGGACGTCCTCGTCGACCCCGTCGTCGCGGTCCTCTCCGCCACCGAGTCCTACGAGGGCGGGCGGCACCGGTACGACGTCGAGGTCGCCCTCCCGCGCAGCGGGCCGTTCGGCTACACGGTACGGGTGCTGCCGTCCCACCCGCTCCTGGTCGCGCCGGCAGAGCTGGGCGTCGTCACGACTGCTTGACCGCGGCGCGGAGCCACTCCTCCTCCTGCAGCACCACGACGCAGCGGGGGCCGATGACCAGCTCCTGCTCGGAGGCGACAGCGGTGCCGACGGGGACGTCGGGGTCGGTCGAGAGGACGACCTGGCCCTTGCTGACCCAGTCGTTGCTGGGGAGGAAGATCGCGCACGGCTCGGCGCCGGCGTGGAACCACACGAGGAACGACGCGTCGAGCAGCTGCTCGCCGTGCTTGCCCGGCTCCCGCAGCGGCTTGCCGGAGACGAACATCCCGATCGTCCGCAGGTCGGTGTCGTGCCAGTCCGCGTCGGTCATCTCGCGTCCGCTCGGGTGCAGCCAGGCCAGGTCCTTGGGGCCGCCGACGATGGTCGGGCGCCCCTCGAACCAGTGTCGCTGGCGCAACGTCTGGTGCTCGCGCCGTAGCCGTAGCGCTGTCTTGGTGAGCTCGTAGACGTCGAGCCAGGCGTCGTCGGACGACCAGTCCAGCCAGGAGATCTCGTTGTCCTGGCAGTAGGGGTTGTTGTTGCCGCCCTGGGTCCGGCCGCGCTCGTCGCCGGCCGTCAGCATCGGTACCCCGTTGGACAGGCAGAGCGTCGCCATCAGGTTCATCGCCTGGCGGCGGCGGAGGGCGAGGATGTCGGCGTCGTCGGTCTCGCCCTCGACCCCGTGGTTCCACGACCGGTTGTTGTCGGTGCCGTCGCGGTTGTCCTCGCCGTTGTCCTCGTTGTGCTTCTGGTCGTAGGAGACGAGGTCCCGGACCGTGAACCCGTCGTGGGCGGTGACGAAGTTGACCGAGTTGTACGCCGACCGGCCGTCGTCGGCGTACAGGTCCGAGGAGCCCGCCAGCCGGGTGGCGACGGCGTGGGTGCCGCCGAGGTGGCCGCGCCAGAAGTCGCGGATCGTGTCGCGGTACTGGTCGTTCCACTCCACCCAGGGCGGGGGCATGTTGCCGACGAGGTAGCCGCCCATGGAGACGTCCCACGGCTCGGCGATCAGCTTCACGTGGCGCAGCACCGGGTCCTGACCCATCGCGATGAGCAGCTTGCAGGACATGTCGATGTCGGGTCCGGTCCGGGTGAGCGCCGACATCAGGTCGAAGCGGAAGCCGTCGACGTGCATCTCGGTCACCCAGTAGCGCAGCGAGTCGAGGATCAGCCGCAGCGCCAGCGGGTCGTCGGAGTTGACGGTGTTGCCGCAGCCCGTCACGTCCCAGTAGGTGTCGTCGAACGCGTCGTCCGCGGCCGGCTCGCCGTCCTCGGCGGGCTCGGGCGGGACCCGGCGGTAGAAGCCACGGTCGTCGAGCCCGCGGAAGGAGATCGTGGCGCCGTCCGGCCCGGCCTCGGCGGTGTGGTTGTAGACGACGTCGAGGATGACCTCGATGCCGGCCCGGTGGAGTGACCGCACCATCGCCTTGAACTCCGCCACCTGCTGACCGCGGTCGCCCGCGGCACTGTAGGCCCCGTGCGGGGCGAAGAACCCGATGCTGTTGTATCCCCAGTAGTTGGTGAGTCCGCGCTCGAGGAGCGCCGGCTCGGAGAAGAACTGGTGGACCGGCAACAGCTCGACCGCCGTGACGCCCAGGTCGTTGAGGTAGTCGGTGACGACCGGGTGGCCGAGGCCGGCGTACGTGCCGCGCAGGTCCTCGGGGATCCGGTCGTGGAGCTGGGTGAAGCCCTTGACGTGCAGCTCGTAGATGACGGTGTCGCGCCAGCGGCGCTTGAGCGGGACGTCGCCCTCCCAGTCGAACGAGGGGTCGACCAGGACGCTGCGAGCGGCGTCGCCGATGCCGGAGACCGCGAGGCCGCAGGGGTCGAGGAGCAGCTTGCGGGAGTTGAACCGCAGCCCGTTGTCGGGGTCCCACGGGCCGTGGGCGCGGAAGCCGTACCGGGTGCCCGGGGCCAGGTCGGGAAGTGCTCCGTGCCAGATGCCGAGGGAGTGCTCGGTCAGCGGGAGCTGGTGCTCGCCGTCCTCGTCGTCGAACAGGCAGACCCAGAGGTCGGTCGCGTCCGGGGCGTAGACGGCGAAGTTGGTCGACTCCGGCGACCAGGTGGCGCCGAGCGGCCAGTTCCGGCCGGGCCAGACCTGCGCGCGGTCACCGAGGCTGCGCCAGAGGCCGGGAGTCATACGGTTGATTCTGCAACAATGCGCCCAACCCCTTCTGCACCATCGATCACAGCCGGTGCGGGAGCAACGATCTGAAGGAGCCCGATGACCAGCGAGTTCGTCCGCCTCGAGGTAGCCGACGGCGTCGGGACGATCCGGTTGGACCGGCCCAAGATGAACGCCATCAGCTTCCAGGTCCAGGACGAGCTGAGCGCGGTCGCTGCCGAGGCCACGGAGCGGGACGACGTCCGGGCCGTCGTGGTCTGGGGCGGCGAGAAGGTCTTCGCGGCCGGCAACGACGTCAAGGAGATGGCCGACAAGTCCTACGTCGACATGGTCGGCCGCGGCGAGCGGCTCCAGGGCGCGGTCACCGCGATCGCCCGGATCCCCAAGCCGGTCGTCGCCGCGGTCAACGGCTACGCCCTCGGCGGTGGCTGCGAGCTCGCGCTGGCGGCCGACGTCCGGTTCGCGGCCGAGGACGCCGTCCTCGGCCAGCCCGAGGTGCTGCTCGGGATCATCCCCGGCGCCGGCGGTACCCAGCGGCTCAGCCGGCTGGTCGGTCCGGCCCGGGCCAAGGAGCTCATGTTCACGGGACGATTCGTCAAGGCGGAGGAGGCACTCGCGATCGGCATGGTGGACCGCCTCTTCCCCGCCGAGGAGGTCTACGGCGCGGCCGTCGCCTGGGCCTCGAAGTTCAGCAACGCCGCTCCCTACGCGCTGCGTGCGATCAAGGAGTGCGTCGACCGCGGTCTCGAGTCCGACCTCGACACCGGCCTCGCGATCGAGCGCCAGCAGTTCGCCGCGGTGTTTGCGACCGAGGATCGGAGCATCGGCATGCGATCCTTCATCGAGAACGGTCCCGGCAAGGCGAGATTCGAGGCACGATGAGCAGGATGGCCGACAAGCCGACGGACGCGGGGACAGGGAGGAGCACTGCCCTCACCGTGGCGCGCGTGCGGGGCATCGTCTCGCGCGTGCTGTGGGTGATCTGCCTGACGCTGGCGCTCGTCCTCGCTGCTGCCGCCTTCAGCTTCGCGCTCGACGCCAACGACAAGAACGAGCTCGTCCAGCTCGTGCGCGACCTCGCCAACGCCTTCGACCTCGGCTACTTCGACCTTGACGAACCGGTCAAGGAGTTCCAGGACCCCAACAGCGAGGTCAAGACCGCGCTGTTCAACTACGGCATCGCCGCGGTGGTCTACCTCATCGTCGGCCGGTTCCTCGAGCGGGTCATCCGCCCGTAAGACGCGGCGATCGGCGCACGCCGCTCCCGATACCGTGTGAGGTAGTCCACGTACGCGTGGTTACCGCGAGCGGGCTACCGGACGGTAGCCTGCGGGCGCTGTCCACTTTTGGACCAACCGACGACCCACACGGGTCGCACGAGTGCAGGAAGGGGCCGGTCCGGCCACAACCATGAACATTGTCGTCTGTGTGAAGTACGTCCCCGACGCCACCGCGGACCCGCGGTTCGAGTCGGACAACACCGTTGACCGCGTCGGCGTCGACGGTCTCCTGTCGGAGCTCGACGAGTACGCCGTCGAGCAGGCTCTCCAGCTCAAGGAGGGCACCGAGGAGGAGGTGACGGTCACCGCGCTGACCGTCGGCCCCGAGAAGGCCGCCGATGCAGTGCGCAAGGCGCTGCAGATGGGTGCCGACCAGGGCGTCCACGTCTCGGACGAGGCGATCGCCGGTTCCGACGCGATCGCGACCTCGCTGGTGCTCGCCAAGGCCGTCGAGAAGATCGGCTCCGTCGACGTCGTCCTCTGCGGCATGGCGTCCACCGACGGTGCGATGAGCGTCGTCCCGGCGATGCTCGCCGAGCGCCTCGGCCTCCCGCAGGTCACCCTCGGCTCGCGCATCGAGCGCAAGGAGAACCAGATCGCCGCGCAGCGTGACGGCGACGTCTCCACCGACGTCGTCATCGGCGCGATGCCGCTGGTCGCCTCCGTGACCGACCAGTCGGGCGAGGCCCGCTACCCGTCGTTCAAGGGCATCATGGCGGCCAAGAAGAAGCCGCTCGAGACCTACAGCCTCGGCGACCTCGGTGTCGACGCCGGCCAGGTCGGCCTCTCGGTCGCGTGGTCGACCGTCGAGACGACCACCGAGCGTCCCCCGCGGACCGCCGGCGAGATCGTCAAGGACGAGGACGGCTCGGGCGCCACGGCGCTGGTCGAGTTCCTCGCCTCGAAGAAGTTCATCTGAGGAGCAAGAAGACATGTCTGAAGTTCTGGTTCTCGTCGACCACGTCGACGGTGCGGTCCGCAAGCCGACCTACGAGCTCCTCGCGATCGCGAAGCGCATCGGTTCGCCGTCGGCCGTGTTCATCGGTGGCGCCGACAAGGCCGAGGGCGCTGCCGGCGACCTCGCCAAGTTCGGTGCCGAGAAGGTCTACGTCGTCGACGACGCCGAGGTGAAGGGCTTCCTCGTGGCGCCCAAGGCCGAGGTGCTCCAGCAGGTGGCCGAGGCCGCCTCGCCGGCCGCGATCCTCATCGTCTCCTCCGCCGAGGGCAAGGAGATCGCGGGTCGCCTCGCGATCAAGCTCGGCTCGGGCCTGATCACCGACGCCGTGGACGTCGCCGCCGACGGCACGACCACCCAGTCGGTCTTCGCCGGCAACTACACCGTCCAGGCGAAGGTGACGACCGGTACGCCGATCATCACCGTCAAGCCCAACTCCGCCGCTGCGGAGGAGGGTGCCGGCGCCGGCACCGTCGAGCAGTTCTCCGCGACCATCTCCGATGCCGCCAAGGGCGCCCGGATCGTCGCGTCGAACCCGCGTCAGGCGTCGGGTCGCCCCGAGCTCGCCGAGGCCGCGATCGTGGTCTCCGGCGGCCGTGGCACGGGTGGCGACTTCTCGTCCGTCGAGAGCCTCGCCGACGCGCTGGGCGCGGCGGTCGGTGCCTCGCGTGCGGCGGTCGACTCGGGCTGGCAGCCGCACACGCTGCAGATCGGTCAGACCGGCAAGACCGTGTCGCCGCAGCTCTACGTCGCCAACGGCATCTCCGGTGCGATCCAGCACCGCGCCGGCATGCAGACCTCGAAGACCATCGTGGCCGTCAACAAGGACGAGGAAGCCCCGATCTTCGAGCTCGTCGACTTCGGTGTCGTCGGCGACCTGCACTCGGTCCTCCCGGCCGCCACGGCCGAGATCGAGAAGCGCAAGTAGTACCTCGGAGCAACGCTGCAGCCCCTGGCGCCTGGACGGTGCCGGGGGCTGCTGCGTTCAGTCCTGCCGCGTGAAGGCGCGGGTGGTGTACAGCGCGCGCTGGAACACCTCCTCGGGGATCCCTCGGTAGCCGGGCAGCGTCGATCCCACGAACTCCAGTCGCAAGGTGTCCTCGTCGACCACCCATCGATAGGTGTTCGAGCCCGCCGAGTGGTGGAAGACGACGACGTCGTCCCGGATCTCGTACGCCGCGTCGTAGTCGATCGGCTCCTGCTGCTCGCCGTCGACGCTTCCGTACAGGTCCCAGGCGCCGTCCTCGATGGTCAGCGTGAGCAGCGAGTCGGCCGAGAACGGGGCGTTGCGGCGGTACTCCTCCACCCACTCGCCGAGCCCGCTGCGCCGTACCGTGGCCACGGTCTGCGCCAACGAGACGGGTCCGGCCTGCCAGGTGCCCTCGAGCGCGGACGCTCCCGCATCCGCCTCCACCGAGGTGTCGACGGTCGGCGGAGTGGTCGGGGTGCTCCTGCGGTCGGTGTCGGCTCGGAGCGTCGTGGAGACGTCGGGGGTGCAGCCGGTCAGCGCCGAGGCGAGAGCTGCGGCCGTCATGAGGGCGATCGTGCTGGCAGAGGGCCGCAGGCGCTGTGCGTCCATGGGAGGTCTCCTTGTCCGGGATGGGCCCGCGTCGCGGGCGCTGGTGTCCCTGAGGCGTTCCGTCNCCCCCCTGGGGGGCGGGGGGGCCTTCCCCGGCCGGCTCGGCCGTGGATCAGCGGCGGTAGTAGATGCCCTGGGACTCGTCGACGAGGCCGACGGGGGCGACGCGGACCCGGCGTTCACCGGCCTTGTTGGTCCAGAGGCGCACCTTGCGCAGCGCCTCGTTGTTGGTGGTGTCGGCCTCGAGCAGGGTGTCCTCCGGGTTGGCCAGCACCCGGATGTAGTAGATCCCGTCGGCGAGGTTCTTGACCGGGAAGGACTGACCGGCGCGGAACTGCGCATAGGTGTCGCCCCACCCGGCCGAGAGGACCTCGCGGATCGAGCGGGTCTCGTAACCGCCGCAGACGCTGCCGAGGTCGTCCTCGTAGGCCGACCACTCCGCGCCCTCGCCGGTCAGGTCGACGGCGTCGGTGTTGGCGAGGCAGAACGCCTCCTTGCCCGAGCGGACGGCCCGGGTCAGGTCCGCGTTGAGCAGCTCGTAGGTCGCGAAGTCGGTGAAGTGCCAGTGCTGGTGCGTCGGAGCGGGGTCCCACTCCATCGTGCCGACCTGCTCGTAGGCGATCTGGTTCCCGTCCTCGTCGAGGAAGTACTGGTAGGCGTCCATGATGTCCTCGCCGGAGCGGCGGAAGCCGTCGACGACGAGGGGGCTGTTGCCGTTGTTCCAGACGTTCGCCGAGAACTGGAGCTGGGTGCCCTTGCGGTTGAGCTGGATGCCGAACGCCGGCAGCGAGCGCAGGTCGGGGAGCGGGGTGCCCTCGGGCAGGTCCTCCACGGCGCCGATGCCGCCGCTCGGGTCGGGCTCGTGCCGGTTGGGCTGGAGGCGCGGGTTCGTGTGCCCGTCGCGGCAGCCGCGGCAGTCGTTGCCCTCCACGACGGTCAGCACCGTGGTGGCGGTCCGCTCCTCGGCGCTCAGGTCGAGCGCGTCGGCGTACGCCTTGGTGATGGCGACCGTGAGGTCGTACTCGCCCGGCTTGACCCGCAGCCGGGTCTCGTAGCCGAAGATGCTGCTCGCCCAGCCCGCGGGGACGCCCTGGACCGCGCCGAGGGCGTACGGGTTGTACCAGCAGGTCCGCGGATAGCTGTTGCGGAAGTCGGCTGTCGGGTCGATGCGCTCGGAGGACTCCCCGAAGCAGACGCCGCGGCGCTTGGTGACCGGAGTGGCGTCCGGGTCGTTGCGGTCGACGAGGGTGATCTTCATGAAGTTGTCGAGCATCCCGACACGCTTCTGGTCAGGCAGGGTGACGTCGCCGTTGGGGAGCTTCGCGACAGCCGTGGGCGCGCTCTCGTAGTCGGAGGCGCGCGTCGTCCAGATCTCCAGCGCCGCCTCACGGACCTCGAGGCGGAAGCCGAGGTCGGAGTAGATGCCGCCGCCGTAGTTCTGGGCGGTGACCGAGTCGGGAGCGGTCAGGGTGATCGAAGGGTCCCCGGGCCCGGCGCCGACGGCCGGCGATGCGCCGGTGGCCGTCGCGAGCAGGGGTGCGCCGAGCGCGGCCGCGGCGAGGGCGGCGAGGCCCCAACGCTTGCGGCGGGGGGACAGGGGGTGGGTCACGAGCTCCTCCTCGAGCAGGACAGGCAGTGAACAGCATCGACGCGGGACCGCGCCTGACTGGTAGACGCCCGAGACAGCCGGACGGTTGCGTCGGAGCAGCACTAACCTTCCACAGGTGAGCATCGCCGACGACGTGATTGACGTAGCCCGCCGCGCACGGGTCGCCGGACGCGACCTCGCCCTCGCGACCCGGGCCACCAAGGACGCGGCCCTGCACGCCATGGCCGATGCCCTGCTGGCCCGCGAGACCGAGGTCGTCGCGGCCAACGACGAGGACGTCCGGCGCGCTGAGGAGGGCGGGACGCCGGCCAACATCATCGACCGGCTCCGGCTCACGCCGGACCGGATCGCCGGCATGGCCCAGGGCCTGCGCGACGTCGCCGGGCTGCCGGACCCGGTGGGCGAGGTGGTCCGCGGCGGCGTGCTCGCCAACGGGCTCGAGCTGCGCCAGGTGCGAGTCCCGTTCGGTGTGGTCGGGATGATCTACGAGGCGCGCCCCAACGTCACCGCGGACGCTGCCGGCATCTGCCTGAAGTCGGGCAACGCGGTCCTCCTGCGCGGCAGCTCCAGCGCCCGGTCGAGCAACGCAGCCATCGTCGAGGTCCTCCGGAGTGCCGTCGAGGCCGCCGGCCTGCCCGCCGACGTCGTCCAGCTGGTGCCGGGCGACAGCCACGACAGCGTCAAGGCGCTGATGCGCGCCCGCGGGCACGTGGACGTGCTCATCCCGCGCGGGGGAGCGGGCCTCATCCAGTCGGTCGTGGAGGAGTCCACCGTCCCCGTCATCGAGACCGGCGTCGGCAACTGCCACGTCTACGTCGACGCGGCGGCCGACCTCGACAAGGCGCTCGCGATCGTCCTCAACGCCAAGACCCACCGCACCAGCGTCTGCAACGCCGCCGAGTCGGTGCTCGTCCACGAGGCCGTCGCCCCGGTCTTCCTGCCGCGCGTCGTCGCAGCGCTCCAGGAGGCCGGCGTCACCCTCCACGGTGACGAGGCGTTCCAGGCCCTCGACGGGGTCGTGCCGGCCACCGACGAGGACTGGGCGACCGAGTACCTCTCCCTCGACATCGCCGCCCGCGTCGTCCGGGACCTCGACACTGCCCTGGAGCACATCCGGACCTGGTCGAGCCAGCACTCCGACGCGATCGTGACCGAGGACCAGGCGGCCGCGCGGCGGTTCGTCGCCGAGGTCGACTCGGCGGCGGTCCTCGTCAACGCGTCGACCCGGTTCACCGACGGCGGCGAGTTCGGCTTCGGGGCCGAGATCGGGATCAGCACCCAGAAGCTGCACGCGCGGGGGCCGACGGGGCTTCCCGAGATGACCTCGACGAAGTACGTCGTCGTGGGCGACGGTCACGTCCGCTAGCCGTGCTGCCCGAGCGGCTCAGCGACCACAAGCCCCAGCCCATCGCCGCGAGCGCGGCGGCCGCGACGACGCTCGCCATCGGCCCGGTCGTGAGCGACTCGTGGAAGACGGCGTGCCCGAGGCCGAGCGCGACCAGACAGTTGACCACGTTGAGGGCAGGCATCGACGCCGAGAGCCGCGCCGCGCGGTAGGCGAGCTGGTTGACGGCGATCCCGCCGACCCCGCAGCCCGCGAGCGCATAGGGCAGCCAGGTGGTCGCCGTGGCCAGGGTGCCGTGGGCGTCGCCGTGCAGCTGCACCGCCTTGATGAGCACCGCCATCAGCGCGAAGAGCAGGCCCGAGGAGCACCCGAGCAGGAACGCGGAGGTGGCCGACCGGCCGAGGGAGCCGCCGGCGAGCAGGAGGAGCACGGCCACCCCGGCCGTCGCGGCCACCGACAGCCCGAGCACCGCCGGGTCGGGGGCGGCCGTGGCGGTGGCGGTCTCCGAGGCGAGGAGAAGGACCGCGATCCCGCCGGCGGTGACGCTCACCGCCACCAGCTCGGAGGTCGCCGGCCAGGTCCGGGCGAGCGCGGCACGCAGCGGCACCGCGAACACCAGGCCGGTGATGAGGAGCGGCTGCACCAGGCCGATCGGGCCGTGACGCAGCGCCAGCACGTGGAGGGTGAACCCGAGCGGACCGAGCAGCAGCGCGGCCAGCCACGCGGGGCGCCGTACGAGATGGCGCAGGAGGGCGCCGGGACCGGTGCCCGCAGGCGCGGACGACGCTGCGTGGTGCTGGGCGGAGGTCGACACCGCGGCCGTCGCGGCGCCCGCGAGCGCGAAGACGACGGCCAGCCAGGTCACGGCCGCGAACCTAGGGGGGACAGGTGGCCGTCAGGTGAAGGACACGAGTCGTCCGCACGGCCCCGATCCGTCAGGCTGTGCCGTCGCCCGACACCTCGCCCGGCACCTCCTCGCCCGGCCCCTCCTCGCGCAGCCGCGGCTCGGCCCACGCTTCCGGGTGGATCCCCTTCTTGTCCTTGTAGAACTCGCGGACGATGTCCATGTCGGCGACCACGTCGCCGGAGGGCACCAGGGTCGGCCCCATGCCGAGGGTGCGCGTCGCACCGTCGACGAAGCCGAGGCCGATCGGCAGCCCGGTCTGGCCGGCGATCTTGTAGAAGCCCGGCTTCCAGTACGTCGTCGCGCTCCGCGTCGCCTCGGGCGCGATCACCAGCATGAAGGAGTCGTGCCCCTCGGCCTCCTTGAGCAGCGCCCGGATCGTCGCGCCGGGGTTGCCCTTGTCGAGCGGGATCCCCCCCAACGCCTTGAGCAGCCATCCGAGCGGGCCCTTGAAGTAGGTGTGCTTCACCAGCACCTGGGGCTGGACGCTGTTGGCCCACGCGATGGAGAGCATCGCGACGAAGTCCCAGCGCGACGTGTGGGGCGCCCCGACCAGGATGCCCTTGGGCGGGACGGTGCCGACGAGCTGCCAGCGGAAGAGGCGCAGGAGCCCCCGGGAGAGGGCTCGGCGGACGCGCATCGGGTGTGCCATGGCCTGACCGTAGTGGTGTC
Organism: Nocardioides stalactiti; assembly: GCF_014180715.1. Lineage (GTDB taxonomy): Bacteria > Actinomycetota > Actinomycetes > Propionibacteriales > Nocardioidaceae > Nocardioides > Nocardioides stalactiti. The sequence goes on along the minus strand of NZ_JACEFC010000034.1, from coordinate 24,524 downwards.
CCCGGCGAGGTGCCGACGGACGCCACCAGGCGGCAGGGTAGTTTTCGCGCCATGGCAGGGGCGCCCGAGCGGATCTACGCGGACGCGTCTACCGAGCGTCTCCTCACGGGGGCGACCGTGATCACGCTGGTGCGCACCGTCGCGACCCTCGTGCTCAGCATGTGGGGCGCGTACGACGAGAGCCTGACGCTCCTCGTCGCCGGCCTCGTCGTCTACTGGGTCGGCGACACCCTCGACGGCGAGTACGCGCGCAGGTTCGACTGCGAGACCCGCATCGGCGGGGTCGTCGACATGGTGAGCGACCGGCTCAGCTGCGGGGCGTTCTACGTCGGCCTGGCCTGGCTCGCACCGGCGCCGCTGTTCTTCAGCGACGAGCCGATGGAGCTGATCGCGATCCCGGTCGCGGTCTACCTCTTCGAGTTCATGGTCATCGACATGTACCTGTCGCTGGCCTTCCTCGCCTGGCCGATCCGCAGCCCCAACTACTTCTACGTCGTCGACCGCCGGATCTATCTCTGGAACTGGTCCCGGCTCGGCAAGGCAGCCAACTCCGGCCTCTTCGCCGTGCTGCTGCTGGCCACGGGCTGGTGGTGGCTCGGCCTGATCATCGCCCTCGCGCTGCTCGCCTTGAAGTGCTTGTCGCTGCGGTGGCTCCTCCAGCTCGGGATCCCGGTGCCGGAGAGGGTCCCGGTCGCATGATCCTGTGGCTGACGACGTTCGGGATCAGCATCGCGTCGGCACTCCTTCCGTTCCTGCCGATCGAGGTCTACATCCTGGGCGCCGCAGCCGCCGAGCCGGGCGTGCCCACGGCGATCTCGCTGGGTGTCGCCGCGGGCGCGGGCGCGACCGTCGGCAAGATCATCTGGTACGAGGCCGCCCGCCGCGGGGTCGACTCGAACTGGGCCCAGAAGAAGCTCGCCTCGCCCAAGATCAAGGCCGGCTACGAGAAGTGGGTCACCCGGATGCAGGGCCGGCCGGTCTACGCCGCGTCGGTCATGTTCGTCGCCGCCTCGGTGGGGCTGCCGCCGCTGCTGGTCATGGCCGCGGTGGGTGGGCTGCTCAAGATGCCGATGTGGGTGTTCATCCCGACGGTCTTCATCGGCCGGACCCTCCGCTTCACCCTCCTCTACCTGGGCGTCGACTTCGCGATCCATTGAAGGGCGCGAGCGCGTCTCCGCTTCGCTCCGCCGCGAATGGCCGGCTGCGGACCGGGCCCTGCCGGTCCGATACGATCCGCCCATGCAGATCAGCCTGACCGCCCTCGCCCTCCTCCAGGCTGCGGAGGAGCACGGCGAGCCCGCCATCAACCCGTGGTTCATCGGAGGCGGCACGCTGGCCGTCCTGCTCCTCCTGCTCGCCGGCCTCGTCTGGTTCGGCGGCGGCCGCGAGCACAGCTGATCCGCCCGTTCGCTCAGCCGGTCACGCCATGACGGACCCCGCTCGGCGGCCCCGGGTCGGGGTGATGGGCGGCACGTTCGACCCCATCCACCACGGCCACCTGGTCGCCGCGTCGGAGGTCCAGGGCTGGTACGACCTCGACGAGGTCGTGTTCGTCCCGACCGGTGAGCCGTGGCAGAAGGCCGACCGCGAGGTGTCGCCGGCCGAGCACCGCTACCTGATGACCGTCATCGCGACGGCGGCCAACCCGCGGTTCACGGTCAGCCGCGTCGACATCGACCGCGGCGGCCCGACGTACACGATCGACACGCTCCGCGACCTGCGCTCGGCGCGACCGGACGCCGACCTCTTCTTCATCACCGGCGCCGACGCGCTCACCGACATCTTCAGCTGGCGCGACGCCGAGGAGGTCTTCGCGCTCGCCCACTTCGTCGGCTGCACCCGGCCGGGCGCCGAGATGGACCCGGCGACGCTTTCGGCTATCCCGCCCGAGCGTGTCACGATGTTGGAGGTGCCGGCGCTCGCGATCTCCTCCACCGACTGCCGTCAGCGGCAGGCGGCGGGGCAGCCGATCTGGTACCTCGTCCCCGACGGGGTCGTGCAGTACATCACCAAGCACGGCCTCTACCCCGCAGAACCCGGAGAAAAATGGCCGCGACCGAGCACGCCGTCGAGCTGGTCCACGCGGCGGCCCTCGCCGCCGCCGACAAGCTCGCCACCGACCTTCTCGCCTTCGACGTGAGCGAGCAGCTCGCCATCACCGACGCCTTCCTCCTCGTGTCGGGCGCCAACGACCGCCAGGTCAAGGCGATCGTCGACGAGGTCGAGGACAAGCTGCGCGAGATCGGCGCCAAGCCGATCCGCCGCGAGGGCGAGCGCGACGGTCGGTGGGTCCTCATCGACTACGGCGAGATCGTCGTCCACGTCCAGCACAGCGAGGAGCGCCAGTTCTACGCCCTCGAGCGGCTGTGGCGCGACTGCCCGATCATCGAGCTCCCGGCCGAGGTCCGCGGCCCGCGCGGTGCCTGAGCCTGCCGGGTCCGAGCGCCGGCTCGTCCTGCTGCGGCACGGCCGCACCGAGTGGAACGCGATCCAGCGGATCCAGGGCCACCTCGACCCGGCCCTCGACGAGACCGGGCTGGCCCAGGCGCGCGCGGTCGCGCCGGCTGTCGCCGCTCTCGACCCGGTCGTCCTGCTGTCCTCCGACCTCCGACGCGCGCGTCAGACGACCGGCTTCGTCGCGGAGGCGACCGGCCTCGAGGCGTCGTACGACGAGCGGCTGCGCGAGTGCTTCCTGGGGGAGCGGCAGGGCCTGACGCACGAGGAGTACCGCGCGCTCGACCCGGAGGAGTACGACCGCTTCCGCGCGGGCGACTGGGACGACATCCCCGGTGCCGAGACGCACGCCCAGGTGGCCGACCGGTTCACGGCGGTGCTCAAGGAGGTCGTCGCCGGTCTCGGCGAGGGGGAGACCGCGCTGGTCGTCGCCCACGGCGCGGCGATCCGCACGGCGATGGCGCACTGGCTCGGCTGGCCGATCGACTGGGCCCAGGACTTCCGGGCGCTGGCCAACTGCGGCTGGGTCGAGCTGGTCGAGCGTCGCTCGGGTCGCTGGGCCCTCGCGGCCTACAACCGCACGGCCTGACCACGTCGGGCTCGGCGGAGGGATCGATTCCCACCCCTCGATTTCACCGACGCCGCGCCGTTCGGTAAGGTTCTCCGCGTTGCCCGGAGCAGAAGCTGCAGCGAAGGCTCTGGGACAACGCCACGGGGGTGTGGCGCAGCTGGTAGCGCATCTGCATGGCATGCAGAGGGTCAGGGGTTCGAGTCCCCTCACCTCCACCGAACGGAAGCCGCCTTCGGGCGGCTTCGGTCATTTCCGGCGGGTCCCCGGGCGGACAGACCTGGGTCTGTCCGCCTGGGGCTCGCGTGGTCAGGAGCCGAGCAGCTCCTTCATCGTCGCGATCTCAGCGGTCTGCGCTTCCTCGATCACCTCGGCCAGGGCGACGGCGTCGGGGTGCTCGCCGTCCTCCTGCTCTGTCTCGGCCATCTCGATGGCGCCCTCGTGGTGCTCGATCATCATCGTGAGGAACAGCTGCTCGAACTCGAGTCCGGACGCGGCCTCGAGGTCGGCCATCTGGTCTGCGCTCATCATGCCGGGCATGTCGGAGCCCATCTCCATCTCGCCATCGCCGTGCGCGTTGACGTGGTCACGCGAGGTCTCGGGGATGGGCTGGTCCCAGTCCCTGAGCCAGTCGACCATCGTCTCGATCTCGGGGCCCTGCGCCATCCGGATCTGTTCGGCCAGGGTGGTCAGCTCGGGGGACAGGTCACGTCCTTCGGTGAGGTCGACCATCGACAGGGCCTGGGCATGGTGCTGGATCATGTCGGTGGCGAAGTCGACGTCGGTCTGGTTGAAGTCCTCGCTCTCGGGAACGGTCGAGCCGTGGTTGGACATGTCGTCGGACATCTCGTGGCCATCGTGGCCCGTGTCGTCGGCGCAAGAGGCGAACGTCAGCATCGATGCGGCGAACAGGGCGGTCAGGGTCGTGCGCATGTGGGGTCTCTCCTTGGGTTGGTGATCTGGTTGCGGACAGGAGTGGACGCGAGGCACCACGAGGTGTCTCGTCGTCGGCGACCGTCAGCAGCGGATCACGCAGAGGCGGAGGAGGTCGGGAGGATCTCGTTCGCGGCCCAGCCGGATGGGATGGTGGAACGCCGGCACCATGGTCCGCACCAAGGGGGTGCCGCGGCGTACCAGGAGCAGGGCGAGTCCGAGGAGGAGTCCCCCGAGAACGGCAAGACAGAGCCCGGCCAGGCCCATGCCCCCGCCGGACCCGGTCCCGTGACAGCTGTCGTCGCAGCCGACCGCGGCGGCGTCTGCTGCGACGTTCCCACCCGCACCATGGTCTCCATGGGCACCAGGGAGTCCCCTCGGATGGTCGCCGGCATGCGCCAGTGTGACGGGCGCCGGTGCGGGACTCGGGTCGCTGTGCATGCCCGCGTGGGTGCCCCACCCGTGCATGGAGAGCAGTCCGAACAGGGCGAGCGCGGCCACCACGAGAGCAGAGCGCGCTCGGGAGGCCCCGGCGACGCCTCGGGGGTTCCCCACGACCTCGATCCTAGACAATCCCCGTGCGGGCTCAGGGCAGCAGCAGTCGCAGGCGCCTTCAGACATTTCCGGCGCGGGTCTCCCCAAGGGTCGGTCGGGCGCGTGATGATCCAGGGGTGAGCTCCGAGCGCGAGGGCGACCCGTGGAGGACCGTCCTGATCGTCCTGACGGTGCTCGCGCTCGCGAACTGGTGGTTCGCGCCGTTCGAGGGGGACGAGCCGTCTGCCGAGCTCAGCAGCGAGCAGCGTGACCCGCTGGTGCGGAAGTCGCGGGGCTGGACGCCGATGAAGCGGGCGACGATCACGCCGGGGATCCAGACGATCACCGACGGCGGCGGCCAGTGCACGACGAACTTCGTGTTCACCGACGCCCGGGACCGGGTCTACATCGGTCAGGCGGCGCACTGCGCCCGCACCGAGGAGGGCACCAACGACTGCCGGACGCCGACGATGCCGCTCGGCACCCGGGTGGTCTTCACCGAGGGCGCGACGTCGTTCGACGCGGGGGATCGGATCGCCGAGGGACGACTGGCCTACAGCAGCTGGCGCACGATGCGCGAGCGCGGTGTCGGCAAGGGGCCGATGTGCGCCTTCAACGACTTCGCGCTGGTCGAGGTGCCGCGCGCCGTCCGCGACCTGGTCAACCCCAGCGTGCCGTTCTGGGGCGGCCCCACCGGACTGACCTCGACCGGGCTCCGGACGGGGGAGCTCACCTACGGCTTCGGGCGGTCCTCGCTCCGCGAGGAGGGCAGCCGGGAGTCGCGCCAGGCCGGCATCGCCTGGTCGGACAACGAGGCGGCCCGGGGCTGGTCGCACACGATCTCGTCGCGCTCGCCGGGCCTGCCGGGCGACAGCGGCAGCGCCTACGTCGACGCCGACGGCCGCGCGGTCGGCACCCTCTCGACGCTCTCCATCGGGGTCCTGTTCGTGTGGAACGGCCTCGGCGACCTGCGTCGCGAGCTCGCCTACGCGCGCAAGCACTCCGGCATCAAAGGACTGCGGCTGGAGATGGGGACCTCGCCCTTCCGCTACGAGCGGGCCCGGACCTGGTCCTCGGGGGACCCGCGCACCTAGGGAAACCCATCCGAAAAGGTTCCTTGTCCGATAGGTCGCTTCGTTCCTACGTTGCTGGTCATGCGAACAGTCCCCCTCACCGTCCCGCTCACCGTGCCGCTCGTGGCCGCCGCCCTCCTCCTCCCCGCCGCGCCCGGCCACGCGGCCGGCGAGTGGTTCGCCCCCAACGTCGAGACCGCGATCGACAACGGCCTCGGCCCCGGCCCGGCGCCGCGCGGCAGCACCGTCGCGGACTTCACCTCCGACGGCCGTCCCGACATCGTCACCATCACCGACTTCACCCAGGGTGACGTCCTGCTCGTCACCGGCGACGGCGACGGCACCTTCACCCCGGCCGGCCACCTCGCCGGCACCGCGGGCACGCAGGGCCTCGACGCCGGTGACATCGACGGCGACGGCGACGCCGACGTGGTCGCGATGTCCACCAACACCCTCAAGGTCGCGTACGGCGACGGGGCCGGCCACTTCGCCGCCGGCCCGTCGTACCCGCTCACGCTCGGCGGCCAGGTGGAGCCCCGCCTCCTGGATCTCGACGGGGACGGCGACCTCGACGTGGCGTCGATGACGTTCACCGCGATCAACACGCTCCTCAACAACGGCAGCGGCACCTTCGCCGCCGGGCCGACCACCCAGGTCCCCGGGACCTGCGCCCTGGCCGCGATCTCGCCCGCGCGCCTCAACGCCGACAACAAGGGCGACCTGTTCGCGGTCGACGGCTGCTCGGGCTCGGCCTTCGCGCTGCGCGGCACCGGGACCGGCGCCTTCACCGTCACCGGGAGCCTCTACCTGAGCGGCCTGGTGCCCGAGGACATCACCGCCATCGACCTCAACGGCGACGGCTTCGACGACGTGGCGACGATCGGCTCGTTCAGCTTCACGCTGACCACGGCGCTGACCAACGGCCAGGGCGGCTTCACCTCGAGCGTCGGCACCACCCAGTTCGGCGGCGCCGGCCCGACCAGCCTGACGGCGGCCGACCTCGACCAGGACGGACGCAAGGACCTCGTCGTCTCGTGGCTGTTCTCCGGAGCCCCTGGCGTGACCGTGCTGGCCGGCAACGGGACCGTGAAGCTGCGCAAGGTCGCCGACTTCCCGGTCGGGGCCTTCCCTCAGAACCCGATGGTTGCCGACTACGACCTGGACGGGCAGCCTGACATCGTCACCGCGGGTCCCGGGTCGCTGTCGTTCCTCCGCAACACCACCCCCTGATCGCCCCCCTGATCGTCGACAAGGAGCACCGATGAGCAGTCCCGCGCCCGTCCCCGACGGACCCTCCGAGGGGCCCACCGACGGGCGTCGCCGCTACGCCGGCCAGACGGCCGACGAACGCGACGCCGCGCGGCGGGCGCGGCTGCTCGCGGTGATCCACGACGTCGTCGGGACGCAGGGCTACCGGGCCCTCGCCGTCGAGCGCGTGTGCACCCGCGCCAACGTCTCGACCCGGCACTTCTACCAGCTCTACGAGGGCAAGGAGGCGGCGTTCGCCGACCTCTACGACGAGCTGCTGCTGCGGTCGGGGACCAAGGTGCTCGAGTCCCTGGAGGCGACCGCGGGCGACCCGCTCGCGGAGCGGGTGCCGGCCGCCCTGCTGGCGTTCCTGCGGCCGGTGTTCGAGGACCTGCGCACCGCGCGGATCGTGTTCGTCGAGGTGGTCGGGCTCAGTGCCCGGATCGAGAACACCCGGCTGCGCAACCGCGAGAAGCTGGTCGAGCTGATCGAGGCCGAGAGCCGCGCCGCGGTCGTGCGGGGCGAGGTCGTCGACCGCGACTGGCGGCTGGCCGCGCTCTCCCTCATCGGCGCCGCCACGGCGGTGGCGCTCGACTGGATGATCCACAAGGACCGGCGCCCGCTCGCCGAGCTGGAGGACCACCTGGCGGCGCTCGCCGTCACCCTGCTGACCGCCGACCCGGCGCCGCGACCGTGAGCCGCCTCCTCGCGCTCGCCGTGGTCGCCGCGCTCCTCGGCGCGCCCCTGACCACGGCTCCGGCCGACGCGGCGGGCACGCGCACCTGGTACGTCTCCGCTGCGGTCACCGGCGGCGGCGACGGGTCGCGGGCGCACCCCCTCGGCTCCCTCGCGGCCGTCGAGCAGGCGTCCGGCCCCGGCGACAGCATCGTCGTGCTGCCCGCCGACCGTGCGCTCGACGGCGGGATCCGGCTCCAGCCCGGCCAGGTACTGACCGGCGCCGGGCCGTCCGTGCGCGGCCTGCCGGAGGACGCCGCCGCACCGGCGCTCACCAATTCCGGGACCCGGCTCGGCGGCGACGCGGTGCGGCTCGCCGACGGCGCGACCGTCCGCAACCTGCGGGTGCGCGACGCCCAGCGCGGGGGGATCTACGGGCTCGACGTGACCGGCGTCCGGGTCGTCGGCAACGACGTCGCGGGCCACAACGTGTCCTGCACGAAGGGCTTCCTCATCCCGCAGTTCAACGCGCCCACCAACGTGCCGGGGGTCGGCATCCCGATCGTCGGCGGCCTGCCCAACGGCTGGGCGGGGATCATGGTCGACGGCAGCCGACGGACAGGAGCCACGGCCTACATCGCCGACAACGTCGTCCACGACGCCGAGTGCGGCGACGGGATCGACGTCCGGACGTGGGGGACGGCGTCGTACACCGCGACGATCGTGCGCAACGACGTCCACGGCCTGCGCCAGGGCGAGGGGCTCAAGTCGGTGCTCGCGATCGGGACCCAGGCCCGCGACACCTCGACCCTCGTCGCCCGGATCACCGACAACCGGCAGTCCGCGCTCGGCAACCCCGACGACCTCAACCTCGGGCCGGAGGGCGCCGACTCCGAGGGCGTCTTCGTCAACGGGGTCGGCCCGTCGACGATCCGGGTGGTGGTGGAGCGCAACGTCTACACCAACGAGGACGGCGTCGGCGGCTTCTCCGCCAACGGCCTCGAGGCGGTGACGATGGGCGACGGGTCGGACCTGTCGGTCGTCGTCCGCGACAGCTCGTTCTCCGGCTCGCCCGGCGACGTCATCGAGGAGGGTGCGCTCGGGACCAACGCGGTGCTGCGGATGCGGCTGGAGAACGTCGTCGCGGAGCGGTCGACCGGGGTGGGCAACACCTACCTGCTGCCCTTCAACAACGGTGACTGCGTGCTCGCCGGCAGCCTCGGTGCCGGCAACGACGTGGGCCTCGTCGTCCGTCGCTCGGTCTTCCGCGACTGCTCCAGCAACGGCCTCGCGATCGGCAGCAACGTCGTCAACGGCCGCGGCCCGACCGCGGCCATCAGCCTCGACGTCGACACCTCGACCATCACCGGCAACGCGGGGAGCAACCTCGGGATCCGGAACTTCACCGGCCTCCGCTCGCTCACCGTCCGCGTCCGTCGTACCGACCTCGCCGGCAGCGAGGGCCTCGGTGCATCGCTCGCCGACGTCGCCGTCGAGGACCTCGGCTGGACCGGCACGGCCCGGATCGACGTCGGCGGCACCTGCATCGGCCCGGTCCTCGGCCTGGACGCCGTCCGCTACGACGTCGCCGCCCGCGGCGTGTGGTGGGGGAGCCCCGGCGGACCCGGCCCGCTCACCGTCGCCGCCCTGGCCGGCACCGTCGACTCCTCGGCGCCGCTCGCAGCGCGGCCGGACGGGTGCGCCTGAGCCGTCGACAGCTGTAACTCAGTGTTCGGTGAGCTCGGAGGGCGATACGTCCGCTACCTCGGCGCTGTGACCGGTCGTAGCGCCGTGCAAGCGCACCGAATCCCCGCCGAGCGAACTGAACACTCGTTCGCCCGAAGCGCCGCCGGGCCGGGGGAGGCCGGGTTCTCGGACGTCGCCGTCCGGGAGGTCGAAACCGACCCGTTCAACGTCGACGACGTCGCCACGAGGGCCTGAGGCTGCTTGAATCGCCGCATGACGATCCCCGACTACCGCTGGGGCAGCGACCGGTCGTTCCTGGCGCGGGCCGGCACTGCGTTCGCTGCGACCAAGCCCGGATCGTGGACGATCCGCAAGCTGATGCCGCTGGACCGGAAGCTGCTGCTGCGCACGCGGGGCCGCAAGACCATCCTCGGGCCGATCGGGGCGCCGACCCTGGTGATCGAGACGATCGGCCGGAAGTCGGGGCAGCCCCGGCTCAGCCCGCTGCTGTTCGCCCGTGACGGCGACGCCGTCATCGTGGTCGGCTCGAACTTCGGGCAGGAGCGCCACCCCGCCTGGACCGGCAACCTGCTGGCCCACCCGCGGGCCAAGGTGATCACCGGCGGGGTCGAGGTCACGGTCGACGCCCAGCTGCTCCAGGGCGCCGAGGCCGACGCCGGGTTCCAGAAGATGATCGACGTGACCCGGGTCTATGCCGAGTACAAGAACCGCACCGACCGGGACATCCGGGTGTTCCGGCTGACCCCGTCGGGCGTCTGATGCCCCGCTCCGGCGTCCCGACCCGCGTCGCGGTCTTCACCGCGTTGCGGGAGGTGCTCACCGACCGCCCGTGGCGCAAGGTGACGCTCGAAGCCGTCGCGAAGCAGGCGGGGGTCAGCCGGCAGACGATCTACAACGACTTCGGGTCGCGCGCGGGTCTCGCGGAGGCCTACGCCTTCGAGCTGGCCGACGCGTTCTGCGACCTCGTCGCGAACGACATCGAGGAGAACGCCGACGACCCCGCCGCGGCGCTGGAGGCGGCGCTGCGCACCTTCCTCTACGCGACGTCCGCCGACCCGCTCATCCGCCGGGTCCAGGACGGCGACGCGCACGAGGACCTGATGCGGCTGGTGACGACCGACAGCGGTCCGCTCCTGGCCCACATCGCGGCCCGGCTGACGACCTCGGTGGCGCAGACCTGGCCCGGCGTCGACCCGGCGACCAACCGCGCGCTGGCCCGGACGATCGCGCGTCTCGGCATCAGCTACATCGCCCTACCTCCCGAGTCGGAGGACGACGTCGCCCTCGAGCTCGCGGCGCTGCTCGCACCGGCTCTCGAGGACACCGTCGCCCGCTCCCGGCGGCGTCGCGACGGAGGCTGAACCGCCCGCGGGGCGATGACCGAATCCGGTCACAGCGACCCGCTGTCGCGGCTATCATGTCGGGGAGCCCGGCCGCTGGCGGTCGGGGAAGGGGGAGGGCGATCGTCGGCATGGACCTGGAGCTTCCCGAGGAGGCTCGGGCGCTTCTCGACGCGGTGATCGCGATCGGATCAGATCTCGACATCCACGGCGTGATCCGACGCATCGTCGAGTCGTCGTGTGCGCTGACACACGCCCAGTTCGGGGTGCTCGCGATCGTCGACGACGCCGGCGACTTCATCGACTTCGTGCACCACGGGTTCACCGACGACGACATCGCCCGCATCGGCCGCGCCCCCGTCGGCCGCGGCCTGCTGGGCCTCGTCCCGCGGGTGCGCGAGCCCGTGCGCGTCGACCAGATCGCGGCGCACCCCGTCTACGAGGGGCTGCCCGCGGGGCACCCCCCGATCGAGCGCTTCCTCGGCGCCCCCGTGCTGGTGGGGGAGCGTGCTTACGGCCACCTCTACCTGGGGAAGTCGCCGGGGGAGCCGCCGTTCTCCGCGACCGACCAGGCGCTCGTCGAGGTCCTCGGGCGCGCGGCCGGCGTGATGATCGACCACGCCCGCGCCTACGAGGACAGCGAGCGGCACCGCTCCTGGATGCAGGGCGTCGCCCGGGTCACCACCGCCCTGGCCCCCTCGCTCCAGCACGACCAGTCGCTCAGCGCGATGGTCGCGCAGGTGCGCGACATGGCCGAGGCCCGCGCCGTCGCGCTCGTCGACACCGCCTCGGAGCGGCTGGAGATCGTTGCCTGCGCCGGCGACTGCGCGGAGGAGCTGACCCTCACCGTCAAACGCGTCGCCGACGACATCGGCCGGGCGATCGCCTCCGGCGAGCTCCTCGACGCCCGCTCGGGGCCGGGCCAGACGACGGTCGTCGTACCGGTCCGCACCGACCTCGCGCCGTCCGCCGTCCTGCTCATCGACGAGTCGGCCGTCTGGGGCGACCTCGACCGGATCGAGCGTGACGTCCTCACCGCGCTCGCCGACCACGTCGGCCTCACCCTCGACCGGGCCCAGGCGCTCCGGGAGCGGCACGAGCTGCTGCTCGCCAAGGACCGCGACCGGATCGCGCGCGACCTGCACGACCTGGTGATCCAGCGGCTCTTCGCCACCGGCATGCAGCTCCAGGGTGCCCGCAACCTCGGCAGCAGCGACGCCGTCCGGTCCCGCCTCGACGAGGCGGTCGCCAACCTCGACATCGCCATCGGCGACCTGCGCGCCACCATCTTCGAGCTCGGCCGCGGCCAGGGCCGCGCGCTGCACGAGGAGGTGCGCGAGCTCATCGCGGAGTACGCGCCGGTCCTCGGGTTCCTGCCCACGCTCCGGCTCTCCGGCCAGGTCGACCGCTCGCTCACCGCCGACGCGGCCGACGGGATGCTCCTCACGCTGCGCGAGTCGCTGTCCAACATCGCGCGCCACGCGCACGCGACGTCGACCACCGTCGAGGTCACCGCGACGCCGCGGACGGTCACCATGCGGGTGACCGACGACGGCCGGGGCTTCGACCCGGCCGCGATCGGGCGGCGCAGCGGGCTCGACAACGCCCGCCACCGCGCGGAGACGCTGGGGGGCAGCTTCGCCGTCGAGAGCGTCGAGGGCGGCGGCTGCCGCGTGGTGTGGGAGGTTCCCGCGCTCGGCTGAGGCAGCCGGGTCGCGTGCCCCGGTCAGCCGTCGCGCCGGGGAGCCGGCTCGTGGGACTTGCGCAGCGAGAGCTCGATGAGCTCCTCAGGCGTCATGTCGAGGGCGTTGATGTCGACCGGCGTCGGCTCGACGACCGAGGGGGCGTCCAGCACCACCCCGGTGATCGCCTCGCTCTCGGTGGCGCGAGACCCCGGAGCGTCCCCCACGACCTCGGTCGCGGGGTTGGCCAGCATGCCGGCGAGCCAGGCGCGGACGACCGCCCACAGCACCATGCAGCCGACGGTGATGATCAGGTAGCGGGTGAGCATCTCGGTCATCGACAACAGGCCCTCGGAGACGAGGATCGCGCCCGGCGAGGCGAGGAGCGCGCCGAGCAGGAGCACCGGCCCGTTCACGATCCCCGGCAGGTCGGACTTGGCGGTCACGCGCCGACCGCCAGCTCGTGGATGCTGCTGGCGGCGCTGACCACGCCGACCGAGGCGACGGTGCGGGCCGCGTTGAGCTCGGTGTAGCCGAGCACCGGCAGCCGGTCGACGGCGGGACGCACGAAGCGGCGGACCGCGGCTCTGATCTGCGGAGCGCAGACCAGGACCGGTTGGATGTTCTGGTTCTCGGCCGCGGTGGAGATCTGAGCGAGCGACAGCAGGACGTGCTGGGCGGTCTCGGGGTCGATGACGAGCGTCGCGCCGAGCTCGGTCTGGCGCATGCCCTCGAGCAGGCGCTGCTCCAGCAGCGGTTCGAAGGTGATCGCGTGCAGCGTGCCGCCGACGACGTACGGCGCCGCGAGGGCCGGCTCGAGTGCGGCCCGGGCGGCGTCGACCAGACCGTCGAGGTCCTTGGAGGTGGCGGCGCGGACCGACAGCGCCTCGAGGATCCGGACCAGGTCGCGGATCGGGACCCGCTCGTCGAGCAGCGCCTTGAGCACCCGCTGGACCTCGCCCAGGGAGAGCATGGCCGGCGTGAGCTCCTCGACGACCGCCGGGTGGCTGCGCTTGACGACGTCGGTGAGCAGCCGGACGTCCTCACGTCCGAGGAGGTGCGCGGCGTTCTGGTGGACCACGTCGGCGAGGTGCGTCGTCATCACCGACGCCCGGTCGACGACGGTCGCGCCGATCGACTCGGCCTGGTGCCGCATCTCGGCCGGGATCCACTTCGCGTCGAGGCCGAACACCGGCTCGCGGGTCACCTGACCGGGCAGCGACGTGATCGCGTCGCCGATGGCGAGCATCGTGCCGCGCGGCGCTTCGCCGCGGGCGACCTCGACGCCGTACAGGGTGATCGAGTAGGTGCCCGGCGGCAGCTCGAGGCTGTCGCGGGTCCGGACCGGCGGGATGACGATGCCGAGCTCGCCGGCGATCTTGCGGCGCAGGGCCTTGACCCGGTCGAGGAGGTCGCCGCCCGACCGGGCGTCGACGAGGTCGATGAGGTCGGCGGAGAGCTCCAGCCCCAGGGGATCGACCCGGATCTCGGCGGCCAGCTGCTCGGCGGAGTCGGGGGACGGCAGGTTCTCGGGGTGGGCGTCGACCGCCTCGATCGAGTCCTCGCCCTCGAGCACCCGGCTCGACGCCAGCAGCATCGCGCCGCCGGCGATGATGAACGGCAGCTTGGGCAGCCCGGGGACCAGGCAGATGCCGATGGCCGCGAAGCCGGCCACCCGGAGCGGCGTCTTGCGTGCGGTGATCTGGCGCAGCAGGTCCGAGCCCATGTCCTCCTCGGCGACCGCGCGGGTCACGACGAGGCCGGTGGCGACGGAGAGCAGCAGCGCCGGGATCTGCGAGACCAGGCCGTCACCGATCGAGAGCAGAGAGTAGGTCTGGATCGCCTCGCCGAACGGCATCCCGTGCTGGGCGACACCGACGGCGAGACCGCCGATGAGGTTGACCAGGGTGATCATGATCGCCGCGATCGCGTCGCCCTTGACGAACTTGGACGCACCGTCCATGGCCCCGTGGAAGTCGGCCTCGGCATGGACCTCGGCCCGCCGTCGTCGGGCCTCGTCCTCGTCGATCATCCCGGAGTTGAGGTCGGCGTCGATCGCCATCTGCTTGCCGGGCATCGCGTCGAGGGCGAAGCGGGCACCGACCTCGGCCACCCGGCCGGCACCGTTGGTGATGACCACGAACTGGATGACGAGCAGGATCGCGAAGACGATGAGGCCCACGATGAGCGAGCCGCCGACGACGAAGTGGCCGAAGGTGTCGATCACCTTGCCGGCGTAGCCGTCGATGAGCACCAGCCGGGTCGCGCTCACGTTGAGCGCCAGGCGGAACAGGGTCATCACGAGGATGACCGAGGGGAACGCCGCGAAGTCGAGGGGTCGGTGGATGAACATCGCGACCATGAGCACCAGCAGCGCGCCGGTGATGTTGAGCGCGATGAGCAGGTCGAGCAGGACGGCGGGAAGCGGTACCACCAGCATCACGACGATCATGACGATCGCGACGGGGACACCGAGCTTGGTCAGCGGGTTCACGACGTGGGTGACCTCTCCAGGGGGCAGTCGACTTCCGCACCGTCCGTGGCACGTACCCGGCGCCTTCCTGGCTCCGTTGCGCTCATCGGCCGGCGCTGGCCGCTCCTGAGGATTTTGCGGAGGCGAGCGTGGCAGCGGTCGCAGCGCGGCGCCTCGAGCCGCGTCGTACGTCGGGAACGGCGTCCTCGGCGCGCGGTGTCGAGTGCGAGCCGGCCTGCTGGCCACGCGACCGGAGCCGGATGACGAACGCGAGCACCTGCGCGACGGAGGCCCACAGCTCGGGCGGGATCTCCTGACCGACCTCGCAGCTGCGATAGAGCGCCCGGGCGAGGGGGACGTCGCGCACCATCGGGACCCGGTGCTCGGTCGCCGTCGCCCGGATCTTGTCCGCGAGCGCGCCTGCGCCGCGGGCGACCACGCGGGGTGCTCCCAGCTGGGGCTCGTACTTCAGCGCGACGGCGACGTGGGTGGGGTTGACCATGACGACGTCCGCCTCGGCCACCGCGGTCATCATCCGGTGCCGGGCCAGGTTCATCTGCCGAGCCTTGATCGCGCTCTTGACCAGCGGGTCGCCCTCGGTCTGCTTGTACTCCTGCTTGACCTCCTGGTGGCTCATCCGGACCTGTTTGCCGATCCGGCGCCGGACGACGGCGTAGTCGGCGCCCGCCATGACCACGCCGGCGATGCCGACGCTGAGGAACATCCCGCTCACCTCGCCGCTGACCTTCGTCAGCACCACCTCGATCGGCATCAGGCCGCCGACGAGCGGCATCATCGCCTTGACCGACAACCACGCCAGACCCGCCACGACGCTCGCCTTGAGCAGCGTCTTCGCGCCCTCCCACGCTGCCTGCGGCCCGAAGAGCCGCTTGGCGCCCTTGATCGGGTCCAGCTTCTTGGGGTCCGGCTTCGCGAGCTTGGGGGAGAGGTAGAAGCCGCCCTGGCCGAGGGCGCTGAGGACACCGATCACCATGACCATCGACCCGAGGACGACCATCGCGATGATCGTGTGGATCGCGGCGTCCCGCAGCAGGGCGGTCGCGATCTCGATCGTCGGCCGCTCGAGCGCCCGTAGGTGCGTCGCGAACATCTCGTGCAGCGCCTCGAGCTCGCGGTCGAGCAGTGGTCCCATCGCGATGCTGACGAGCAGCAGCCCCAGCCAGCCGCCGATCTCCGGTGTGCGGGCGACCTGACCGTCCTTCTTGGCCTGCTTCAGCCGCCGGGGTGTGGGCTTCTCGGTCTTCTCACCGCCCTCCGCCATCGTCGTCCTCCTCGGCCTAGGCCCCGGCCATGGAGGCCATCGCCTCGTTGGCGAGGTCGACGAGGTTCTCCGTCGCCGCGGGGAGCACCGGGAAGGAGAGACCGAGCAGCAGCAGGGTGAGCCCGACCTTCGCCGGGAACATGACCGTCAGCGCGTTGAGCTGCGGCGCGACCTTGGTCATCAGCGCGAGCGCCAGGTCGGCGATGAACAGCACGGCGATCATCGGCAGGGCGATCTGCACCGAGATCGTGAAGAACATCGAGAACGCCGTCACCAGGATGTCGGACCAGTGACCGATCTCGGGGAGACCGGACAGCGGCAGGTAGTCGAAGGTCTTGAGCAGCCCGCCGATGACCATCAGGTGACCGCCGGTGACGAGGAGCAGGGTGATGGCCAGCATCTGGTGGAAGCGGCCGAAGACGCTGTTGGTGTTCATCGCCAGCGGGTCCCACGCCGAGGCCACCGCGAAGCCGCCGAACAGGTCGATGAGCGTGCCGGCTGCCGCGATCGCCGAGATCAGCAGCATCGTCACGAAGCCCATGCCGAGGCCGATCACCGTCTGTCCGACGACCGCGAGGACCACCTCCGGCGTGGTGCTCGGGAGCTTGTCGTCGGCCAGCTGGGGGGCCACCGCGAACGACAGCCCGAGGGCGATCACGACCTTCGCCATCGCCGGGACGCCCCGCGTCGAGAACGGCGGGACGAGCGAGAGCCAGGCGACCACCCGGACCGACGCGAGCAGCAGCGCCAGCAGCGGGGCACCCGCGACGGAGATGGTCATGGTGATCCCCTCGGCCTCAGGCCAGCAGGTCGGGAACCATGTCGAACAGCTCGACCGTGAACGAGACCAGGGTGTGCAGCATCCAGTTCCCCGAGAAGAGCAGCGCAGCGCCGACGGCGACGACCTTCGGCACGAAGGAGAGCGTGAACTCCTGGATCTGGGTCATCGACTGGAACAGCGAGATCGCGAAGCCGACGACCAGCGCGGTGACGAGGATCGGCGCGGACAGCTGGAGGGAGACCCACATGGTCTTGGACGCGATCTCGATGATCGCGGAGTCGGTGATGAAGGGCGTCATGTCGTCGTCAACCTGTCCCGTACGAGGCGACGACGGACTTGATGATGAGCGCCCAGCCGTCGACCATCACGAACAGCAACAGCTTGAAGGGGAGGGACACCATCACCGGCGGCATCATCATCATGCCGAGGCTCATCAGCGCCCCGCTGACGACGATGTCGATCACGAGGAACGGGATGAAGATGATGAACCCGATGATGAACGCGTCCTTGAGCTCGGACAGCACGAACGCCGGGATCAGGGTCGTGGTCGGGACCTCGTCGCGGTCCTCGGGCAGGTCCCGGTCGGCGACGTTGGTGAGCAGCGCGATCTCCTCGTCGCCGGCGTTGTCGAGCATGAAGGCGCGCAGCGGCTCCATGCCGGTGTCGAACGCCTGGGAGGCGGTCAGCTTTCCGTCCAGGTAGGGCTGCACCGCGTTGTCGTTCATGTCGCTGAGGACCGGCGACATGATGAACAGGCTGATGAACAGGGCCAACCCGGCGAGGACCTGGTTGTTCGGGATCTGCTGGAGCCCGAGCGCGTTGCGGGTCAGCCCGAGCACGACGAGGACCTTGGTGAAGCTGGTGCAGGTCAGCAGGATCGCCGGCAACAGGCTGATGAGGGTGAGCCCGATGATCGCGACCAGGCTGTTGCTCGGCTTGTCGGTCAGGCCGCCCAGGTCGATCTGGACCGAGCCGCTGTTGGGGCCGTCGGTCCCGCCGGGGCCCTTCGGTCCGTTGGGGTCGGCCATCGCGCTGGCCGGCGCGAGGAGCAGCAGCGCGCAGGCGCTCGCGAGGGGGACCGCGAGCAGGACCGCCCGGCGGGTCCACCGCGGGAGCCGGTGGGCACCGGGAAAGGTCACGATGCGTCCCGCTTCGTGGTGCGGGGGCCGGCGACGGCTTGGAAGGCCTGCCGCCAGGTCTGCGGGGAGATGATCGATCCGGCCAGGGTGCCGTTGTCGTGGTGACGGGCTCGGGCGACGAGCTCGCCGAAGTCGGTGATCGTCGCCTCGCCCTCCGTGTCGTTCTCCTCGACGCGCTCGACCGGCGGGGGAGCGACGTCCTCGGGGTCGACCTCCGCGAGCAGCGAGACCTGCTGCTCGGTCGAGCCGAGCACGAGCACCCGGCTGCCTACCCGTACGACGACCACGCCGCTGCCGCGGGAGATCGACTGGCGCGCGAGCACCTCGACGGTCGCTCCGGCCCGGCCCCCGAACCGCCGAGCACTCAGCTTGGCGATGAGGAGCAGCAGGCCGACGACGACCGCGAGCGACGCGATCAGCTGGAGCCCCATCCCCACCATGACGACGAGTCCTCTCAGACCGCTGCAGCGGCGTCGACGATCTCGGTGACCCGCAGGCCGAAGTCCTCGTCCACGACGACGACCTCGCCGCGGGCGATCAGGCGTCCGTTGACGAGCAGGTCCGCCGGGCTACCGGCGGCGCGGTCGAGCTCGAGGACGGCGCCGGGGGACAGGGCGAGCAGGTCGCGCACCGTCATCCGGGTGCGGCCGAGCTCGACGGTGACCTCCATGTCGACGCCGTGCAGCAGCTCGAGGCCGCGGGGCGCCGGGACGAACGCCGGGACGAACGGCTCCGCGTCGGCCAGGTCGCCCATGACGGCGGCGAGGTCGGGCTCGTCGGTGAGCGGCTCACCCGCGCCGGCGAGGGTCGAGGCCGCGATGAGCACGGCCGCGTCGATGCCGATGCCGATGAGCGGGACGGTGGTGAACTCCTCGCCCATCACCGCGGTGATGTCGAAGTCCTCGCCGCCGAGCTCGACGACCTCGGCGGCCCGGGCCCGCGCGCCGACCTGGCGGGCGGCCGCGTCGAGGGCCGGCTGGCAGGCCGAGGCGAGGTCGAGCCCGCCGAGAGGGCTGGACGCCAGGGCGTCGACGAGGTCCTGGCCGACGAGGACCACGATCCGGCCCGGGACCCCGTCGAGGTCGACGCGGGCGCCACCGGCGAACGCCGACGCGACGTGGGGGGAGCCCGGCTGGGCCGGACCCGGGGTCAGCTCGGCCGGGCTCGGCAGGGCCTCTCCGGCAGCGGTGGCGGCGGCCGAGGCGATCGCCGACGTGTCGTTGCCGAGGTTGTCGCTCATGACTTCTCCTTGGGGGTGTCCACGATGAGGGCGGCGAGCCGCTGCCCGCGAGAGCCCGCGGTGGCGTGCGCGAAGGTGTTGCCGTCGACGGTGACGTCGAGCGGAGCGGCGGCCGGGTGGTCGATCCGGATGACATCGCCGGGCTGGAGCGCCGCCAGCGTCGTCGGGTCGAGCGTCGTCGGACGGAACCGGACCGCGACCGCGACCGGAACCTCGGAGAGCCGGTCCTTGAGCTGGCGAGCGGCCAGGTCGCGCTGCGCGCGCTCCCGGTCCGAGATCGCGCCGGCGCCGGCCGCGTCGGTCAGGTGGGGGAGCAGCCCCGCGAACGGCAAGCAGATCGTGAGCCGGTTGTCGCGCTCGTTGATCCTCAGGTCGAAGGCCACGACGACCATGACGTCGGAGGCGGCGGCGAGCTGGGCGAACTGCGGGCTGTACTCGGTGCCGGTGACGACCGGGTCGAGCGCGACGATCGACGCGAGGCTGTAGCGCATCTCGCCGAGCAGCCGCTCGATGAGGCCGCCGATGACGCCGTCCTCGATCTCCGTCAGCGGGCGGTCGGGCTGCTCGTCCGAGCCAGGGCCGCCGAGCATGTGGTCGATGCACGCCATCGTGGCGAAGAGCGGGATCTCCAGGACACCGGTGCCGGGGATCGGGTCGGCCGTGAACAACGTCATGTACGTCGACGTGTCGAGGCTGTCGACGTACTCGGCGTAGGTGCGCTGCTCGATGCCGGCCAGGGTCACCTGGCACACCGTGCGCAGCGAGCTCGTGAACACCGTCGTCGCCTGCCGGGCGAAGCCGTCGAACCCCAGCTGGAGCGTGCGCTGGTGCTCACGGGAGAGCTGGATCGGCCGCCGGAAGTCGTACGGCGTCGGCTCGGTGCGACCGCGGCGGCGCGCACGACCTCCGTACGTCCGCGGCGAGGCAGGAGCAACAGTCACGCGTGCAACATCGTCGCTGCGTCCCAGGACCTGAGGGTTTCCGTCCTGACCGGTCGGTCGGACCCGGATGGTCCGACCGGACCATCCGTGTGTGTCGTTCGGTGTCGAGGCCTGCTACTCCGTGACGAACTCCGTGAAGTAAACGTCCATCACGTCGCCGTGATAGTCCTCCTCGAGCTCGTGCATCAGCTCCTTCTTGAGCTTGGCGCGCTCGCCGCCCTTGGCGAGCTCGGCCACGTCGCGACCACTGAAGATCTCGATCGCGGCGTCGAGCGCCTTGCTGCCGTCGAACTCGCCGTGACCGCCCTCCTCGGCGGCGACCGTGAGCTGCAGCGACAGACCGAGCCGGAGGTAGTGGCCCTCGGCGAGGTTGATCTGGATCGGCTCGAGGGGGAGCACGGTGCCCGGCTCCGGGGGACCCGGTTCGGGAGCCGGCTTGAGGAAGAACCAGTACCCACCTCCGCCGCCGAGGAGCAGCACGACCACCGCGATGATCATGAGCTTCTTCTTCGACTTCGTCGGGGGTGCGCTCGCCTTCTCCTCGGGCGGCGCCGCGGTGACGGTCATGAGATCTCCTCCTCACTGGTGCGCGCGTCGGTCCGGTGGCTGACCGTCTCGCCGTACGCCTCCTCGAACTTGGCACGGGTGCCGGCGGGCGCCTGGCTGAGCACGACCAGGTCGACGCGTTTGTTGAGCTGCTGAGAACCCTTCTGATCCGGAGGCATCAACGGCTTCGTGTGGCCGAAGCCGGTCGCCCGGAGCCGGGCCTCCGGGATCCGGTTGACCTCCTCGAGCCGCCGCAGCACGTAGACCGCGCGGGCGACCGAGAGGTCCCAGTCGGTGGGGTAGTACTTCGGCTTCACCGGGACCTGGTTGGTGTGGCCGTCGACCTGGATCGGCTCGGTGAGCTCCCGCAGCACCGGCGCGATCGTGTCCACGAGTCGCTGGCCACGCGGGGTGAGCTCGGCGATGTTGGGCTGGAACACGATGTGCCGGGAGACCAGGCTGACGACCAGGCCGCGCTCGTCGATGTTCGCCTGGACGTCCCCTCGCAGGCCCTCGCGGCGCAGCGCCCGGTCGATCCGGAGCCAGACGTCGAGCAGCCGGTCCACCTCGTTCTCCGCGTCGGCGAAGGCGCGCTCGTTCTCCTTGCGCTTCTGGTCGCTCAGCATCTGCTCGACGGCGTCCTTCTCCGCCTCGCTGAGCTCGGACAGGACCTGCTCGTAGCTCGGGTTCATCGGCGGCGCCGCGCCGGTGTCGCTGATCGTGGGGGCTGCCCCGGTCAGGACGGACTTCGCCCCGAACCCGTCGGCGAGCCCCGCCCGGAGCTCCTCGTACTTGCGCTCGTCGACCGTGGACATCGCGAACATGACGATGAACAGCACCATCAGCAGGGTCACCATGTCGGCGTAGGTCACCAGCCACCGCTCGGACCCCTCCTCGTGCCCCTCCTCGTGACCGCCGCCCCGGCGACGGCCGTGTGAGGAGGACATCAGGCGGCCTCGGAGTCGGTGCCGGCGGGCATCGGCATGAGCGAGCGCAGCTTCTCGGCGATGAGGCGGGGGTTCGCGCCGGACTGGATCGCCGCGACCCCTTCGAGGGCGACCTCCATCCGGGCGCACTCCAGGTCGCTGAGCCGCTTGATCCGGCTGCCCAGGGGGAGCCAGAGGACGTTGGCCGACATGACTCCCCACAGCGTCGCCACGAACGCGGCGGCGATGAGGTGACCGAGCTCGGCGGGGTCGGCCAGGCTCTCGAGCACGTGGACCAGGCCCATGACGGTGCCGATGATGCCGATGGTCGGGGCGTAGGCGCCGGCGTCCTTGAAGAACTTCGCCGACTGCGCGTCCGTGCGCCGCTTGGCGTCGATCTCCGCCTCGAGGATCTCCCGGACCTCCTCGGGGTCGGTGCCGTCGATCGCCATCGTGACGCCCTTGACCAGGAACGGCTCCGGCACGTCGGCCAGGCCGTCCTCGAGGGCCAGCAGGCCCTCGCGTCGGGCCCGGTCGGCGAGCTTGACCACGTGGGGGACCAGGTCGCCGCCGCCGGTGGACTCGTCACCGCCCTTGAACGCGCGGACGGCCGCCTTCATGGACTGCTTCGCGTCGGCGATCGTGCCGCCGGCGACGGTGACCAGGATGGTGGTGCCGAACACGAGCAGCATCGGGGGCAGCAAGAGGAGGCTCATCGGGTTGCCGCCCTCGAGCACGTTGGCCGCGACGATCACGACCAACCCGAGACCGATGCCGATGACGGTTGCCGGGTCCTTCATGACCGATCCCCTCCACGGGTCTCCGCTGGGTGCGTGGACGGGTCGTCCGGCACGGATCGGACCGCGGCGAGGTGAGCTCCTGGACGGGGCTCCGGGGCGTCGTGCCGGCCGTCGTAGGCCGCCGCGGTGGAGATGATCTCCGCGCGGTACTGCACGACCTCTCGTCGGATCTGCTCGAGCGTCTCGGCGACGACGTACTTCTTGCCGTCGACGAGCGTGATGACCGTGTCGGGCGTGGCGTCCATGCGCTCGATCAGGTCGACGTTGAGCAGGAACACCGTCCCGGACAGGCGGGTCAGCGTGATCATCTCCGCACCTCCGTGTGCGCGATCCCTGCTGGCGAACCAGCAGTAAGGCTGTTGACGGGCCTTCCCTGGCCCATCCGCAGTCCCTATCGGCACCCGGGCAGCGGGTCTGAGGTCCTAGGACGACCCGTCCCGAACGGATCAGCGCTTGATGTTGACCAGCTCTTCGAGCACCTGGTCCGACGTCGTGATGACGCGGGCGTTGGCCTGGAACCCGCGCTGGGCGAGGATCAGGTTGGTGAACTCGGAGGACAGGTCCACGTTCGACATCTCGAGCGCGCCGGCCATCAGCTGACCACGCTGGCCCTCGCCCGCGACGCCCAGCTGGACGGCACCGGAGTTCGCGGACTCCCGGAACATCGTCTCGCCGGTCTTGTCGAGGCCCATCGGGTTGTCGAAGTCGGCGATGGCGAGCTGGCAGATGTCGCGCTGCACGTCGTCGGAGAAGACGCCGCGGACCTTGCCGTCGGCGCCGATCGAGTACGACGTCAGCTCGACGCCCACGGGCAGGCCGAGACCGGTGGTGTCGAGGGAGACGTCGATGAGGCCACCGGTCGGGTCGCCGTTCGCGTCGAGCGCGTAGCCCTGCACCCGCATGCCGTTGGGCGCGACCAGGGTGCCGTTCTCGTCGAACGTGAACGCGCCGGCACGCGTGTACATGCTCTGAGCGCCGTCCTGGACGACGAAGAAGCCGTCGCCGGAGACCATCAGGTCGGTGAGGCGGCCGGTGGTCTGGGCGGCACCCTGTCCGAAGTTGGTGCTGGTGGCGGCGAGCTGGACGCCGAGGCCGATCTGGATCGAGTTGGTGCCGCCCCGCTCCGCGTTGGAGCCCGACGCCGCGGTCAGCATCTGGCTGAGGGTGTCGGAGAAGACGGTGGTGCTCGCCTTGAAGCCGGTGGTGTTGGCGTTGGCGATGTTGTTGCCGGTGACGTCGAGCATGGTCTGGTGGTTACGCAGGCCGCTGATGCCGGCGAAGAGTGAGCGCAGCATGTCGTTGTTCCTCTCGGTGGTGGTTCAACCGGCCGCGGGTGCGGTCGAGTCGGGGTCGTTGGCGGGGTCGGTGGCGGGGTCGGTGGCGGGGTCCGCGTCGTCGGTGGTGACGCCGACGCTGAGGACGTTGAAGAGCGAGACCTGCTCGCCGTCGATGTCGAGCACCGGGCCGGTCGGCAGGAACGTGGTGCCCTGGACCGTGCCGGTGTGCTCGTTGCCGTCGCTGTCGTTGTAGGTGACCGTCTGGCCGATCAGCGAGCTCGCCCCGAACGCGAGCTGGGTGGAGACCATCATCGCCGTCTGGTCGGCGACGGCCTGGATCTTCTCCAGGGACGTGAACTGGGCCGTCTGCGCGAGGAACTCCGCGGAGTCGGTCGGGTTGAGCGGGTCCTGGTAGCGCAGCTGGGTGACCATCAGCTCCAGGAACAGCTGCTGGTCGCCGAACCCGCCCATGCCGGTGGTCGACGTCGGCTGCGCGCTCCAGGGCGTGCCGCCGGTCGCCTCGGTGGGTGTCACGGACATCGCGTCCTCCTCGTCCTGGTGGTCGGGTCACACGAGACGGTCGAGCTGACCGGTCGTTGTCGTCGGGGTGGTCGTCGGGTCGGCGGCCGGAGCCGTCGACCGGTGCGTCAGGAGCTGCTCGGGCCGGGTGTCGTCCCGACGGCCGGGGCGCTCCCGGTCACGGTCCCCGCCGGGACGGTCCCCGCCCTCGTGGCGCGTCTCGCGGTGGTCGGGGCTGCTCAGGTCGGTCGCCGTCGCGTCGCCGTCACGGACGACGACCCGGGCGTCGGTGGCGCCGGACTGCTCGAGCAGCCGCCGCAGCTCAGGCGCCGCCTGGATGAGCGTCTCGGTGGCGTGCTCCGAGGACAGCCGGACCCGCACGGTGC
>NZ_JACEFC010000033.1 GCF_014180715.1 Nocardioides stalactiti | reverse complement strand
GGTCACGACCACGCCGGTCACGACCACCCGCACCCGCCGGCACCGGAGCCGGTCGCCGCGGCTCCCGCTCCCCCGGCTGCCCCTGCTGGGCGCCCGCTGCCGCCGCCGCAGGCCGACGAGAACATCCAGTTCCAGTCGGTCCTCATCGGCGACCTCGACGACGACGACTTCGAGCCGCTGCCGATCGTCGACGACCCGAGCGTCATCGAGGAGGCCAGCGGGGCTCCCCGGGAGGAGGTGCGCGGCGTCTACTGCAAGAACCGGCACTTCAACGACCCGCGGCAGCTCTTCTGCGCTGTCTGCGGCATCAACATGGTGCAGCAGACGCCGGTGCTCGTGAACGGCATCCGGCCGCCGCTCGGGGTGGTCGTCCTCGACGACGGGTCGGTCTTCCAGCTCGACACGCCCTACCTCCTGGGGCGCGACCCCGGGGCGGATGAGCGGGTGGCCGGCGGAGACTTCCGCGGGCTGCCGATCATCGACCAGTCCAACCAGGTCTCGCGGGTCCACGCGCGGCTCGAGCTGCGCGGCTGGGACGTCGTCCTCATCGACAACAACTCGACGAACGGCACGTTCGTCCACATCCCGAAGACGCCCGACTGGCAGCGGATGGGACCCGGCGCCGAGCAGGTCCTCGTGCAGGGCACCCGGGTGCGGATCGGCCACCGGACGCTGGNCCGGACGCTGGCGTCCAACACCCACGCGGGAACGAGCAACCAGAGCTGAGCCCCCGCAGCAACGGCGGAGGCCCCGACGGATGACCGTCGGGGCCTCTGCCGTCTCGTGGACTACTCGACTGCCGCCGTCGCACCCAGCTCGACGGTCGCGAAGTCGAGCGGCACGGCGTCCGGTTCGCTGCGCGCGCCGAGGGTCGCCCCGGCCCCGGCCGCGGCGACGTCGATGACCGCCGCCGTCAGGCCCGAGTCGGGGTCGGGCGTGGCCGCGTCGGTGACCCGCACCCCGCGCTCCTCCAGCGTCGTGCGCAGCGCGGCGAAGCGTCGACCGGCGTCGCCGGTGAGCTGGAGCGACGTGCCGCGAGCGATCGCCAGGCGGGCCCCGAGCAGCACCGCGGCCTCGCCGTCGCTGTCATTGCTGAGGGCCACCTGGACAGGGACACCGTCCGGGAACGACGTGGTCCCCTCGCCGATGATCGTCGCGCGGCAGTCGGCAGCATCGAGCACGGCGTCGAGCGACGGGTCGCCGGCCCACGCGACGATGCCGCGCGGGGTCAGCACGTTCGCGAGCTCGGCGAGGTCCTCGGTGACGTCGCCGCTCGGGTGGGCGATGATCCGGACCGGTACGCCGAGCTCGTCACCGCGCCTGACCAGCACCTGCTGGCGCTCCATCGCGGCGGCCATCTCGGCGAGCTCCCCCGACAGGCCGCTGCCGAGGTCGAGCAGACGGCCCTGGGGCTGGAGGTCGGCGACGACGATCTCGGCCGGGGTGGCGCCGGCCAGCATCGCCACCGCCACGTCGAGCTGGACCTGGTTGTCGGCGTCCGGCCCGGTGAGGACGAGGATCCGGTCGACGGCCTCGTCGCCCAGGGCCGCCCGCTCGGCCTCGGCGATGTCGCGGGCGACCCGACGCTGCGGGTAGGTGAAGGCGAGCAGCGGACCGGTCATCACGGTGGTGACCAGCGCCATGATCACCATCAGGGTGAAGAGGTCCTCACTGAGCAGGCCCTTCTCCAGACCGACGTTGAGGATGATCAGCTCGGTCAGTCCGCGGGTGTTCATGAGCAGGCCCAGCGAGCTCGCCTGCCAGTGCGGCACCTTCTGCAGGCGCGCACCGACGTAGGCGCCGACGTACTTGCCGACGATCGCGACCGTGAGGATCGCGAGCAGCGGGAAGATGTCGTTGGCCTCGAGGCCTCGGATGTTGACCTTCAGGCCCGAGATCAGGAAGAAGACCGGCAGCAGCAGGAGCACCGAGATCTGCTCGAGCCGCACCAGGATCTCGTGCCGCAGCGCCGCGGCGTTCTCGTGCGGGATGATCGCGCCGAAGAGGAACGCGCCGAAGATGAAGTGGATGCCGACCAGCTCCGTGGCTGCCGCGAACAGCAGGATCCCGACGAGCACGACGCTCAGGATGGTCGGGGTGAGCTCACCGGCCTTGTGGTAGGCCGTCGTCAGCCCGCCGAGCAGCGGCCGTACGACGAAGATCGCGACGAGGACGAACGGGACCGCCAGGTAGATCGCCCATGAAGGCAGGTGGCCGTGCGCTCCGTCCACGCCGGAGACGGCGAGCACGATCGCGAGCAGGGTCCAGGCGATGATGTCGTCGGTCGCGGCGCAGGCCAGGGCGAGGCCCCCGGTCTCGGTGCGGTGCATCCGGCGGTCGGTCAGGATCCGCGCCAGCACCGGGAACGCCGTGATCGACATCGCGGCACCCATGAACAGCGCGAACGGCCAGAATCCGACGCCATCGGGCTTCAGGCCGGCGGTCGCGTCGGTCTCGACGAAGAGCTTGGCCAAGGCGATGCCCAGGCTGAACGGCAGCACGATCGAGCACACCGAGACCGAACCCGCGACCTTGCCGCGCCCCTTGACCAGGGAGACGTCGAGCTCGAGACCGACCACGAACATGAAGAGGACCAGGCCGACCCGGGCCAGCACCTCCAGGAAGCCCCGCTGCTCGATGGGGAACAGGTCGTTGCTGAGCTCCATGCCCAGGAGGCTCGGACCGAGGAGCACGCCCGCTGCGATCTCGCCCACGACGGGAGGGATCCCGATCCTGGCGACCGCCATGCCGGAGATGCGAGCGACGACGATGATCAGCGCGAGCAGCCCGAGGATGACGGCGATGTCGAGCAGCGCGGCCGTGACGACGGGTTCGGCAGCCGTTCCGGTCCACGCGATGACGTGACTCACAGGTTCCTCCTCAGGAGTTCGGGCCCGCGCCAGCCTATTGCTCTGGTCGCGCCAGGGGCCCGAGAAGTCGCAAGATTCCGTCGCGGGAAGGATTCGCCTCGCACGGCGCTAGGCGAGCGAGTCGCGCCAGGCCTGGTGGAGGTCGGAGAACCGGCCGCGACCGGTCGCGACGAGCTCGGCCGGGGCGCCGTCCTCGACCACGCGGCCGTGCTCCATCACGATGACCCGGTCGGCGATCTCGACCGTGGAGAGCCGGTGGGCGATGATCACCGCCGTCCGTCCGGCGAGGACGGTCCGCAGTGCTTGCTGGACGAGCCGCTCGGACGGCACGTCCAGCGAGGACGTCGCCTCGTCGAGGATCAGCACCGCCGGGTCGGCGAGGAACGCGCGGGCGAAGGCCACGAGCTGCCGCTGGCCAGCGCTGAGCCGACCGCCCTGGTGGGCGACGACGGTCTCGTAGCCGTCGGGCAGGGCGTCGATGAAGTCATGGGCACCGAGCGCGCGGGTCGCGGCCCGGACCTCCTCCATCGTGGCGTCGGGGCGTCCGAAGCGGATGTTGTCGGCGATGGTTCCGGAGAACAGGTAGTTCTCCTGGGTCACCATCACGACCGCGCGCCGCAGCACGTCGGAGGTGAGGTCGCGCAGGTCCACCCCGTCGAGCAGCACCCGGCCGCCTGTCGGGTCGTAGAACCGGGTCGCCAGCTTGGCGACGGTGGTCTTGCCGGCACCCGTCGTCCCGACGATCGCCAGGGTCTGGCCGGCCGGCACCCGCAGGTCGAGCTCCTGGAGGACCGGCCGACCCTCGACGTAGGCGAAGTCGACCCCGTCGAACCGGACCTCGCCCCGCGGGTGGTCGAGCGCCTCGGGTCGCTCCGGCTCCGGCACCCCCGGCTGCTCCCGCAGGACACCCGCCAGCTTGTCGAGCGCCGCCGACGCCGACTGGAAGGTGTTGTAGAACTGCGAGATCTCCATCATCGGCTCGAAGAACTGCCGCAGGTAGAGCAGGAAGGCCGCGAGGACGCCGACCGTCACCTCGCCGTGGAAGGCGAGGTAGCCGCCGTACAGGAGGACCACGGCGATGGTGACATTGCCGATGAGACGGATCCCGGGCATGAACCACGCGACCAGGCGGAACGCGACCAGGTTGGCCGCGCGGTACTGGTCGTTGACGTCGTCGAAGATCTCCTGGTTGCGCGGCTCGCGGCGGAAAGCCTGGACCGCGCGGATGCCGCCCATCGACTCCACGAAGTGGACGATCACCAGCGCGACCTTCTCGCGCGTGACGGTGTAGCTGCGCGCCGAGGACTTCCGGAACCAGTTGGTGATCCAGAACAGGAGCGGGCCGCAGCACAGGGCGACCAGCCCGAGCTCGACGTCGAGGAAGAGCAGCAACCCGGCTGTTCCGACCAGCGTGAGCGCGGCCGTCACCAGGCCGTCGAACCCGGTCTCGAGCATCTCGTAGATGGCGTCGACGTCAGAGGTCTGGCGCGAGATCACGCGCCCCGACGTGTACTCGTCGTGGAACGCCGGGCTGAGCGCCTGGAAGTGGCGGAACACGCGGCGTCGTACCTCGAACAGGACGTCCTGGCCGACCTTGCCGGACCGCACGAGGAACAGGTTGCGCGCCACGGCCTGGGTCAGTGTCGCGAGCAGGACGATGCCGACGATCGTCAGCAGCGGGCCCAGGTCGTCGTCGGCGCGGATCGGCGGGATGCCGGTGTCGATCCCCTCCTTGACCAGGTAGGGGATCGAGAGCCGCGCGGCGTTCTCGACGAGGACGATGGCGACCAGACCCCAGATCGCCCACTTGTACGGCGCCAGCAGCTCCCGCAGGAGCGCGCCGGAACCGCCGGTGAACCGCCGTTCGAGCCGCTCGAGCGCCTCGTCCTCGTCGACCTTGGCGATGCCGCGCCACGCGGGGGTGGTCGCGTTCGAGGTCTGCCCCGGCGGCCGGGTCGTCGGCTGGGTCATCGGCCGGCCTCCTCGAGGGAGGGGTCGGCCGCCAGCAGCTCGCGGTAGGCCGGCACGGTCGCCAGCAGCGAGCGATGCTCGCCGACGTGGGTGATGGTGCCGTCCTGGAGCAGGGCCACCCGGTCGGCCAGCAGCACGGTCGACGCGCGGTGGGCGACGATCAGTCCGGTCGTGTCGACCAGGACCCGGCGCAGCGCCTCCTCGACCAGCGCCTCGGTGTGGACGTCGAGGGCCGACAGGGTGTCGTCGAGGACCAGGACGGCCGGGCGGGCGACGACAGCGCGGGCCAGGGCCAGGCGCTGGCGCTGGCCGCCCGACAGCGCCATCCCCTGCTCACCGATGCGGGTGTCGAGGCCCCACGGGAGGTCACGGGCGAACCCGGCCTGGGCGACGTCGAGCGCCTCCTCGATCTCGGCGTCGGTGGCGTCGACCCGGCCGAGGGTGAGGTTCTCCCGCGCGCTCATCGAGAAGAGCGTGGGGTCCTCGAACGCCGTCGCGACCAGCTGACGGAGGTGGCCGAGGCCGAGCTCCCGGACGTCGACGCCGTCGATGCTCACCGAGCCGCCGGTCACGTCGAACAGGCGCGGGACGAGCGCGGTCAGGGCGGTCTTGCCCGACCCGGTCGCCCCCACGATCGCGACGGTCTCTCCCGGCCGGACGTCGAGGTTGACGTCGCGCAGGACCGGCTCGTCGAGCGCGCCCGGGAAGGCAAAGTCGACGTGCTCGAGGCGCAGGTGGCCACGAGGGTCGTCGATCACCCGGGTGCCGCTGACGATGTCGGACTCGGTGTCGAAGATCTCCAGGATCCGGGCCGCCGAGGTCATCGCCTCCTGGGTCATCGCGAGGATGATGCCGAGCGCCGACACCGGCCAGACGAGCGACAGCATGAGCGTGATGAACGCGACCAGCTCCCCCGGCGTCAACGCGCCCCGGCCGACGCCGATCGCGCCGAAGAGCAGCACCACGACCACGGCGCAGTTGGGGATCACCTCGAGGAAGGTCCAGAACCGGGCCGAGAGCCGGACCTTCTCCATCGAGGTCGCGTGCAGCTGGCGGGCCGCCGCCTCGTACTGGTCGCTCATGTGACGGCTGCGGCCGAAGGACTTGATGACCCGGATGGCGACCGCCGCCTCCTCGGCGCGGGTGGCCAGGTCGCCCTGCTCGTCCTGGACGCGCCGGGACACCAGGACGTAGGACCTCTCGAAGCGCATCGAGAGCCACACGATCGGAGCAGCGGTGAACGCGACGACCAGCCCGAGCGGCCAGTACATCGTCAGCAGCACCACGGTCACGGCGATGACCTGGAGCACGTTGATGAGGAGGAACAGCATCGCGAAGCCGAAGAACCGGCGGATCGCGGAAAGGTCCGTCGTCGCGCGCGAGAGCAGCTGACCGGACTGCCACCGGGTGTGGAAGCTCATCGGGAGCGCCTGCAGGTGCGCGTAGAGGTCGCGGCGCATCGCGGTCTCGACGTTGAGCACCGCGTTGGACTGGAGCCAGCGGCGCCACCAGGTCAGGAAGGCCTCGAGGACGCCGAGCGCGAGCACGAGCAGGCCGAGCGGCAGGACCGGGTCGATCTCGCCGTCGGTGATCGGGCCGTCGATGAGGGCCTTGATCACCAGCGGGATCGCGATCGCGACGGCGATGCCGGCGAGCGCCGTGCCGAGCATGACGGCCAGGGTGGCGCGGTGCGGGCGGAGGTAGGACCGCAGGCGCCACAAGGAGTGGACGCCCGCGGGAGGCGGATGGTCCGGATCAGGCCCGAGCGGGTCGCGCTCCGACCGACCAGGACGCTGAGGCGTTGAGGTCGTCATCGGTACCCCCACCGTAGGTCGCCGGACCGACAGACCGCGACCCGATTTCCCGGTACCTTGCAGAGGTGGACGAGACCGTGCAGATCCACCACGCTGTCGCCGACATCTACCGGCGCAGCCCTGAGGCGTTCCAGGACACGGAGCACCTCGTCGCCGCCCTCTCCGACTACGTCGACACCGACGGCGCAGGCTCGGGTGAGATCCGGCTCATCGTGGACGCCGTCGAGCTGGGTGCGTTCCAGCGGCTCCAGGACCTCTCGACCATGGGTGCGAGCCCTCACGCCGCGATCATGGAGACCGCCGCGGTGCTCGCCCGCAAACGGGCCACCGACGAGGACCGGTCCGCCTGGGCGTGCGCCGTGCTCGCCTTCGCCGTCGGGTTGCTCCCCGACCTCGACGTCCAGACCTACCGGATGCGCTGGGAGATGCCGACGGCCCTTCCGCCCGCACCGACCGCGCCGCCCTCGCCGACGGCGGCCGTCCCACCGACGTCGGCGGTGACCCAGGCTCCCCCGCCGCCGGTGCCCGCCCCGGTGCCCGCCCCGGTGCCCGCCCCGGTGTCCGCTCCCTACCCGGCCGCACCGTCCGTCGCGCAGCCGCAGTACCCGACCGCGGTCTACCAGCAGACCCAGCAGCCCTGGACCAGCGGCGCACCGGCGCCGGCCCCGGCCCGTGGGTTCCCGGCGTGGGCAGCGGGGCTGGGGGTCGCGATCGGCCTGGCGATCGTCGCGGCGATCGTGCTCGTGGTCGTGGCGCCGTGGCAGGACGACGACCCGCCGGACGACCCGGACGACCCCGTGGTCGCCGGCGTCCCCCAGGTCGGCTCCTGCCACGCGCTCAGCACCGCGGAGATCTCCGCCGACAGCGACTCCAAGGACCCGATCGACTGCGCGGACCCGGCGGCCAACACCATCACGACCGACATCGCGACCCTCCCGGCCGACATCGACCGCAGCAGCTCCGAGGCGATCTGGAACGCGATCTCGAAGGAGTGCGTCTCGACGACGTTCTCCTACCTCGGCGGCAACACCGAGGCGTTCGCCCGCTCGGCCTACAGCATCATCTACTTCGTCCCCACGCCGGACGAGGTCGCTGCCGGCGCGGACTGGGTGCGGTGCGACCTCACCCTGTTCAGCGGCGGCGGCACCCGGCCGCTCCCCGAGGTCGAGGGCAGCATCGACCAGCTCCCGCTGGCCGACGAGGTCGCCCTGTGCGCCGAGGACAGCGAGACCAGCGGCGGGCTCTTCACGACCTGCGACCAGACCCACGCCTTCCGCGTGACCGGGTCCTTCTTCCACGCCGGGGCCCGCCCCACCGACACCGAGCTCGCCACCCTCGGCCAGGACACCTGCCCCGGCGAGCTCGAGGGCGGGGGCACCTACGCCTTCGCCCACGCACCCGACCAGGCGTTCTGGGACGGCGGCGCCACCTACATCCTCTGCTTCAGCTACGACACCTGATCGAGCGTCAGGCGAGCAGGCCGCGCACCACCCGCAGGGCGACCGACACGCGAGCGAGGTCGGAGTCCTCGTCGGCGCAGATCGCGCCGAGCGTCTCCTCGGCACGCTCGACGACGCCGCCGGTCGACTCCTCCCACTCCGCGACCCGGCGGGACGCCTCCTCGCGCAAACCCTCGAGGTCGTCGTCGGCGATCGTCGTGTCCGCCTCGGTCGTCCGCAGCACCTCGGCCGTCAGCTGGGCGTGGACGGCGTGCAGGTCGTCACGGAGCGCGGCGCGCGCCATCGTCTGCCACTGGTCGGCACGCGGCAGGTCGACGATGCGTTGCTGGAGCACCGACAGGCCGAGGCGCTCACCGAGCTCGAAGTGGACCCGGGCGACGTCGCGTGACGGCAGCCCGTCGCGGGTCGCGATGTCCACGACGTTGAGCAGCGCGTAGGCCACGTCGTAGGACGCCACCCGCACCGCGAGCTCCTCCGGGACCCCTTGCCCGACCAGCGACGTGCGCCGCTCGTCGTAGGCCGCGCGCTCCCGCCCGGTCAGCAGCCCGGGCAGGTCGAGCATCGTCTCCTGCACCGGTCCGGCGAACTGGTCGACCGTCGCCTGGCTGTCCAGCGGTGGCCGCCGGTTGGTGACCAGCCAGCGCGACGCCCGCTCGACCAGGGTCCGCATCTCGACCCGCATCCGGGTCTGCACGGCCGCGTCGATCTTGTTGTCGTAGGTGGCCAGCTCCTGCCGCAGCGGCAGCGAGCCGTAGATCTCGCGCGCGACGAAGTTGGCACGGGTGAGCTCGGCGGCCGACGCCCCGGTCTCGCCCGCCAGCCGCTGCCAGTAGGTCATCCCGGCGCCGTTGACGAGGTCGTTGACCACCTGGGTCACGATGATCTCGCGCCGCAGCGGGTGGGCCTCGATCTGCGCGGAGAAACCCTCCTGGACGGCCCGGGGGAAGTACGACACCAGGTCGATGACGCAGTAGGGGTCCTCGGGCAGGTCGGAGGCCAGCAGCTCCTCGGCCAGCACGATCTTGGTGTAGGCCATCAGCACCGACAGCTCGGGTTGGGTCAGCGCTCCACCCTGCTCGAGCCGGCGCTTGACCTCGGCCGTCGGCGGCAGCGCCTCGAGCTCGCGGTCCAGGCGCCCCTCGTCCTCGAGCTGGTGCATCCACTGCTCGTGGACGTGGAGCAGCGACGGTGCGTTGCGGGCCGCGTTGGCCAGTGCCAGGTTCTGCTCGTAGTTGTCGCGCAGCACCAGGTCGCCGACCTCGTCGGTCATCGACGCCAGCAGCGCGTTGCGCTGCTTCTCGGTGAGGTCGCCGTCGAGCACGACCCGGTCCAGCAGGATCTTGAGGTTGACCTCACGGTCGGACGTGTCGACCCCGGCGGAGTTGTCGATGAAGTCGGTGTTGATCCGGCCACCGTTCTGGGCGAACTCGATGCGACCGCGCTGGGTGCAGCCCAGGTTGCCGCCCTCGCCGACCACGCGGACCCGCAGCTCGGTGCCGTTGACCCGGATCGCGTCGTTGGCCTTGTCGCCGGCGTCCGCGTTGACCTCGGTCGACGCCTTGACGTAGGTCCCGATCCCGCCGTTCCACAGCAGGTCGACCGGTGCCAGCAGGATCGCCCGCATCAGCTCGGCCGGCGTCAGCGCGTCGACGTGCTTGAAGATGCCGAGCGCGGCCCGGATCTCCGGTGTCACGGGGATCGACTTCGCGCTGCGGGAGAAGACCCCACCGCCGGCCGAGATCAATGACTTGTCGTAGTCCTGCCAGGACGAACGGGGCAGCGCGAAGAGCCGCTTGCGCTCCTCGAACGACGCCGCGGCGTCGGGCTCCGGGTCGATGAAGATGTCGCGGTGGTCGAACGCCGCCACCAGCCGGATGTGCTCCGAGCAGAGCATCCCGTTGCCGAAGACGTCGCCCGACATGTCGCCGACCCCCGCGACGGTGATGTCCTGCTCCTGGCAGTCGATGCCGAGCTCGCGGAAGTGTCGTCGTACGGACACCCACGCGCCGCGGGCGGTGATGCCCATCGCCTTGTGGTCGTAGCCCACCGACCCGCCGCTGGCGAAGGCGTCGCCCAGCCAGAACCCGTAGTCCTTGGAGACCCCGTTGGCGATGTCGGAGAACGTCGCGGTGCCCTTGTCAGCGGCCACCACCAGGTAGGAGTCGTTGCCGTCACGCCGTACGACGCGCTCCGGCGGGACGGTCTCGCCCGCCACCAGGTTGTCAGTGACGTCGAGCAGCCCGCGGATGAAGGTCTTGTAGCACTCGACCCCCTCGGCGAGCCATGCGTCACGACCGCCCTCGCCCGCAGGGTCGGGCAGGTGCTTGGCATAGAACCCGCCCTTGGCGCCCACCGGGACGATGACGGTGTTCTTGACCATCTGCGCCTTGACCAGGCCCAGGATCTCGGTGCGGAAGTCGTCACGGCGGTCGGACCACCGCAGGCCACCGCGAGCGACCGCGCCGAAGCGCAGGTGCACACCCTCGACCCGCGGCGAGTAGACGAAGATCTCGAACTTCGGCCGCGGTTCCGGCAGGTCCGGGATCGCCGACGGCTCCATCTTCATCGACAGGTAGGCCTTGGGCCG
Organism: Nocardioides stalactiti; assembly: GCF_014180715.1. Lineage (GTDB taxonomy): Bacteria > Actinomycetota > Actinomycetes > Propionibacteriales > Nocardioidaceae > Nocardioides > Nocardioides stalactiti. The sequence goes on along the minus strand of NZ_JACEFC010000033.1, from coordinate 27,697 downwards.
CAGGGAGTCGCCGGGCCGCCGATCGTTGCCCTGGTACTGGAAGTAGTTCGTCCGCAGGGTCGCGCGGATGTGGGTCAGGTAGGACCGCAGGATCCGGTCGTGGTCGAGGCTGACGACGTCGTCGAGACCCCGGGTGATCCGGTCCTCCAGGTCGCCGTGGCGCTCCTCGCGGGCGGCATCGTCGAGGTCCGGGTCGAACCGGGTCTCGAACAGCTTCACGAGCATCCGAGCGAGCTCGACGTTGTCGGCGAGCGCCCCCTCGATCGAGTCGATCGCGAACGGCGAGTTCCCCTGGCGCATGTACTTCGCGTAGGCGCGCAGCAGCATCGCCTGCCGCCAGGTGAGCGACGCCCGCAGCACGAGGGCGTTGAACCCGTCGATCTCGGTGTAGCCGTCCCAGATCGCCCGGAGCGCGTCGGAGAAGAGCTCGCGTGCCTGGTCGGGCAGCGGCTGGCCGTAGCGCAGGCCGAAGTCGTAGATGTGCGAGGTCCGCTCGAGCCCGTCGAGCCCGTAGGGCCGCTCGTCGACGACCTCCACGCCCATCGACGACAACATCGGCAGCACCTCGGACAGCGACAGCGGGGACCCGACGCGGAACACCTTGAGGCGCGCCTCGCCCTCGGCGGCGTCGAGCTCGGAGTAGAGGGCCTGGTCGATACCGGACTCCCCCTGGATCGCCTCGATCCGCCCGAGGTCGACCGCGGCCGACCGGGCCGAGAAGTCCTCCTTGTAGGCCTCCGGGAACGCGTCGACGTAGCGCCGGCCGAGGATCGCGCCGACCTCCTCGCCGTACTCCGCGGACACCGCGTGGAGGAAGTCCTCGTGCCACGAGCGCGACGCCTCGATCAACCGGCGCTCGAGGTCGACGGTGTCGACGTCGGGGATCGTCTCCCCGGCCGGCATCCGGACCACGAAGTGCACGCGCGCGGTCGTCGACTCGCTGATGCTGACGTTGAACTCGATCGCGTCGGGGTCGATCCGGCCGTCGCCGATGACCTGGGCCAGGATCCGGACGAACTTCTGGCGGACGCTGGTGTTGTAGCGGTCGCGCGGCAGGTAGATGAGGACCGAGAGATAACGGTCGTAGGTGTCCTTGCGGATGAACAGCCGGACGGCACGCCGCTCGCGGGCCTGCATCGCACCTTCGGCGATGCTGGCCAGCTCCCCGACGGGCGTGTGGAACAGCTCGTCGCGCGGATAGGTCTCGAGGGTGTCGAGGAGCGCGTTGCCGTCGTGGCTGCGCGGGTCGAGCCCGGTGAGCTCGAGCACCGCGGCGACCTTGTCCCGCAGGAGCGGGACGCGCAGCACCGACTCGGTGTAGGCGGCGCTCGACAGCAGACCCAGGAAGCGACGCTCGCCGACGACCTCGCCGTTCTCACCGAAGACCTTCACCCCGACGTAGTCGAGGTAGGCGGGCCGGTGCACCGTCGCCCGCGAGTTGGCCTTGGCCAGGACGAGGAGGGTCTTCTCGCGCGCCTTCGCCTTCACCGCACCGGACAGACGGCCGAACGCCGAGGACTTGTGGGCGTCAGCCTCCGAGTCGCGGAGGATGCCGAGGCCACTGCCCTGGACCGGCGTGAGGAGGTCGTCCTCGGCTCCGTCCGCGGCCTGCTCGAGCTCGTACTCCCGATAACCCAGGAACGTGAAGTGCTCGTCGGCCAGCCAGGTCAGGAGGTCGCAGCCCTCGCTGACCTCGTCGACCGGGAGCGGCGGCGGCTCGTCCCAGAGCTGCGCGACGATCTCGCGGACCCGATCCTGCATCGGCGACCAGTCCTCGACCGCGGCCCGCACGTCGCCGAGCACCCGTCGTACGTCGTCGGCCAGGCGGTCGGCCTCACCGCCCTCCTCGGTGAGGCGGTCGATCTCGACGTGCATCCACGACTCGCGCCGGGTGCCGTCGGGGGGCGTCGCCGATCCGGCGGCTACCGGGTGGTGCGCGACGAGGCGACCCTTGTCGTCCCGCTCGACGTCGAACGTCGGGTGGAGCACGAGGTGGGCGTCGCGGTGCTGGCGCGCCAGCTCCATCGTCAGTGAGTTGACGAGGAAGGACATGTCGTCGGTGACGACCTCCACGACGGAGTGCCCGCCCGCCGACCACCCGTGCTCGGCGACCGTCGGCGTGTAGACACGCACCCGCGACGTCCGCGGCTGCCGCTCCGCGGCGAGGTGGTGGTGCGACGCGTAGGCGCCGTAGACGTCGACGTCGGAGCGGTCGTCCAGCTCGTCGGTCGACACGTGGCGGTAGTACGCAGCCAGCAGGGGCACGAGCTGGTCGCCCGGCGGGGCGCTGGAGCCCTTGCCGTGGCGAGCCACCTCGGCGGCCTGGTGGAAGATCTGGTCCCGGTCGCTGTGCGTCGTCGTTGACACACGGCAACAGTATCGTCGGCTCAAGTCCCGCGCAGCCGCAGGAATTGCGCGTCGCGACATCGATCGCCTGTCACGCACACCGATCGCCGCTCTATGGGCCAAGATGTGCCGCATGAAGTTCCAGCACACGTCGACGTACCCGGGTTCGCCGGACGAGGTCTATGCCATGCTCACCGACCCCGCGTGGCGGGAGAAGGTCGGCGCCGCGCAAGGGGTCGTCTCCTCCACGATCACGGTGACGCCGCAGGGCGAGGGCTGCACGGTCGTCGTGGACCAGGTCCAGAACACCGCCGGACTGCCGGCGATGGCGAAGAAGATCGCGGGCGAGACGACCCGCGCGGTCGTCACCGAGGTGTGGAGCTCGTCGACCGCGGGGACCGTGGAGATCCTCGCCCCCGGCAAGCCCACCAAGGCGGTCGGCACCACGAGGCTGGTCGCCGACGCAACCGGCACCCAGCACGTCACCGAGCTCGAGGTCACCGTCAAGGTCCCGCTCATCGCCGGCAAGCTCGAGGCGATGATGGGCGACAACATCAAGAAGGGCATGGAGATCGAGCAGGCCGTCGGTGTCGCGTGGATCGGCGGCGAGCGCTGATGGCGACCACGATCGTCCACGAGCTCCGCTACGAGGCGCCTCTCGCAGACGTCGCCGCGATGCTCGCTGACCCGGAGTTCCGCGACGCGGTGTGCGTCGAGCAGCGCGCCACCAAGCACGAGGTGTCGATCACGGGCGTCCAGGGCGACCCGATGAAGGTCCGGATCGCCTACTCCCAGCCGACCGACCGGGTCCCGGGCTTCGCCAAGAAGTTCGTCGGCAACGAGACCGACATCGTGCAGGAGGAGACCTGGACCAGCGCCGAGCACGGCGACATCCACGTCACCATCCCGGGCAAGCCCGGCGAGATGGTCGGGACCGCGGTCCTGACCGAGAAGGACGGAGTGACGACCGAGACGGTGACCCTGGCGATCACGGTCAAGATCCCGCTCGTCGCCGGCAAGATCGAGTCGCTGATCGGCAAGATCTTCGGCAGCGCGATGCGCGCCGAGAACCGCGCCGGCGTCGCCTGGCTGGCCCGCTAGGGCCAGCCGGGCGCGCCAGCCTCAGCGGTCCTTCCCGCCGCAGCACCCGTAGAACGAGTGCCGTTGTCCGCGTCGGTGCCGTCACCGTCGGACGAGGGCCGCCGAAGACCCGCTGAAAAACCTCTCGAAGCTGCGTAAGGACCGCGCCCTCCCACACGTCCACCAGACGACGACCACGTCGAGGGAGGACGCCATGAAGACATTCCGCAACACCCATAAGGCACGGCGAGGACTCCGCACCACCCGGCATCGAGCCTGCGCAGCGCTCCTGGTGCTGGTCACAACCATCGCCATGACCGTCGCGGCCGTCCCGCGTGCCAACGCGGAGACCTTCGGGCGGGAGAGCAACTGTGGCGGTTGGGGCAGGATGTACCACACCAACCGGTGGGACTTCTTCGCCGGGCATCACATGGATCCGAGATTGGGGATCTGCCACAACGGCAGCCTGATCTTCTGGGGCAAGAACCCGGGCCTGACCTTCCCGACACGCAACTTCCTGACCGGCTCGCTAGAGGACCTGGATGTCGTCTCCGCACCTCAGATCGTCAAGAAGAAGTACTGCTTCTCGCGGGTCTGCTCAGTCAAGTGGGGGTTTTCGGTAAAGCAGAGGATCTCCGGCACACCGATCGGTCAGACCTTCGACTTCACCGTCGAGATCTTCACGATGGGAAGCAAGATCTGTTCGGTCGGAGGCACGTGTGACACGACCAAGACGTGGTTCTAGGGTCACGAACGTGGGATCCGCCAACAAGTTCTTCCAAGCGATCGGAATCCTGTTGCTGATCTACGTCGGCATCACGGCCGTCGCACTGCTCGCCCAAACGCTGTCTGACGGTCTGCGGTGACGGACTAGCGCTCTCGGGAGTCGTCGCCCGCGCGGTCGGCCTCGTGGGCAACGGCGTCGCGGTCGGCGGCGTCCTCGCGGGCGTCCTGGCGGCGGCGGACGAGGATGACGGCTCCGAGGAGGAGGAACGGGCCGAAGGCCAGCACGATGGTCAGCACCTGTTCGACCGGGTGCAGGTTGCCCATGTGCCAGGGAGTCACGCTCCCCATCCTCTCAGCCGTCGGCGTCAGCCCTGGTACGGGTACCGGTGGTCGGTCGGCGGGACGAGCGTCTCCTTGATGGAGCGCGGCGACGTCCAGCGCAGCAGGTTCGCAGCAGCGCCGGCCTTGTCGTTGGTGCCCGACGCGCGACCGCCGCCGAAGGGCTGCTGGCCGACGACCGCACCGGTCGGCTTGTCGTTGATGTAGAAGTTCCCGGCGGCGAACCGCAGCGTCATCCGGGCCCACCGGATGGCCGACCGGTCCTGGGCGATGATCGCCCCGGTGAGGGCGTACGGCGCCGCGGACTCCGCCTGGAGCACGACCTTCTCGAAGTCGGCGTCGTCGTAGACGTGGACGACGAGGATCGGTCCGAAGTACTCGGTCGTGAACATCTCGTCGGTCGGGTCGTCGGCCACGACGATCGTCGGCCGCACGAAGTAGCCGACCGAGTCGTCCGTCGTACCACCTGCGACGACCTGCAGGCCCGACGTCGCCTTCGCCCGCTCGATCGCAGCGGTGTGCTTCGCGAACGCCCGGTCGTCGATGACGGCACCGAGGAAGTGCGAGAAGTCGGTGGGGTCGCCCATCGACAGCGCGTCGGTCTTGGCGACCAGGTCGTCGCCCATCCGCTCCCACACCGAGCGCGCGACGTAGGCGCGGGAGGCAGCCGAGCACTTCTGTCCCGAGAACTCGAACGAGCCCCGGATCAGCGCGGTGGTGACGACCTCCGGGTCCGCCGACGGGTGCGCGATGACGAAGTCCTTGCCACCGGTCTCCCCCACCAGCCGGGGATAGGTCCGGTACGACGGCAGGTTGCCGCCGACCGTCTGCCACAGCCGGTGGAAGGTCGGGGTGGACCCCGTGAAGTGGATGGCGGCCAGGTCGCGGTGGGCGAGCGCCACCTCGGAGGTCGCGATGCCGTCGCCGGGCAGCATGTTGATGACGCCCGGCGGCATCCCGGCCTCGACGAGCAGCTGCATCGTCAGGCTCGCGGCGTGCTGCTGGGTCGGGCTCGGCTTCCAGATGACGGTGTTGCCCATGAGTGCAGGCGCGGTCGGCAGGTTGCCCGCGATCGCAGTGAAGTTGAACGGCGTGATCGCGTAGACGAAGCCCTCGAGCGGGCGGTGATCGGTGCGGTTCCAGACGCCGGGGCTGTTGGCGATCGGCTGCTCGGCCAGGATCTGCCGGGCGTAGTGGACGTTGAAGCGCCAGAAGTCGATGAGCTCGCACGCCGCGTCGATCTCGGCCTGGAACGCGGTCTTGGACTGCCCGAGGACGGTCGCGGCGTTGAGGCGCTGGCGCCACGGGCCGGCCAGCAGCTCGGCGGCCTTGAGCAGGATCGCGCAGCGCTCGTCGAACGGCATCGCCCGCCAGGCGGGAGCGGCGTCGGTCGCGGCGTCGATCGCGCGCTGGGCGTCAGCCTGGGTCGTGCCCTTGAGGACCCCGAGGACGTGGGCGTGGTCGTGGGGCTGGACGACCTGGATCTCGGGGCCGCCGCCAGCCACCCACTCGCCGCCGATGTAGGCGTCCATGGGGTGCTCGGTCGCCTCCTGTCGGGCGATCTCCGCGGTCAGGGCGTCGCGCTCCGGGGTGCCGGGCGCATAGGTCAGGTTGGGCTCGTTGGTGGGAGCCGGTGGCAACGTGATGGCGTCCATGCCGCCCACTTTGTCAGACAAACAATGGCGCGAGCGAGTCGTCGCTGCACTCACCGCCGGCGCGGCACCTAGCGCTTCGGCTTGGGCTTGCCCGACGTCGTACGACGACCGCGCGGAGCGCGCTCCCGACCGGCCGAGGAAACCTCGAGGAGCTCGTCGAGAGCCTCGCGGATGCAGATGCCGAGCAGGTCCGCGTCCGGCACCAGGTCCCGGTCGGCGGTGATGCCGTAGAACACCCCGCCGTTGTAGGAGGTCACGCTCAGGACCAGCGGGTGGCCCTGGACCAGCGGCGCGACCGGATAGCTCGCCAGCATCTCCGCGCCGGCGGCGTAGAGCGGCGTCTGCGGTCCGGGGACGTTGGTCACCGACAGCTGGTAGCCGCGCCGCATCTCGTCGGCCGCGACCCGAGAGCCGATCGCGTGGAACGTCGTCGGCGCGAACCCGGCCACGCCCGCGAGCCGGTTGGCCGCGACCGAACGACCCGTCTCCTTGTGGGCCTGGAAGGAGTAGGAGACCTGGTGCAGCCGGACGACCGGGCTGGCCTCGCCGACCGGCAGGTCGACGAAGTGGGCTGCGATCTGGCTCCCGAGCGAGGTCGCCTCGAGCTCCTCGTCGATGACGGAGACCGGGACCACCGCGCGCACCTGCCGGATGCCGCCCATCGACTCGGCGCGGGTCATCAGCCAGGAGCGGAGGCCGCCGGTGACGGTGGCCAGGATGACGTCGTTGACCGTGCCGCCGTGAGCCTGGCGGACCTTGCGGTAGTCGCTGAGGCAGGTCTCGACGGTGACGACGCGACGCTGCTGCGAGAGCTCGCCGCCGATGACGCCGCGGGACCGCGGCCGGCGGCCGGTGACGGCGCCGACGACGCTCCGCACCCGCTTGGTGCGGGCATCGACCGTCCGGGCCACCGTGCGGGTCGTGCCCCGCACCGTGTTGACGACGGTCTGGGTGTCGGTGACGGCCTCGCGCACCGCGCCGGCGACGAGCGCACCCGGCGTGGGGGCGCGACGCGGCTCCCAGTCGTCGGGCTCGAACTCGCGCGGCGTCGGCTGGGCGTCGAGGAGCAGCTGGCCGAGGTCGACGGTGTGGACCCCGTCGACGAGCGCCTGGTGGGTCTTGGACAGCAGCGCGACCCGGCCGCCCTCGAGACCCTCGACGAAGTAGACCTCCCACAACGGGCGTGACCGGTCGAGCGGGCGCGACACGATCCGGGAGGCGAGCTCCAGCAGCTGGGTCGACGTACCGGGGCGCGGCAGCGCCGAACGGCGGACGTGGAAGCCGAGGTCGAAGTTCTCGTCATCGACCCACAGCGGGGCGGCGAGGTGACCCGGCACGGCCTGCACCCGCTGGCGGTAGCGGGGGACGAACGCGATCCGGTCCCGGATCAGCTCGACCAGGCGTGCGTAGTCGAACCCGGAGTCGCCCGGGTCGAAGATCTCGATCGTCGCGTTGTGGAGCGGCGTCTCGGGAGTCTCAGCGGTCAGGAACGACAGGTCGCGCGCGCGAACCCGATCGACCACGACAAACCCACCTTCTGGTACCGGCCCCCCGTCAAGCCCCATGGCTTGTTGCGTGAGATTCTGACAGAGGTCCGCGTCCGCACTGGCATTTGTCCGTGTGCGGAGGATGGACGATGCCGACGAGGCGCGGACCCGGGCACGAGCAGGAGGATCACGGTGAAGGCAACGACGGTGCGGCGACTGGCGTGCACGGTCCTGGTGGGGACGGCCCTGGCGGCCTGCAGCACCGACGAGGGCGGCGACGGCGGCACGTCCGACGGCGACCCGGAGGTGGTCGAGATCACCTTCGAGAACGGCGCGGTCACGCCCAACGGCGAGCGCGTCGAGGTCGACAAGGGGCAGCCGATCGACCTCGTGGTGACCGCAGACGAGCCCGGCACCCTCCACCTGCACTCCGACCCCGAGCAGGAGTTCGCCTACGACGCCGGCACGGAGACGTTCGAGATCCAGATCGACCGTCCCGGGATCATCGAGGTGGAGTCGCACGAGCTCGACCAGGTCATCGTGCAGCTCGAAGTCCGGTGACCGGCGGCGTGCTCGAGGCCCACGGGCTGGGTGGTCAGGCCGATCTCCCGATCTCGTTGGGCCTCGCGATCTCCGGTGCGGTCGCGGCTCTGGTCATCTCCTTCACCGTCCTCGTCGTCGCGTGGCGCTCGCCGCGCTACGCCACCGGGCTGGAGGTCCTGCCGGACGAGGCCGAGTCCCCCGAGCGGCCGCGACGCGTGCCGTCGTACGGCCTGGTCGCCCTGCGCATCATCGGCCTGTTCGGCTTCGCGTTCACCGCCTGGACCGCGATCGCCGGAGAGAACCAGCTCACCAACCCGTTCTTCGGGATCATCTACGTCTGGCTGTGGGTCGGCATCGTCTTCGCCTCGATCCTGTTCGGCCCGGTCTGGCGCGCGATCAACCCGATGCGGACCGTCAACGCCGGGCTCGCCCGGCTCACCGGCGGCGACCCCGACCGCGGGCTCTACGACTACCCGGCGTGGCTCGGCCACTGGCCGGCGGCGATCGGCCTCTACTCGTTCGTGTGGATGGAGCTGGTCAACCGGACGCCGACCGATCTCGGGACGGTGCGGCTGTGGTGCGCGCTCTACGTCGCCGCGATGCTCGTCGGCGGTGCCGTGTTCGGCTCCCGGTTCTACGAGTACGCCGACCCGTTCGAGGTCTACTCCACCCTGGTCGGCTCGCTGTCCGTCCTCGGGCGCGACGAGGACGGACGGATCCGCCTCCGCAGCCCGTTGGCCGGTGTCGCGTCCATCCCCTCCCGGGCCGGGCTGGTGGCCGTCGTCGCGGTGCTCTTCGGCAGCACGGCGTTCGACTCCTTCGGGGAGTCGACGTACTGGATCCGCACGATCCAGCAGTCGTCGGTCAACGGGCTGGTGCTCAACAACCTGGCGCTGCTCACGTTCTGCGTCGGGGCCGCCGTCATCTTCAGCCTCGGCGCCGCGCTCACCGGGGTCGGCCCCGAGGTACGTCGACGCGAGCTGCCGCGGCGGCTGGCGCACTCGATCGTGCCGATCGTCGCGGGCTACATCGTGGCCCACTACCTGACGCTCTTCATCGACGTCGGCACCCAGACCCTCGCCCGGGCCAGTGATCCGCTCGGCAAGGGGTGGGACATCCTCGGCACGGCGGCGGTCGAGCCGTCGTACTGGTTCTCCTACCACCCGACGGTGCTCGCGACCATCAAGGTGCTCGCGGTCGTCGTCGGCCACGTCACGGCGGCCGTGCTCGCCCACGACCGGGCGATCGCGCTGCTCCCCCGGCGCCACCAGATCACCGGTCAGCTCCCGCTGCTGGTCGTGATGGTCGGCTTCACCGCCGGCGGCCTCTACCTGCTGTTCAACGCCTAGGCCACTCGCGCGGACACTCGCGTGGACGCGCGGGTCTAGCCGACCTCGCCGTCCAGCGTGACCTGGATCTTCTGCTCGTCGCCGTCGCGCTCGACGGTGAACTCGATGGTCTCGCCGGGCTGGTGGGTGCGGATCGCCACGATGAGGGCGATGCCGTCGGTGACCCGGAGGCCGTTGACCCGGGTGATGAGGTCGCCGTCCTCGAGGCCGGCCTCCTCGGCGGGCGAGTCGGCGAGGACCTCGTCGACCGTCGCGCCGTCGAGCTGGGTCGGCCCGCCGGTCTGGACCCGGGCGCCGATGACGGGGTACTGCGCCTCGCCGGACTCCAGGATCTGGTCGGCCGTGACGATGACCTGCTCGACCGGGATGGCGAAGCCGACCCCGATGTTGCCCGCCTCCTCGTCGAACGAGCCGCCCCCGTTGGTCGCGATCGCTGAGTTCACGCCGACGACCTGACCCTGCAGGTTGACGAGCGGACCGCCGGAGTTGCCGGGGTTGATCGCGGCGTCGGTCTGGACGGCATTGATGTACGACGAGTCGTCGGCCGTGCTGCCGGTGGTCACCGGCCGGTTGAGGGCGCTGACGATGCCCGAGGTGACGGTCGAGCTGAGGCCGAGCGGAGCACCGATGGCGACGACGGGCTCGCCGACGCGGAGGCTCTCGGAGCGCCCGAGCGACGCGGGCTTGAGGTCGTCGGCCCCGGCCACGTGGAGGACGGCGAGGTCGTAGACGGGGCTGCGGCCGACCACCGTGGCGTTCTGGCGGTTGCCGTCCTGGTCGACGATCTCGATCGGGCCGTCGTTCTCCGCGGCGTCGGCGACCACGTGGTTGTTGGTGACGATGTGCCCCTGGTCGTCGAGCACGAAGCCGGATCCGGTGGCACCTGCCTCGACGCCCTCGAACTCGGCGATGATCTGCACGGTGCTCGGCAGCACCTCCTGCGCGACCCGCGCGACGGAGCCGGGCTTCTGGAGCGGCGGCTGGGTGTCGAGGCCGCTGGTGTCGAGACCGACGGTCGTGACCGGCTGCTGCTCGTCGTCGTTCCACTCGGCGTAGCCGATGCCGCCGACGACGCCGCCGGCGACGCCCACCACCAGCGCGAGCAGCGCCACGACGGGCCAGACCCAGCCGGAGGGACGGGCGCGCTCCGGCGCGGGGGCCGCGGGCGGCGGAAGGACCGGACCGGTCACCGACGGGACGGAGGCCGAGGTCGCCGAGAACGCGCGGGTCGGCTGTGACACGGCGGTCAACGCCTCGGTCGGCGGCGGGGGCGGCGCGGACGGTCGGCTGGCCGGCGGGGCAACCGACTGCGCGGCCGGCGGGGCGACCGACGGTGCGGCCGGCGGGGCCGCCGGCTGGGCACCTGTCGGGGCACCTGGCTGGGCGGCCGGCTGGGCAGCCGGCTGCGACTCACCAGGAGGCGCCCAGCGGTCGGCGGCGTCGTCGAGTCGGTCGTTCACGGGCCCATCATCGCCGATGCCCCCTGAGCCATGGCTCCGCGGCCTCCGGAGCGGTGCTCAGGGCAGCAGGTGGGCGACCCAGTCGGGCAGCACGGCGGCCGCGAGGACCGGGACCGACGCGGTGCCGGCCCGCTCGGCGACGACGACGTGGGTGGCCCGCACCGGGGCCTGGCGGTCACCGGTGCTCGGGGCCTCCGCGTCGGTCTCGCTGACGGCGGGGGTCTCCACGCGCGACACGGGCGGCCGGCGGTCGACACCGGCCGGACCCGGACCGAAGCCGAGCGCGAGCACGCCCACCATGGCCGCGCCGAGGGTGCCGCCGCCGATGACCGCGACACTGACGCCCCGGCGGACACCGCCACCGTGACGCGCCTCGGCGAGGAACTGCTCCCCGGGCGTCAGGCTCAGCAGGGAGCCCTTGAGGTCGGGGGACGCGCCGCCCTCGCACAGGCCCGCCAGGCGGGTCTTGACCCACCCCTCGCGCTCGACGAGGTCCCGACAGGCGTGGCAGGCATAGACGTGGGCCCAGGCCTCGTCAGCCTCGGCCCGCGACAGCTGGCCGTCGAGGAGCGCGCTCACCCGAGCGCCGAGGTGACCCATCAGGCCCTCCCGCGCTCGGCGACGAGCGGCGCCGGGCCGGCGTACCGCGTGCGCTCGCCCTGCGGGGCCCGGTGGGCCAGCGCGGCGCGCAGCATCGCGCGCCCACGGTGGATCCGGGAGCGGACGGTGCCGAGCTTGGCGCCCAGGATCTCGGCGATCTCCTCGTAGGTCAGGCCCTCGATGTCACAGAGGACGACGGCCGCGCGGAAGTCCGGCGGCAGCGCGGACAGCGCCGCCTCGACGTCGTCCTCGAAGGTGTGGTCGGCGTAGGCGGCGCCGGGCTCGAGGCCCGGGCTCGCGATCCGGGCCGCCCTCTCGTCGGAGAGGGCGTCGAACCGGATCCGCTGCTTGCGGCGGGCCTGGTCGAGGAAGAGGTTGGTGGTGATCCGGTGCAGCCAGCCCTCGAACGTGCCGGGCTGGTAGGTGTGCAGCGAGCGGAACACCCGCACGAAGACCTCCTGGGTGAGGTCCTCGGCGTCGTGGCGGTTGCCGGTGAGGCGCAGCGCGAGGCGGAAGACGCGGTCGGAGTGCTGCTCGACGATGGAGTGCCAGTCCATCGACTGCTCGCCCGATTCGACCGGCAGCGCATCAGCCTGCTCGGCACTCATGGTCGCCACCCTTCTCCGCACCGGTGTGCTGCCTCCCTGGTCGTCGTGAACCTATGCCCCTGGCCTGAGGAAACCCTGTGAAAGCGGCTCCGGATGCCTGAGGACTGCCGGGCACCCGCGGGTCGTACTGCTCCAGCCAACGATCGGTCGCCCCGCGTTGTTCCGCAAGACCGGGGCGGGTGACCGTTACGGTGTGACCGTGGCCGCCTCTCCGCTCCCGCCGATCAACCCGTCCAGCTGGACCTACGCCGAGACCTACGTCGTCGAGGACGACGTGATCAAGGCGGCCCGGGCCCGCGCAGAGGAGGTCGGTGCGGTCGCTGTCGGCAACGGTGCGGGGGCCGCGCTGCGCTTCCTCGCTGCCGTCCTCGACGCCCGCGCGGTCGTCGAGATCGGCACCGGGGCGGGCGTCTCCGGACTCTGGCTGCTGCGCGGCATGCGCCCCGACGGTGTCCTCACGACCGTCGACATCGAGGCCGAGCACCAACGGTTGGCGCGCGAGTCGTTCAAGGACGAGGGCATCGCACCGCAGCGGGTCCGCACGATCGCGGGCCGCGCGCTCGACGTGCTCCCCCGCCTGACCGACGGGCACTACGACCTCGTGTTCGCCGACGGCGACAAGCGTGAGTACGGCGCCTACCTGGCCGAGGCGATGCGCCTGCTCCGCCCGGGCGGCGTCGTCGCGTTCGACAACGCCCTCTGGCACGACCGGGTCGCCGACCCGGCGCAGCGCGACGACCAGACCGTCGCGATCCGCGACCTGGTCCAGGAGGTCGCGGCGACCAAGGGCCTGGTGCCCGTGCTGCTGCCCGTCGGCGACGGACTGCTGCTGGCCAAGAAGGTCTGGGCTCCCGAGGAGGACTGACCGCGCCGGCCCGGGGACGGGCTCAGGCGCGGGGCGTGGCCGCGAAGCCGATGCCGCCCTCGGCGATGGCGACGACGTCGCACGGCTCGATGAGCACCGGCGCACTGCCGATGATCAGCGAGCCCGGCGACTCCGCAGCACCGGCGGTGAAGGTCTCCTGGAACGCGGCACGGGTCGCGTCGTCCGCGAAGACGTAGCACCCCTCGAACCAGGCACCCGGCACCATCCGCCAGGTCTTGTAGGAGAGTCCCGCCATGCCGGTGAACCGGGCGTGGGAGGTGTCGGCGACGTAGGACGAGAGCTGCTCCTCGACACCCTCGGGGGCATCGGCGAGCGACCAGCGGACGGTCAGACCCTTCACATCTTCTCCTTGGTCGGTCGGGCGGTCGAGCGGGGCGGGTGGTCAGTCGGTGCCGGTGAGCCCGGCGAGCGGCTCGGGCTGCCCGAGCCAGGTGAGCAGCAGGCGCGCGCCGAAGCCGGACGGCCCGACGGTCCACTCGTGCAGCTCCTTCTCGACGTCACCGACCGAGGCGATGTCGAGGTGGACCCACGGCAGGCCACCCGTGAAGTGCCGCAGGAACAGCGCGGCCGTGATCGCGCCGGGGCTGCCGGCGGCGTTGTCGGCGTCGGCCACCTTGGAGGCCAGCCGGTCCTCGTAGCCCGCGTACAGGGGCATCCGCCAGACCGGCTCGCCGGCGCGCTCCCCCGCGGCGGTGATCGCTGCCGCGAGCGCGTCGTCGGTGGCGAAGAAGCCGCCCAGCTGCTGGCCCAGCGCGATCTTCATCGCCCCGGTGAGGGTGGCGACGTCGACGAGCACCGTCGGGTCGAGCTCGGCGGCGGCGTAGGCCAAGGCGTCGGCGAGGACGAGGCGTCCCTCCGCGTCGGTGTTGGTCACCTCGCTGGTGCGACCACCCCAGTGGCGGATGACGTCGCCCGGCCGGATCGCCGACCCGGAGACCGCGTTCTCGGCCGCCGGGACCAGGCCGGTCACCCGGACCGGGCAGCCGACGTCGGCGAGCGCGGCGAGGGTCGACAGCACCACGGCGCCGCCGGTCATGTCGCGCTTCATCGACACCATGCTGGCGCCGGGCTTGAGCGAGAGCCCGCCGGTGTCGAAGGTGATGCCCTTGCCCACGAGCACGATGTGGGGCAGCTTCTTCGCCGCGCGACCGGACACCCCGGGCGGCGTGTAGTCGAGTCGGACGAGGCGGGGCGGGGAGGCCGAGGCGCGTCCCACGCCGAGGATGCCCCCGAAGCCCTCGCGCTCGAGGTCGGCCTCGTCCCAGACGCGGAGCTCGAGGCCGGCCTCGGCCGCGACGGCCCGGGCCTGCTCGGCCAGCCAGGCAGGGTTCTTGAGGTTGCTGGGGACCGTGGCGAGGGTGCGCGATCGCCACCCGGCTCCTCCGAGGGCGACCGCCCGGTCGAGGAGCGCCTGGTCGAGCGTCGTCCGCTCGGGACCGCCGGACGGGAGCGCGACGACGACCCGGCGCACGGGACGGCGCTGCGGGCCCGCGGAGCGCCAGTGGAACTCGAACGACCCGAGCATGACGCCGGCGACGAACGCCTCGACCATCTCCTCGCGCGTGGGCCCGTCCTCGCCGGACGGGTCCGGGGCGACGTCCGGGACGGACGTCGCGACGGCGTCGTGGTCGCGGACCGCCCGCGCCAGGGCAGCGCCGGCACGTCGTACGTCGATCGGACGCGCCGCGCCCACGCCGACGAGCAGCGCGAGACGCAGGTCCGGGTTGGCCGCCGTGCCGAGCGGCACGGGAACCTCGACGACCTCGCCGACGGCACCGGTCATCCGGCGCAGCTCGGCCACCGCGAGGAGATCGACCTCCACCGCCTCGCTCAGCTCGGCCGCGCCGGGCCCGAGCAGCACGCCCGGTTCGTCGCTGCTGCCGTCCGGCAACACGGGGACCGCCACCACGTCGACGCCGACGATGGCGGCCGGGAGGAGACCGCTGAGCGCGACCTCCGGGGGTGAAACCTGGCTAGGAAGAACGGGCTCCGTCACCCGACGACGTTCTTGAGCGCGTCACCGAGGGCACCTGCCTCCTCGGCGTTGAGCTCGACGACCAAGCGGCCACCGCCCTCGAGCGGGACGCGCATCACGATGCCCCGGCCCTCCTTGGTGACCTCCAGCGGACCGTCACCGGTCCGAGGCTTCATCGCCGCCATGCGGCACCCCACTTCCCAATTCATCCAAGGCAGACTGGTCGACCCGTCGGTGCAGCCTGCGCGGGTTCACCTCCATTATCCCTCATGCCCCGCGCGCTGCGCAGCAGAGGCCGTCACTCCGGGTCAGCGCGTCGTTCCTGCTCGTGCGCCAACCGGGCGAGCAGCGCGTCGACCTCCGACATCCGGTAGCCACGGAAGGCCAGCGAGAAGCGGACCCGCCGCAGGTCGTCGGCCGTCAGCGGTCGGTCGGCCGGCACCCGTGCATCGGGTCGGTCGTCGTACGCCGGCTTCATGGGCTCGCCCCGACCGGCGGCGAGCATCGCGATGCCGCCCATCGCCAGCACGATGAGGACGGCGAAGAGCCACATGATCGCTTGGGGCACGACGGCTCCGTCCTGCTCAGGCGTGGCGGTCGCGGGCGGCGACCATGAGGGCCACCGCCTCGTCGACGTCGTCGGTGAGCGTGAGCATGTCGATGTCGGACTGCTTGATCCGTGCGTCGCTGAGCATCGTGCCCTGCATCCACTCGATGAGCCCGGTCCAGTGCTCGACCCCCATCAGCACGATCGGGAACGTCGTGATCTTGAGGGTCTGGGCCAGTGTCATCGCCTCGAACATCTCGTCGAGGGTGCCGAGCCCGCCGGGCAGGACGACGTAGCCCTGCGAGTACTTCACGAACATCATCTTGCGGACGAAGAAGTACCGGAAGTTGAGGCCGAACGTCACGTAGTCGTTGAGCTTGGCCTCCCACGGGAGCTCGATGCCGAGGCCGATGCTCTCGCCCCCGGCCTCGGTCGCCCCCTTGTTGGCGGCCTCCATCGCCCCGGGACCGCCGCCGGTGATGACGGTGAAGCCCGCGTCGACCAGCGCGCCGCCGACCTGGACGCCGAGCTGGTAGGCCGGGTGGTCGGGCTGGATCCGCGCGGAGCCGAAGACGGCGATCGCGGGACCGATCTCGGCGAGGTCGTTGAACCCCTCGACGAACTCGGCCTGGATCTTCAGGACGCGCCACGGATCGGTGTGGACCCAGTCGCTGTCGCCGTTGCTGTCGAGCAGCCGCTGGTCGGTGGTCGATCCCTCGGGACGTCCCTTGCTGGGACGGGGACCGGGTCCGGAACGTCGGGTCATGTCTGGGCCTCCTCACCCTGGAGCCACGCGCGCAGCCGGCGCTCGCACCGCTCGATCTGCGCGACCGGCACGTGCTCCTCCTGCTTGTGAGCAAGCATCGGGTCACCGGGGCCGAAGTTCACTGCAGGCACGCCGAGGGCGGTGAACCGGGCGACGTCGGTCCACCCGAACTTCGGGTTCACCGTGCCGTCGGGACCTCCGACGGCCTCGATGAAGGCCTTCGCCGCCGGCCGGTCGAGGCCGGGCAGGGCGCCGGGCGCGGAGTCGGTCAATGTGAGGTCGTACGGCGCGAAGAACTCGGTCACGTAGGCCAGCGCCTCCTCCTCCGAGCGGTCGGGCGCGAACCGGTAGTTGACGGTGACGACGCACTCGTCGGGGATCACGTTGCCGGCGACCCCGCCGCTGATCGCGACCGCGTTGAGCCCCTCGTGGTACTCCAGGCCGTCGATGACGGGCTTGCGCGCCTCGTAGGCCTGGAGCCGCTGGAGGACGTCGGCGGCGCCGTGGATCGCGTTGACGCCGCGCCAGCTCCGGGCCGAGTGGGCCCGCTCCCCGGTCGTCCGGACGTCGACGCGGAGGGTCCCCTGGCAACCGGCCTCGACCACCGCGTCCGACGGCTCCATGAGCACCGCGAAGTCGGCGGTGAGCAGGTCGGGGTCGGACTCGCTGAGGAGCCGGAGCCCGTTGTACGTCGAGTCGATCTCCTCGGCCTCGTAGAGCACCAGGGTGAGGTCGTGGACGGGCTCGGTGACCGTCGCGGCGATCCGCAGGATGACCGCGTCGCCGCCCTTCATGTCACAGGTGCCGAGGCCGTGCAGGAGGTCGCCCTCCAACCGGCTCGGCAGGTTGTCGTTGACCGGGACGGTGTCGAGGTGTCCGGCGATGACCACCCGGCTCGGCCTGCCCAGCTCGGTCCGCGCGACGACCGTGTGCCCCCGTCGTACGACGGTGAGGTGCGGCAGCGTGCGCAGCGCCGCCTCGACCGCGTCGGCGATCTGCTGCTCGTTGCGGGACACGGACTCGATGTCGACGAGCTGGCGGGTGAGGGTCACGGCGTCGGCCGTCAGGTCGAGCGGGGCCACGGACATGCCCCTCATCCAACCAGCACCGTCATCGCCAGGTCCCGATCCTGCACCGGCGAGGTCCAGATCATGTACTAGGAGCGGGCCCAGCGGCCTTCGTAGCGTCGAGGACAGCACCCGCTCCTGTCGGATCGTGACAAAGGTTGTCACGCAGGGAGGGTGAACAGCTCCTGCTCTCGGAGGAAAGCCATGTCCGCTCCCCGGTCCACCCCCCGCCTCGTCCTCGCCGCCGCCACCGCTGGCGCCGCGTTGCTCGTGCTCCCCTCCCCGACAGCGGACGCCGCCGTCACCTGCCGCGGGGTCAGCGCCACCCACGTCGGCACCGAGGGACCGGACACGATCAACGGCACCGACGGGCGCGACGTCGTCGCCGCACTCGGCGGCGACGACACCGTCTTCGGCTTCGAGGGCGACGACCTGATCTGCCTCGGCGACGGCAACGACGTCGCCTACGGGCTCGGCGGGACCAACACGTTCGTCCCCGGCGTCGGCAACGACTACGTCTACGGCAACGGCGAGGGCGCCGTCGACGACACCGTGGTCTACGAGGACGCGCCGGGGCCGGTGGGGGTGAACCTCTCGACCGGTCTGACCTGGGCGGCCAGCGGCCAGGACCACCTCTCCGCCATCGCCTCGGTCGTCGGCAGCCCGTTCAACGACCATCTGCTCGGCAACGGCGACGCCAACCTGCTGCTCGGGGGCTCGGGCAACGACGACATCGCCGGCGGCGACAGCCCCGACCAGCTCCACGGCGGGGAGGGCAACGACGTACTCCGCGGTGAGGGCGCCGACGACAACCTCCAGGGCGGGGCCGGTCGCGACGGCCTCGAGGGCGGCCACGGCAGCGACTACCTCGACGGCTACATCGCCGGTCTCGCCGGTGCGCCCCAGGGCGACCACGTCACCTACTTCTACTCCCCGGCCGGCGTCGTCGCCGACCTCGTCGCCGGGACCGCCAGCAGCGGCGGCCACCAGGACACCTTGACCAACGTCTCCTCGATCACCGGCTCCGAGCACGCCGACCAGATCTTCGGTGACCACGCACAGAACCTGATCCAGGCGGGGGCCGGCGACGACCTCGTGGACGCCCGCGGCGGTGACGACCAGGTCGTGGCCGGGCTCGGGGACGACGACGAGACCGGCGGCGACGGGCTCGACACGCTCAACCTCCAGTACGCGCCCGGCCCGGTCCGCGCCGACCTCGGCACCGGCGTGGTCTCGGGGTTCGGCAGCGACGTCGCGGACGGCTTCGAGCACGTGACCGGCGGCCCGTATGCCGACCGGCTCGCCGGCACGGCGTCCTTCAACCAGATCGACGGCGCCGGGGGCAACGACACGCTGGTCTCGGCGGGCGCAGGCCCGGGCGCGGGTGATGACTACCTCATCGGGGGCGAGGGCAGCGACGTCCTCATCCCGGGTTCGGCCAACGACTTCATCGTGGGAGGGCCGGGGTCGGACACCGTCCGCTTCTCCACGGCCGCCGGTCCCGTCACCGCCTCGCCCGCCTCGGGACAGGCGCCCGGCGCCGGTACCGACACCCTCGTGCTCGTCGAACGGCTGACCGGCGGCCGCTTCGCCGACAAGCTCACCGGCGACTCCTTGGCGAACTGGCTCCGCGGAGCGGGCGGCAACGACACCCTCAACGGGGCCGGCGGCAACGACAGCATCGGCGGGGACGGCGGCAACGACTACCTGCTCGGCGGCGCCGGGACCGACCGCTGCGACGGCATGACGGGCACCGACCGGGCGACGACCTGCGAGACGGTGCTCAACGTCCCGTGAGGGTGTGCGGTCAGCGAGCGTGGCGTGCGCACGCCTGCCAGACGGCGAGGCCGGGGCTCGTCCGGGGCCGTCAGGCCCGGACGACCGTCACCGTCGCGGTCTCGCCGTCCCCGACGGTGACCACGGTGCCCTCGGCCGCCTCGTCGATCACGTACGACGTCGCCAGCGTCTCCTTGGAGATGAGGTCCTCGTGCGTCCCCGCCGCTCCGAGGACCGCGGTGGAGCCGCCGATCGTCAGCACGATCCGGTCGGTGACGTCGAGGTCGGCGTCGCGTCGCGCCTGCTGGACCGCCCGGACCAGGTCGCGGGCGATGCCCTCCTCGGCGAGCTCGGGGGTGACGACCGTGTCGAGCACGACGAAGCCCCCGCCCGGCAGCATGCCGGTCGCGGTGCCGTCGGTCTCGGAGCCCACGACCGTCTCGAGCGTGTACTCGCCCTCGACCAGCGCCAGCCCGCCGGCGGTGACGGTGCCGTCCTCGGCGACCGACCAGTCGCCGGACTTCGACGCCTTGATCGCGACCTGGACGTCCTTGCCGAGCCGCGGCCCCGCGGCCCGGGCATTGACGGAGAGCCGCTGCGAGATGCCGTAGGCGCCGGCCTCGGGCGAGTCGGCCGCGAGCAGCCGGACGTGCTTGACGTTGACCTCGTCAGCGACGATCGATGTGAAGTCCTCGAGCGAGGCCGGGTCGGCGACGACGACGGTGAGCGAGCCGAGCGGCAGTCGGTTGCGCAGGCCGCCGGCCTTGCGCAGCGCCGACGTGGCCGAGCAGACCTCACGCACCTGGTCCATCGCAGCGACCAACGCGTCGTCGGTCGGCAGGGCCGAGGCGTCCGGCCAGTCCGCGAGGTGCACGGACCGGCCGCCGGTGAGACCGCGCCAGACCTCCTCGGTGGTCAGCGGCAGCAGCGGCGCGACCGCACGGCAGACGGTGTCGAGCACCGCGGCGAGGGTCTCGAACGCCTCGGCGCGGCCCTCCCAGAAGCGCTCACGCGAGCGGCGGACGTACCAGTTCGTCAGGACGTCGAGGAAGCCGCGGGTGGTCTCGCAGGCGTCGGCGATCGCATAGTCGTCGAGCTCGGCCGTGAGCTTCTCGACGTACTGGCGGGTCTTGGCGAGGAGGTAGCGGTCGAGCGGGTCGGTGCTGGCCAGCGACTCCGGTCCACCGACCTTCGCCTCGTAGCCCTCGGCGTTCGCGTACAGCGAGAAGAAGTACCAGGTGTTCCAGAGCGGGATCATCACCTGGCGCACCGCGTCGCGGATGCCCTGCTCGGTCACGACCAGGTTGCCGCCGCGCAGGATCGGGCTGGCCATGAGGAACCAGCGCATCGCGTCGGCGCCGTCACGGTCGAAGACCTCGCGCACGTCGGGATAGTTGCGCAGCGACTTCGACATCTTGTTGCCGTCGGAGCCGAGCACGATGCCGTGGCTGATGCAGGAGGAGAACGCCGGGCGGTCGAAGAGGGCCGTCGCCAGGACGTGCATCGTGTAGAACCAGCCGCGGGTCTGGCCGATGTACTCGACGATGAAGTCGCCCGGGAAGTGGTGGTCGAACCAGTCCGCGTCCTCGAACGGGTAGTGCACCTGGGCGAAGCTCATCGAGCCGGAGTCGAACCAGACGTCCAGCACGTCGCTGACGCGCCGCATCGTCGACCGGCCGGTGGGGTCGTCGGGGTTGGGCCGGGTGAGGTCGTCGACCCACGGCCGGTGCAGGTCGGGCTCGCCGTCCGCGTTGAGCGGCAGCCGCCCGAAGTCGCGCTCGATCTCCGCGAAGGAGCCGTAGACGTCGATCCGGGGGTACGCCGGGTCGTCGCTCTTCCACACCGGCACCGGGCTGCCCCAGAAGCGGTTGCGGGTGATCGACCAGTCGCGGGCGTTCTCCAGCCACTTGCCGAACTGACCGTGCTTGATGTGCTCGGGCACCCAGCGGATCTGCTCGTTGAGCTCGAGCATCCGGCTCTTGAACTTGGTGACCTCGACGAACCACGACTCGACGCCCTTGTAGATCAGGGGCTCGCGACAGCGCCAGCAGTGCGGGTAGGAGTGGTTGTAGGTCTCGCGCCGGACCAGCACCGTGCCGGGCGTGACCGAGCCTCCCGTGCTCTTCAGGTCGTCGATGATGTGCGGGTTGGCGTCGAAGACGAGCATGCCGGCGTACTCGGCGACCGGGTGCGTGAAGCGGCCGTCCTTGCCGACGGGCATGACCGGCTCGATGCCCTCGCGGTCGGTCACCTCCTTGTCGACCTCACCGAACGCGCCGGCACTGTGGACCAGGCCGGTGCCGTCGGTGGTGGTGACGGCCTCGTCGGCCGCGACGACCCGGAACGCCCGGGCGTGGTCGGCGAAGTAGGAGAACGGTGGGGCGTAGGTCAGGCCGATCAGGTCGGACCCCTGGCCGCGCCACACGACCTCGGGCTCGTCGCCCAGCTCGCGAGCGTAGGCACCCAGCCGGGCCTCGGCGAGGATCAGCCGGTCACCGTCGTGCTGGACCGCGACGTAGTCGATGTCCGAGCCGACCATGACCGCCAGGTTGCTCGGCAGCGTCCACGGCGTGGTGGTCCAGATGAGGACCTTCGCGCCCGCGAACGGTCCCTCGGTCGTGATCTCGAAGCCGACCGTGACCGACGGGTCCTGCCGGTCCTGGTAGACGTCGTCGTCCATCCGCAGCTCGTGGTTGGAGAGCGGCGTCTCGTCGTTCCAGCAGTACGGCAGGACGCGGAAGCCCTCGTAGACCAGGCCCTTGTCGAAGAGGCTCTTGAAGGCCCACAGCACCGACTCCATGAACTCGGGGTTCATGGTCTTGTAGTCGTTGTCGAAGTCGACCCAGCGCGCCTGCCGGGTGACGTAGTCGCGCCACTCGCCGGTGTACTTGAGGACCGACGCCCGGCAGGCGTCGTTGAACTTGTCGATGCCCATCTCGACGATCTCGTCGGTGGTCTTGATGTCGTTGAGGCGCATCGCCTCGAGCTCGGCCGGCAGACCGTGGGTGTCCCACCCGAACCGGCGCTCGACGCGCTTGCCGCGCATGGTCTGGTAGCGCGGCACGATGTCCTTGACGTAGCCCGTCAGCAGGTGGCCGTAGTGCGGGAGCCCGTTGGCGAACGGCGGGCCGTCGTAGAAGACGAACTCGTTCTCGCCGTCGGTCCCGGCGTCACGCGCCTCGACGCTCGCGCGGAAGGTGTCGTCCTCGGCCCAGTAGGCCAGGACCCGCTCCTCGATCTCGGGGAAGCGCGGCGAGGACGGGACGCCGGCGGTCTTGTCGGCACTGTCGTTGCTGACCCTGGGGTAGGTCATCGGTCACGGCTCCTGCGGGTCGGTCTCATCGGGCCACAGGGACGACTCTCGCCGCGGTACCACCCTGCTTGCCGCCCACCCCGATGTTGGAGTCGTCGACCTCTCGTTCACGGCTGTGACGGGCCTTCCCGCCGGGTTCTACTGGGCCCCCCGCGTCGGCGGGGCTGTTCTTCCCGGGGCTCGCCGCTGATGACGGCTCGAGCGCCTGTGGGCCCAGCGTACGGCGCTGCCGGGGTCGGGTGCGAATCAGTTCACCCGCCCTGCCCCCTAGAATCACCCCACGTGACTGCTGCTTGGGGCTACGGCCTGACCACCTACGCCTCGGACAACTCGGTGCTCGACACCTGGTTCCCCTCCCCCGCGCTCGGCGCGAAGCCGGCGGACGCCGTCGCGCCGGCCGAGCTCGCGGCGCTCGAGGGCAGCGACAAGGTCCGCGCGGTCGAGAAGCGGGTCACCCTGGTCGAGGTCGCGGACCTCGCCGCCGCCCCGGCGGACGCCACCGAGGCCTGGCTGCGGCTGCACCTGCTGTCGCACCGCCTCGTCGCGCCCCACGGCCTCAACCTCGACGGCGTCTTCGGCCTGCTGACCAACGTCGTGTGGACCAGCGCCGGCCCGTGCGCGGTCGACGGCTTCGAGCTGACCCGCGCGCGCCTCCGGGCCGCCGGCGAGGTCGTCGCGGTCTACGGCGTCGACAAGTTCCCGCGGATGGTCGACTACGTCGTGCCCTCCGGCGTCCGGATCGCCGACGCCGACCGGGTCCGGCTGGGAGCCCACCTCGCGTCCGGTACGACGGTCATGCACGAGGGCTTCGTGAACTTCAACGCCGGCACGCTCGGCGCCTCGATGGTCGAGGGCCGGATCTCCGCCGGCGTCGTCGTCGACGACGGCTCCGACGTCGGTGGCGGCGCCTCGATCATGGGCACCCTGTCGGGCGGCGGCAAGGAGGTCATCTCGATCGGCAAGCGCTGCCTGATCGGCGCCAACGCCGGGGTCGGCATCTCCCTCGGCGACGACTGCGTCGTCGAGGCGGGCTGCTACGTCACCGCCGGCACCAAGGTGCTCGTGCACCTCTCCGGTGCGGAGCCGACGGTCATGAAGGCCCGCGACCTGTCGGGCGCGTCGAACGTCCTGTTCCGCCGCAACAGCCAGTCCGGGGCGATCGAGGCCGTGCCGTGGCAGGGCGAGGGCATCGCCCTCAACGCAGCGCTGCACGCCAACTGAGGTGCGCCCGCCCTCGGGCCGACCTCACCACCCGTCACGGACACTCGGAGCATGAAGGGGAGGTGGCTGGCGGTGGGCGTGGCGCTCACCGCCCTGGGACTGGTGGCCGTCATCGGCGTCGTGATCCTCAACGCCGTCGACGACCTCATCTCCGGTCCGAGCGGTGACTGCTCGGTCACCGTCGACGACCACGAGGTCGAGATCAGCGGGGAGCAGGCGGAGAACGCGACCCTGATCGCGGCGATCGCGATGGAGCGTCGGCTGCCCGCGCGAGCGGTGTCGATCGCCCTGGCGACGGCGTACCAGGAGTCCAAGCTCGAGAACATCGACTACGGCGACCGCGACTCCGTCGGCCTGTTCCAGCAGCGGCCCTCCCAGGGGTGGGGCACCCGCGAGGAGATCCTCGACCCGGTCTACTCGACCAACGCGTTCTACGACGCGCTGGAGAAGGTCGACGGCTACGAGAACCTGGCGATCACCGTCGCGGCCCAGGAGGTGCAGCGCTCCGCCTTCCCCGACGCGTACGCCGACCACGAGGCCGACGCCCGTGCCCTCGCCTCGGCGCTCACCGGCTACTCCCCCGCGACCTTCACGTGCGACCTGGACGGCGGCGCCCCCTCCAGCGACGAGGAGCTCATCGAGACGGGCCTGACCGGGCGCGCCGACGACGTGCGGGTGGACCTGCTGGAGCGCTTCGGCGAGCTGTCGCTCGGCGGGTTCGAGCCCGGCGGTGTCTCCACGGGACACATGGAGGGGTCGGCCCACTACGAGGGCCGCGCGATCGACATCTTCTTCAGACCCGTCAACGCGACCAACCGGACGCGGGGCTGGGCCGTGGCGCACTACCTGGTCGGCAACGCCGCGCGCCTCGACATCCGCACCGTCATCTACGACGACCGGATCTGGACCGCCGGGCGCGACGGCTGGCGGGACTACGACCCGCCGTCCTCCAGCGGTTCGGTCGCGATCCTCGAGCACCGCGACCACGTGCACGTCGACGTCTTCGGCTGACCTGGACCGAGGCGGCGCGACGTCGTCCAGAAGTTTTTTCGGGAAACCGGGAACTGGACCCCGGGTGGGCTGCATCCACAGGACACAACACCGATCCACCGGGTCGGTTCCCCTCCTGAAAGGACCACTCCCATGAAGACCATCCTCCGTGCCGCCGCCTTCTCCGTCCTCGGCCTCTCCGCCGGTGCCGCCGTCGGGCTCGCCCCCGGCGCCCAGGCCGCCGCGCTCACCCCCTCCACGGTCACCATCCAGGCCGAGGGCACCGACCTCTTCGGCAACGTCAGCAGCTCGCTCGCGTCCTGCGAGGCCGACCGCAAGGTCATCGTGTTCAAGGTCGTCGGCACCCGCGGCGGCGGCGACGACATCCGGTTCGCGTCGGACACCTCCGACACCGACGGTGACTGGAGCACCGGCAACACCGGCACCGAGGGCAAGTTCTACGCCAAGGTCAAGAAGAACTCCTTCTGCAAGGCCGACTTCAGCCCCACGATCACCGCGTCTCGCTGACGGCTCATCGGCCCCGAGCGGGGTGGCGTCTCTCCCGGAACCGGGGGCGCCACCCCGCTTTCGGGCCTACTGTGGCGCGATGAGAACCTTCGCCTCCGCTCCCGGCCGACTCGCTCTCGGGTTCCTGGCCACCGCCACCTGCGTCGTCGGGCTCAGCCCGGCCGAAGCCACGGTCGCTCCCGCCGACTCGACCGTCACCATCCAGGCCGAGGGCACCGACCTGTTCGGCAAGGTCAAGAGCCCGCGCGCCAGCTGCAAGGCTGATCGCTTCGTGGTGCTCTTCAAGGTCATCGGCACCCGCGGCGGTGGCGACGACTCCCACTTCGCCAACGACACCACCGACACCGACGGCGACTGGAACACCGGCAACACCGGCACCCCGGGCAGGTACTACGCCAAGGTCAGGAAGACGCCGAACTGCCAGGCGGACTCCAGCCCCACCATCCGCGTCACCCGCTGATGGGGGTGCACCCTCCCGCTCGCCATCGACGAACCGTCGCAGCCCTGGCCGTGACCGCCGGCAATGCTCTCGTGCTGCTCGGCCCGGCCGGCCAGGCCGTCGCGCCGGCGGCCAACCGGGTCACGATCCAGGACAACGGCATCGACCTGCACGGCGCGATCATCACCGACGAGGACTCCTGCGCCGTCGGCCGGACCGTGCTGGTGATGAAGCAGGTCGGCAGCCGCGGCGGTCGGGACGACGTCCGCTTCGCCACCGACACCGGCGAGTTCTCGGTCGGCTACTGGTCGGTCCGGGCCCGCCGCGCCGAGGGTCGCTTCTACGCCGAGGTCAAGGCGACGCCGCGGTGCGCGGGCGACACCAGTCGCACGATCCGCGTCACCCGCTGAGACGCCACGAGATCGGCGTGAGCGGGTCCGGCTGATAGCTGCAGGAGGCTCCCGTCCGCACGGTGCGTGCGAGGTGCGCGCCGAGGTCGGGATGCTGCTCCTCGAGCCGCGCCAGGGCGTAGCGCAGGGAGCGCGTGACCGCACCACGCGCCCGCTCGCCGCTGCTCCCGGTCGTTCGTGAGCGTCCCCCGAGACCGACGGCCGCGGTGAGCTCGGCGACGAGGTAGTCCCGGTCGCGCTCGGCGAGCAGCCGGCGGGCTTCGTCGTGGTCGCGCTCGGCCTCGGCGATGTCGTCCTCGACCTCGGCCAGACGACGTCGGTACGACGCCTTCGCCTCCTCGTCGATGACCGGAAGTCCCTGCTCCACCACCCCGCCGACCAGGTCGAGCGCATGCACCTCCCGGCCCGGTCGGGCGATCAGGGCGGCCAGGTAACCGATGCCCTTGAGGTCGGCGAGCACCGCGACGCGCCCCTGGAACGCAACCTCCCAGTGGTCACCGCGCTTCACCAGCTCCGCCTCGACCGGAGCGCCTGCCGCGGCGCGAACCGGCGTGCCGGTTCCGCTCACACCGACCTCGAGCAGCGTCCGGACGTCCGCTTCTCGCCGCACTGCACCGAACTCGACGAACGCAGCCAACGCCGACGTCCGCTCCAACGCGGCGCCGGAGCTGTTCCCGGCCGCGGCGAGAGCGTCGGCGAGGACGGTCCGAGCGACCGCTGCGTCGTACGGTGCCTGCATGTCCACCCAGGCTGCGACAGCCTGCTGCGACCGCGCCGCGGCCGTCGTCGTGTCGTCTGCCAGCAGGGCGGCGCGGGCATCGGCGAGTGCCGCGATCGCCTCGAGGCCGGGCCCGGGACTGCTCTCGGCGACCGCCAGCAGTCGGTCGGCCGCCGAGCGCGCGGTCGCGGCGTCGCCGGTCGCTGTCGCCACCACGACCTGCGCCTCGAGGAGCGGCACCATGCGCAGCTCACCGAAGGGTGGCCGCTCCTTCCACGGCAGGTCCGCCGGGTGCTCTATCTCGCTGCGCAGCATCTCGGTCGCCGTGACAGCGTCGCCCTGCTCGAGCCGGAGAAGGGCGAGACCCGGTTGCGGAGACCAGGCGCGCTCGTGGGCACCGAGGAACGCCTCCTCGGCTCCTTCGAGGTCACCGAGGCGCAGACGGATGGTGCCGAGCTCGACCAGCGGCCACCCGAGCTCGCGGCGCATCCACGGCCGCAGCTCGTCGCAGGCAGCCAGGGCCTCCTCCTCGGCGGCGGCGCCCGGTCCGGAGACCCGGAGCAGCTCGGCGCGGTGCACCCGACATCGACCGTGCGAAGCGCCGTACGCCCGGCCGTGCCGCCAGCGCTCCATCACGTCGGTCCACTCGCGCGCCCGGTCCGGCCGGCCCAGCCACTGGGCGATGCAGATCAGCTCGCAATAGACGTTGCCGGTCGTCAGTGGGTCGAAGTCGCCGGCCGCCAGGTCGACCGCGAGCTCGTCCAGCATCGCGATACCGCCCTCGACGTCGCCCGCGTGGATCGCGAGGCGTGCCGTCATCGACCGGCCGAGCCCCCGGGCCGGGTCGGCGCCGAACCGGGTCCCGAGC